>CAYLLD010000044.1:0-18894 GCA_964384315.1 uncultured Rhodobacterales bacterium | reverse complement strand
CCCGCGCGAGGCCTTCGGCGCGGCCCATCGCTTTGAGGGGCTGCCCCTGCGCAACGACTGGCCCGACGAGGCGCTGGCAGAGCTTGGGGTGGACGCGCGCACGGCGGTCGTGACCCTGAGCCATGATCCCAAGATCGATGACCCTGCGCTTTTGACCGCGCTGGGGAGCGAGGCTTTTTACATTGGCGCGCTCGGCTCGACCCGCACCCATGCCAAACGGGTGGACCGGCTCAGCGGGGCGGGCATTGCCCCCCGTGAAATCGCGCGCATCCATGCCCCAGTTGGGGCTGATATTGGTGCGAGTTCGCCAGCGGAGATTGCAGTCTCAATCATGGCGCAAATCACCGAGCGGCTGCGTCGCCCGCAGACGCGGCCCTAGCCCGTGAAGTTTGGTTTGATCCCAGTTGAGACCGCCCAAGGCGCCATCGCGGCCCATCGGCTGAAGCTGGGCGCGACCACCCTGCGCAAGGGGCAGGTTTTGAGCAGCGCGGATGTGGCTTTGCTGGGGGCGGCTGGCATCGCGCATATCTGGGCGGCGCGGCTGACCCCCGAGGATATGCCCGAGGATGAGGCGGCGCAGGCCATTGCGGCAGCGCTGGAAAGTCAAGGGATCACGGCGCGTCCGGCCTCGACGGGCCGCGTCAATTTAGTGGCCGAAGCGCATGGTTTGGTTCAGCTTGATGCCGCCGGATTGACCGCGCTGAACGCCGTGGACGAGGCGATCACCATTGCCACCCTGCCGGATTTAGCGCGGGTTGCGCCGCAAACCCTCGTGGCCACGATCAAGATCATCCCCTATGCCGCCCCGCGCGAGAAACTGACGCAGGCTTTGGCAGGGCTGGGGCCGGATATGGTGCGGCTTTGCCCGTTTAAACCCCTGAGCGCGGCGCTGATTGTCACGGAACTTGGCGCGCAGAGCACCCAAAAGGGGATTGACGCGGTGACCACCCGCGCCCGCGCTCTGGGCCTCACGCTGGATCAAGTAGAGCGCGTGCCCCATGAGGTCGCGCCGCTGCAAAGTGCTATCGCGTCCAGCTCCGCCGATCTGCTGCTTTTGCTAGGCGCCAGCGCGACCTCGGATCGCCAAGACGTCTGCCCTGCGGCTTTGGTGGCCGCTGGTGGGCGGATTGAGCGCTTTGGGATGCCCGTCGATCCGGGCAATCTGTTGTTTTTGGGCACACGCGGCTCGCAACATATCGTCGGTCTGCCCGGCTGTGCTAAATCCCCCGCGCTTAACGGTGCGGATTGGGTGTTGGAGCGGCTTTGTGCGGGGCTGCCCGTGACGAGCCGCGATATTGCAGGGATGGGCGTTGGCGGCTTGCTCAAGGAAATCGCGACACGCCCGCAACCGCGTTTGGGCCGCGCCCGGGTCTCGGCACGCCCGCAACTGCGCATTGTGGTTTTGGCCGCCGGCACCTCATCGCGGATGCAAGGTAGCGATAAACTAACGCGCAAAATCGATGGCACCGCGCTCTTGCGCCGCACGGTGCTGGCGGCGCTTGGGGCACAATCCGCCGCGCAGGTTTGCGTGGTTTTGGGGGGGCCTTACGAGGCCGCGCGCCGTGCCGCGCTTGATGGGCTTGCGGTTCAGATCATCAACGCCCCCGAAGCGGACGAAGGCATGGCAGGGTCAATTCGTGCCGCCATGAGTGCGATCGACGCAGACACCGACGCGGTGATGCTGGCGCTTGCGGATATGCCCGAAATTGGGGCGGCGCATTTTGACAAGCTAATAGGTGCCTTTGCGCCAGAGCAGGGCCAAACCCTTGTGCGCGCAACGGCGGCGGACGGAACACCGGGGCATCCAGTGATATTCGGGCGGCGGTTTTTTGAGGGGCTGCGCGGGCTAAGCGGCGATATGGGCGCGCGTGCTATTCTGACGGAGGGGCGCGATTATCTCGTGGATGTGGCGCTGGATGGGTCCGCAGCCACCACCGATCTTGATAGCGAAGATGATTGGCAAAGCTGGCTTGCAGCGCGGCCCTAACCTCTGCGCTTAGTTCGGCAAACGCAGCACTTTGGTTTTGCTGCGCCGCTGCACCCTTACGCCATCCTCGCCGATGCTCGACACAAGCCAGCCGCTGACAGTGTCGCCCGGCGTGGCTTTCTTGATGCGGCCTTGAGAGGTGCGCACTAATGCGTAGCGATTGTTTGATTTCCCGAAGATGCCGATCAAACTAAGATCACCCAGATCGATCCCGTCGCGAATGGTCGCAACCGAAGCCACCCTTGCACTGCTTGGGATGCGCAACTGAGACGATGGCGTGGTCTGGCGCGGCTCTTGGGTTGTGGCAACGCGCGCCGCAGCGGTTTCACGCTTTTTCACGATCGCCGCCGCCTTAGCCGCAAATCCCTCTGGGCGCATCTTGGGCGCCAATGCTGTTGCCACTGCGCCGCCTTCATCGACACGTCCGTCAACGGGTCCGTCAACAGGTAAGTCAACGGGTTTTTCGGCAATTTGGGGCGCAGGCGGGGCCGCAACAACAGGCGGCTTGGGACGCGCTTGGGGCGGGCTCATCGCCACAGGCTTGCGAACGGGCTCGGCTTTGGGTTGCTCGGCTTTGGGTTTGACGTCTTGTTCCGCCGCCTCTTCTTTTGGCTCTTGAGGTGCAGGAGGCGCAATTGCCGCCTCAACCGTCCCAGCATCAGCGTTACTCTGCGGCTTCGGGCCAAGCTGCGGCACCGCTGGTGCATCCGGCGCGGCTTGCGGTGTCACAGAGGGGGCAGGTGATGCGTCCTCAAGCGGAACTGGCAGGGCGGCCACACGCGTTTGGGTCGGGCGCTCTGGCAAAATATTACCCGCAAGTGGCGCGGCATCAGGTTTGGGCATGCTCGCAGAGCCGGGCTCAATTAACGGGCTAGACTGCGGCAAGGTTGTCGTCGTGAATTCCGCAAAATCTGGCCCAGCTTCGCCTGTCGGGCTGCTCATCTGGGGGGTTGGTCCCCGGCGCACACGCCTATCGGACAGCTCCCGGCTTAAAGCCGCAACCCGGATCTGCGCCTCCTGCTCTTGCGCAAGGTGTCGGCGCGACAAATCGCCCATCTGGATCAGATTGCGCGTAGAGGCCTTTTGCGGTCCCGGACGTCCCCCGGCACGCAGATTAAACGGCTTGCGCAAGACCAAACGGCCCGGCTGCGTCAACTGGCTGCGCAGACCCACAACGCGAAATTGGACTAGACCCAAAGACAGACTAGAAACCAACCGCACGTCGCGCAGTTTTGGGGGCCGGACAACAGCGCCGGGATCATCCGCAAAGAAAATCGCCTGACGCGCAGCGGCGGCCCGGCGCAAACGCCCCGCCTCTTCGAGCGAGGCGATGATATCAGCTTCGCGCACCACGATCTCTTTGAGGCGCAGCGGCTGCGAAAGCCGGGTGCCCCGCATATCTACGGGGCGCACAAACCCCGCCGCCACAGGAATTTCAGGCTGCGCAGTACGCTTTGAATTTATCGCGGCCGTCACCGATGAAAGGCTTGGCCCGGCTTCGCGCAGACGCGGCGGATTTAGGTTGTTGGGCATCGCCGGGATCGGCATCACGGTCTGGGTGGTAGATGCCTCATCTAGCTGCGACGCGACGGGCTCTTCTTGGGCAGCAGCAGCTTCTTGCGCCGCCGCAGCCTCTTGCAAAGCGCGCGCCTCTTCGGCATCTGTTTCAATAACTTCCTGAATGGCCTGTTCAATTGCCAGACTTTGCTGGCGCGCAGCATAGTCAGGGCGCGGCTTGGGGCGGCCGATCACACGGGTGACGGTCAAATTAGCCGAAAAAAGCTGCGCCTCACTTGGACCATAGACAGCTTGCGCGCGCGCCAAATCCGGCTTGGCCGCGAGAAACTGAATATTCGACAGCCGCAGATCGCTTTCATTGGTCTGCACAGGATACTGCTGAGGGCTTGCGGCACAAAAAAGCGGCGCAACAGCGAGACCCGTGACAGCAATCTGTCGCGCCCGGCCAACCCATTTGCGAGCCCATGCCTTTGCCCGGACCCGGCCCTTCGGCTGATCCTCAAACCCATCAATGTTATTCTCTGACGTCAAATTTGCGTCCTGAAAGCCCGCGTTGCGCGCTAGCGCGCCAATCTCGTCGAGCGTCTTGACCGGCAAAGCTGCGCCGTTGGTATAGCGGTCACCGTGGGCAGGGCCAAGAGCAAAACACCAAATATGGTGCCCATCAGGTTTTGTAACTTCGGTTTTTGGGCGACAATATCTGTTTGTTTCTCGCCAATTCAAAAGGCTTACGCGCGCTTTTGTTGCACCGCATCTACCCCGCGCAATATCTTTTGCACGTTTTTACCTCATAGTTTAAAAATTACCGCGGCCATCAGCGCCGCAAACAGTGGAGACGACTTACATGCGAATTTTCGCGCTTATCTTGATTTTTGTCCTGAACGGCGGTGCGATAGCGGCGCAAGACTTGCCACGGTTCATCACGGTCAATGGCGTTGGGCAAACCAGCCATACGCCAGATCAAGCGCAGCTATCGCTTGGGGTGCAGACCAAGGCGCGGCTTGCCCATGAGGCGCTTGAGGCAAATAGCCTTGCGATGACTTCGGTTTTTGAAATCCTCAAGGCTGAGGGTGTTGCTAGTGACGATATGCGCACCACGCGATTGTCGCTTCAGCCGATTTGGGAGCGGCAGAACAATTCGCAAACGATCACTGGCTATCAGGCCAGCAACGGGATTGCGGTCACTGTTCGGGATATCGACGGGCTTGGCGCTTTGATTGACGTGGCCACGCGGGCCGGGGCGAACCGCATCGACAGCATTTCTTTTGGCCTAAGCAATCGCGCGGCTTTGATGGAGGCCGCGCGGCAAGCGGCGGTTGTTGATGCGCTTAGCCGGGCGCAAGGCTATGCCGCTGCGGCAGGTTTGACGCTGGGGGCGGTCATCTCAATTTCCGAAAGCGGTGCAAGCGCGCCGCGCGCGCCCATGGGCGATATGGTCATGATGGAGGCGCGCTCTGCCATGCCAGTGGCCATTGCCGAGGGCGCGATTGATCTGCGCGCGGCGGTCATTGTGGTGGTTGCGCTTGCCGACTAAACCATCGGCAAGCGCTAAGTCGTGTTTAGGCCGATCCAACAGCCGTTGTCAGGGCGCGATCCAGATCAGCGATCAAATCATCGCTGTCCTCTAGACCAATCGACAAACGCAGCACGCTCGCCCCTGCACCTGCAGCCTCTTGCTGTTCAGGGGTCAGTTGCCGATGGGTGGTCGATGCAGAGTGAATGATCAGCGAACGGGTGTCACCAAGATTGGCGACATGGCTGAAAATTTCCACGGTATCGACGATCTTCACACAGGCTTCATAGCCGCCTTTCACCGCAAAGGTGAACAACGAGCCTGCACCCTTTGGATAAAGCGCCTGCGCCCGGTCGAAATAGGGCGAACTTGGCAGACCTGCATAGGTCACCGCTTCGATGCGCGGATCAGCTTCCAGCCAAGCCGCAACGGTTTGCGCGTTCTTAACGTGGCGATCCATGCGCAGGCTAAGCGTCTCGGTGCCCATTAGCGTGTAATGCGCCGCTTGCGGGTTCATGGTCATGCCCAAATCACGCAAACCGATGGCAATGCCATGAAAGGTGAAGGCCATGCCGCCAAAGGTCTCGTGGAACTTCAGCCCGTGATAGGCGGGCTCGGGCGCCGAAAGCGACGGGAACTTGTCGGTCGCACTCCAGTCAAATGTACCGCTGTCCACGACACAACCACCAGTTACCGTACCGTTGCCAGTCAGAAACTTGGTTGTAGAATGAACCACCAGCGTTGCGCCGTGTTCGATTGGGCGGCACAGATAAGGGGTGGCGGTCGTGTTATCGACGATCAGCGGGATCTGCGCGGCTTCGGCGATTTTCGCAATCGCAGGCAGATCAGTGACATAGCCGCCGGGGTTCGAAATGCTCTCGCAAAAGACCGCCCGCGTGTTTTCGTCAATGGCCGCTTTGACCGCGTCTTGATCGTCGAAATCAACAAAAGTCACGCTCCAGCCGAAGCGAGAAATTGTGTGGGAAAACTGGGTGACCGTGCCGCCATAAAGGCGGGTAGAGGCCACGAGATTTTTGCCCGGGCCCATCAAAGGGAACAGCGCCATGATCTGTGCGGCGTGACCAGAGGAACAGCAAACACCGCCCGTGCCACCTTCAAGGGTGGTGATCCGCTCTTGCAAAACCGCAACCGTGGGGTTGGTTAGACGCGAATAAATATAGCCAACTTCTTGTAGGTTAAACAGCGCTGCCGCGTGGTCGGCATCGCGAAACACGTAGCCTGTGGATTGGTAAATTGGTGTTTGCCGCGCGCCAGTTGCCGGATCGGGTTGCGCGCCCGCGTGAATTTGCAATGTGTCAAAGCCGCGTTTCAGGCTCTCTTCAGTCATGGGTAAACTCCCTCAATGGTGCAATAAACCCCGATACATACGCTAAATTCTTTGCGCCACAAGGCACAGGCGCCGCTTGCCTGCTAAAGGAGAACAATTGGCCAAGAGAGCACCCAGTTGCAGAATTTTGATCGTTATAGGGACAGAAAAACGGAATGGCGTGCCGCTCAGCTCGGCTCATGGCACATCGATATTTCGCGTTAACAATTTGTTAACCTACAATATTTAGTATGAACACCAAGATGTTGGGAATGAGCGATAATGGGAAACATCTTAACAAGAGGGGCGGGGCAAAACTTGGAACGCAACCAAGTATCCCGGTCGCGGGGGGACAGCCGCGATCGGGACCGTTGCGTTTGGATTTGCTTTTAAATTTCGAAAGCCAGTTGGGCGCTTACGTTGTCAAAAGCCGCCGATGTTCGATTTTAGGACAGCGGTCCATAATCACGCTCAACCCCGCATCCGTCGCAAGTTTGGCCGCTTCGTGATTAACCACACCAAGTTGCATCCAAATGGTTTTGAGCCCCAGATCCGATAGCTGCTCTAAAGCCTCTTGGACAATCGGCGTGACAGCATCAGCGCGCCGGAACACATCGACCATATCAACTTGGCCCTCTCCCCGCGCGACATCCGCCAAAGAGGCATAGGATGTCTGTCCGAAAAGCGGCCGCCCATCCAGACCGGGGTTCACCGGGATCACCTTATAGCCTTGGTCATGCAAGAACTGACCGACCTGCCAAGAGGGCCGCTCAGGCTTGGGGCTGATGCCCACAATCACTATGGATTTACTTGATCGCAAAACTTGTTTGAGATGTTCATCACTGTAAGCGGGCTGGTCCATGACACCTCACTGATTTGATTGTGAGCTCGTTTTGCCAAAAAAAACGCCCGAGGCAAACCCGGGCGCTAAGTCGGAACGAGGGACAGTGAGGCGGTGCGAGGTTCCACTTCGCACCGATGTCAGGGCATGTAGGCTCATTCCCTGACGAGTTAAGAGACTGTAATCAAATCGTGAAGATTCGGTTACCAAGAGCAATACCCCGCTCTAATCCGCCAAAACCCCTGGCCAGTTTGCGTTGGCTTTGGCGATATTTCCGGGGATATCCTCCGACCAAATCTCGCGCACCGTAGTATTGAAATTCAGGTAAAGTTTGCCCTCATAAACGGTCCAAGCGTCGGGTTGGGTTGTGGCCGTCGCACCTTTCGAGACCGCATAGGCGCAGTATCCGCCATATTGCGGCGCATATTTTGCCGGATCCGCGTCAAACAGCGCCTTGTTCTGGGCAGAAGCAAACCGAAACGTCGCGCCATCATAGCCGCTGACAAATTCATCTACACCTTCGGTTGGAGCCCCAAGAGTGAAATAGGCCACCGGGTCATAGCCGCGAATGGCATAGCCGCCGTCGACGAACCATTTCTCCTTGGCATGGGCAAGCGGGGCAACAAGGGTGATCGCGGATACGCCTGCAATCAATGTCAAAATGTCTCGACGGTTTGGCATTCGCATTCTCCTATTTCTCCTGTTGTGGTACTGACTTGGGATGCGCCGAGCGCCGCGTCTAGCGCCCTAACGCAAGGGTGAACTTTGTTTCACAAACCAAACATCACTGCTAAGAGCGCCTCTATGAGCCAAAACCCTCCCAACCTTCGCCCTGATATTGCACCCAAAGCGGCGCATATCGAAACGCCGCGTGCGGGCCAGCCGCGCATCGGCATGGTCTCGCTTGGCTGTCCCAAAGCTTTGGTGGATAGCGAGCGCATTTTGACCCGGCTGCGCGCCGAAGGCTATGCAATCTCGCCTGATTACGAAGGCGCGGAGGCGGTGATCGTTAACACGTGCGGCTTTCTTGATAGCGCGAAAGCCGAGAGCCTTGAGGCCATTGGCGAGGCACTAAACGCCAACGGGCGGGTGATCGTGACGGGCTGTTTGGGCGCAGAGCCGGATTACATCGAGGGCACCCACCCAAGCGTGCTCGCGATCACGGGGCCGCAACAATATGAAGCGGTGATCGACGCGATCCACGCCGCTGTACCCCCCGCCCCCGATCCATTTATTGATCTGATGCCTGCTAGCGGCGTGAAGCTGACCCCGCGCCACTATAGTTATTTGAAGATTTCCGAAGGGTGCAATCACAAGTGCCGCTTTTGCATTATCCCAGATATGCGCGGCAAATTGGCCTCTCGACCGGCTCATGCGGTGATGCGTGAGGCTGAAAAATTGGTGGAGAACGGGTGCAAAGAGCTATTAGTGATCTCTCAGGACACATCCGCTTACGGCACTGATATCAAACACGCGACCACCAACGATCATAGGGCGCATATCACCGATCTGGCGCGGGATCTTGGCAGTTTGGGTGCTTGGGTGCGGCTGCACTATATTTACCCCTACCCCCATGTGCGCGACCTTATTCCGCTGATGGCGGATGGGCTGGTTTTGCCTTATTTGGATATTCCCTTTCAACACGCGCACCCGGATACGCTGCGGCGGATGGCCCGTCCGGCGGCGGCGGAAAAAACCCTAGACCGAATTGCCGAGTGGCGCGCAATTTGCCCCGAGATTGCTTTGCGTTCGACGTTCATTGTTGGCTATCCGGGCGAAACCGAGGCCGAGTTTCAGACCTTGCTGGATTGGCTTGACGAAGCGCAACTCGACCGGGTCGGCTGTTTTCAATACGAAGATGTGGCCGGCGCTGCGGCAAATGAGATGCCGGATCATGTGGCGGATGAGGTTAAAGCCGAGCGTTGGGAGCGGTTTATGCAAAAGGCACAGGCAATATCCGAGGCAAAACTGGCGAAACGCGTGGGCACGCAGATGCAGGTGATTGTCGATGAGATTGATGAGGATGGAGCCACGTGTCGGACAAAATCTGACGCCCCGCAAATCGATGGAAATTTGTTCATCGACCAAGGCTTCGCAGCTTTGCAGCCCGGTGACTTGGTTGATGTGATGGTTGATGAGGCGTCGGACTACGATCTTTGGGGAAAAATCGTTGATGATGGCAAATAGGGCTAACCGGCCTACCAAAACTGGAATTTGAGAAAATAAGGCGCCAGCCACTAGGGCCAGCGCCTTTTTTCTGTGCAAATATCTAGCTGAAATGTCTTGCTCGCAAAGCGCCGCCCCCAATGCGGCGCGGTTGAGTTGATGTTAGGCCAAGAAGACGGGTGCTTCTTCACCCAAATGGGTGAATTTTGGCAGACTGCCTATTGATATTTGCTCATAGGCGCGGTCCAAGGTGCGACGAGAATTCCATAAACCGACCCAAGAGGCGAGTTTGATCGAACATGTTTACTATTGAACATACCTTTGACGCGACTGTGGTGACGCTTGTTGATGAAGAGGCCACGCGGCTTAAGGAAGATGTGGTGGTCACAGCTTTTGAGGATTGCGTGACCGTTGAGCAGTTTGACGCCAGGCAAGACCAAACGGCCGTTGTGACCTTTTCATTGCGCCAGCTAAATGAACTTGCTGCCGCGCTTGATCTGCCCGAGGGTGTTTATCGGCATGTGAATGCCCTGCGAAAGGCACCTAAATGAGCCGCGATCCTGTCGAGGAACTTGCGCATTTAGCGCCGAGCACCATCCGGGTTTGGCTCGGGATGATCGCAACCGCCGGTCTGGCTCTGGTCTTGATTGTTATCGCGTCCACGATGCCGGAACTCAGCCTGCTGATACGTGCGTTTTTTATTTTGATTGCTTTTGGCGCTGGCATTATGGCCAAAATGATTTGGCACAGTGGACAACAAGCCGTTGTTCTGACCTCGGAAGGGTTAAAGGACAACGAGGGCCGCGTGATTGCCTTATGCGCCGATATTCGCGACGTCGATCGTGGCTTTACGATTTTCAAACCATCGCATGGCTTTTTGGTTCATCTTAAGGCCCCGGCTCAGCGTGCATGGGTGCCGGGGCTGTGGTGGCGGATGGGGCGGCGCATTGGTATTGGGGGCGCGACCCCACCCGGCTCGGCAAAAGCTATGGCTGATATTTTGTCCGTCCTAATTAAAGAGGACTGATCAGCCTGAGGCTTTACAAGCCTTTGGCACGATAGCTGTCCGCGACACGGTCGATGGCAACCAGATAGGCCGCAACGCGAAGATCTTCGACGTCATCGCGGCTGTGCCATACCTCGCGCATCACAGAATAGCTCTCTCGCATGGTGTCATCGAGACCAGATCGAACAAGCTCTAACTCGCCCGCGCCTTCGAGATAGCGCGCTTTAAAGTTGTTCGAGAGGGTCTGACCATTGGCCTCGAGCTCTTGGATGAGAAGACGGTTTTGAGCCTCTTCCGCACGGCGCTGCATGCGGCCAAAGCGAATGTGGCTTAGATTTTTAACCCACTCAAAATAGCTTACGGTAACGCCGCCAGCGTTGGCGTACATGTCAGGGATAATCACCGTGCCTTTTTTGCGCAAAATTTCGTCCGCGCTTGCGGTCACCGGCCCGTTGGCAGCCTCAATAATCAGAGGGGCTTTGATCCGTGGGGCGTTTTCGCGGTGGATCACACCCTCTAGTGCCGCAGGCACGAGAATATCGCAGTCTTCCTCAAAGGCGCCTGTGCTTTCGGCATCCTCGAAAGTTGCGCCTTTGAAGCCAAGCACGCCACCGGTTGCATTGATATGCGCTTTTAGCTCGTCAATATCCAAACCACTTGGGTTGCCCACAACGCCGTCACGCTCAAGCACATGGGTGACTTTACAGCCGTCTTCCTGAGATAGGAATTTCGCTGCATGATAGCCCACATTGCCAAGACCCTGAACGATCACCCGTTTACCGTCGAGTGTGCCTGACATGCCAGCCTTTGCCACGTCTTCAGGATGCCGGAAAAATGCTTGCAGCGCATATTGAACGCCGCGCCCGGTTGCCTCGACGCGGCCTTTAATGCCGCCTGCATTGAGCGGTTTGCCAGTGACGCAAGCCTTGCCGTTGATATCGGTGGTGTTGATGCGCTGATATTGGTCAGCAATCCAAGCCATCTCGCGCTCGCCGGTGCCCATGTCGGGGGCCGGTACGTTTTGCGAGGGACAGATTAGATCGCGTTTGATTAGCTCATAGGCAAAGCGCCGCGTGATCGCCTCGAGTTCTTCGTCATTCCATGCCCGTGGATCGATCACCAGACCGCCTTTGGAGCCACCGAAAGGGGCCATCACCAAGGCACATTTATAGGTCATCAATGCCGCAAGCGC
Organism: uncultured Rhodobacterales bacterium; assembly: GCA_964384315.1. Taxonomy (GTDB): domain Bacteria; phylum Pseudomonadota; class Alphaproteobacteria; order Rhodobacterales; family Rhodobacteraceae; genus CAYLLD01. The sequence goes on along the minus strand of CAYLLD010000044.1, from coordinate 7,344 downwards.
CTCAACCTCGTTTTGATCAACGGCCATGGCGTAGCGGATGCCGCCCTTAACCGGCTCCATATGTTCGGAGTGCACCGAGCGGTAGCCGACAAAGGTGTGCATTTCACCGCGCAGGCGGACACCGAATTGCACTTTATAGGTCGAGTTGCAGACGCGGATTTTTTCGACCAGTCCTTTTGGCAAATCCAAAAGCGAGGCCGCGCGGTTAAACATCAAGTCAACACTTTCGCGAAAGCTGGGCTCTGGCTTGGGCGGAGGGAAGGTGCCGTGCATATCTTATCGTCCTGAATTTGGGTGCCAAAAGGCTCCCGTATTCAATCTCAGAAAATCACTTTGAATTTGCTAACAGGCCCGCCAAAGCCTCGCCACAACCGCAAAATAATAGCGCAAACTTGTCCTATTTGCCGCGCGGTTTGGCGCGGGTGGTTGGGTTGGCTGCCGCCGGGTCCTCGGGCCAAGGGTGCTTGGGATAGCGGGCGCGCATGTCCTTTCGCACGTCTTTATAAGAGCTGCGCCAAAACCCCGGCAGATCCGCCGTGCGCTGCAAGAGCCGCTTGGCAGGCGAGAGCAAATCGACAGTCAGAGGGACGCGGGTGTGCCCAAGCACGGGATGGGCCGTGACCCCGAACATCTCTTGGAGCCTGATCTCGATACGCGGCTGCGCGCCGTCGTATAGGATCGTCACGTTGCGCCCCGTTGGCGCGCTAAAACTGGGCGGCGCGACCTCATCCAGGGTATTTTGTGCAGGCCAATCGAGCCGGGCGCGCAGGATGTCCAAAAGCGCCAGCCGCGTCAGGTCTTCGGCCCGCATCATGCCGCCCAGATGGGGCGCGAGCCAGTCTTGCAGACTAGCCATGAGCGCCTCATCTGAAAAATCAGGCAAATCGAGACCGCCCTCGCGCTGCGCCCAAATCGCACGGGCTTGAAAGTCGCGGCTTGCTTTGCCCCATGGCAGCGCGGCGAGCCCCATCATCGCCACTCCGTTGCACATAGCCCCGCGCAATGCCTCGTCAGGGGCATCGCGCATTGGTGCCGCACTCAGAACAATCGCACCAAACCGTTCTTGGCGCTCGGCAATCACCCGTTTTTCGCGTTTATCCCACAAACATACCGTCTGCGTCACAAGCGCATCCGCAAAGGCGTCATGGATTTCGCCCAAACTCAAGGGCGCGGCCAGACGCACCGCCGCCTCGCGCGGGTTGCCGTCAAGCTCGCCGATCGCCAGCCACCCCGAAGCGGCCAAGGGATCGCTTTTCTCAAGGATCGCGCCCTTGCCCCCGGCCATCAGATATCGCGCCTCATCCCCCGCACGCCGCCGCGCGATCCGGTCGGGAAAGCCTGTGGCCAGCACCACACCGGGGCTTATGTCTTGCTTGTCGGGGGCCGGTTTCAAGCGCGCTTTGAGGTCTTTGAACGCCTTTGGCCCAGTTCTTCGAAACATCGCCAAGCGCCGCGCCAAGTCGCGCTCGCCGCGCAGCCCCACGTCGCGGGCCTCAATCAGGGCGGCAATTTCCAGCGCACGGGTGGCACAGCCTAGCGCTTTGCCGCGCTCGGCGATTTGCGCAAGACGGGGGTGAAACGGCAGCTTGCCCAAGCGCGTGCCATGGGCGGTGATGCCGAAGCGCTCATCTAGGGCACCGAAACTTATCAGCAGGTCGCGCGCTGTGGCCAGCGTTACCGCAGGTGGCGGGGTCAAAAACGCCAATGTGCCCGGATCAGTGACGCCCCATTGCGCCAGCTCCAGCGCGAGGCCCATCAGATCGTCATCCTCCATCGCCACGGGAGGAAAGGCGGCCAAACCGCCCTCTTCACCCTTGGTCCACATGCGATAGCAGACCCCCGGCGCAACACGGCCCGCTCGGCCTTGGCGCTGAGTGGCCTCGGCTTTGGTGACTTTCTCGGTTTGCAGCCGGGTCATGCCTGAGCCAGCGTCAAAGCGCAGCCGCCGCGCCAACCCGCAATCAATCACGATGCGCACATCGGGGATGGTCAGCGAGGTTTCGGCAATTGAGGTCGCGAGGACGAGTTTGCGCTGGCCAGCTTCGGGCGGTTTGAGCGCGGCCAATTGCGCCTTGAAAGGCAGCGCGCCGTAAAGCGGGACAACATCAATCGGGGTTTTGGTGGCAGTTTTGGTGGAGGCCAAGCGCTTTTGCAGAATTTTCTCGACGCGGATGATCTCGCCTGCGCCGGGCAAAAAGGCCAAAGCCCCGCCCTCGTTTTGGGTAACCGCTTGGATGATCAGATCGGCGGCGGCGTCTTCAAAACGCGGCCCTCGCCCGTGTTTGGGGCCACGCGCAGTCGGACCACCGCGCCACGGTTTATCCGCCCAACGGGTCTCGACGTCAAAGGCACGGCCCGGGGCAGTGACCACGGTTGCATCACCCAAGAGCTGCGCAACCGCCTGCGTATCCAAAGTTGCAGACATCACGATGATTTGCAGATCGGGGCGCAAGGCGCTTTGCACGTCAAGGGTCAGGGCCAGCCCCAAATCGGCAGGCAGCGAGCGCTCGTGAAACTCGTCAAAGATCACGCAGGCCACATCCGCCAATTCGGGATCGCTTTGCAGCATGCGGGTCAAAATGCCCTCGGTGACCACTTCGATGCGGGTGGCAGCGCTGACTTTGCGCTCGCCGCGCATGGCATAGCCAACCGAGCCCCCCACCGCCTCACCGCGCTCTTGGGCCATGCGCACCGCCGAACTGCGCGCGGCAACCCGGCGCGGCTCTAGCATGAGAATGCGCCCACCCTTGCGGTCATGGCCCAGCGCATCATCGAGAAACACGGGCACGCGGGTGGTTTTACCCGCACCGGGGGCGGCTTGGATCACAAGATTGGGATGGCGCGCCAAGGCGTCAGTGATCTGCGGCAGAACCGCATCAATCGGTAGCGCAATGCGGGTCATCGGGACCGCGTGCGCCTAGTTGCGGCGCACCGCTTGGGTCGTGCCCCATGGGGTGGTCGCCGCAAACCGGGACACGCGCCATGTTTCATCACGAATTTTCGAATATTGCAGACGGAACGGGTATACCGTCCGCTCGGAGAGTTGCGCTGGCGTGAACCCGGCAATCCGCGTGTAATTCCCCAAACAGGTCACGACCTGCGCGGTCTCTTCGGCTTCGGCCGCCTCGTTGGTCGCGACATCTTTTGCAACCTTATCAGCGGCCAAACGTACGCCAGAGACGCGGCTGCCATCAAAGACACGGAAATTATGCGAACAAAGATCGCGCGTTTTCACATCACCCAAAAGCACCCATGTCGCGGTGATCGGGTCTAGCACGTTGGACAGAGACACTGGATCAACGTCAAAAGCCTCGGCTTGGCGCGCAGGTGTGCGCACGACGCTTTTGGGACCATTGCCCTCGTAAGTGATATCCACCTGCGCGAACTGGCGGCGCTGGTCGAATTTGCCGCGAAACACGCGAGGCCGGTGCTGACCGCCCACCATGTCGCCAATGACCGCGCCTGAATAGCGCGTGGCGATAAAGCCGCCGAAAAATCCGCGCGAGCCCATGACGCCTTGGACTTTATAGACGTCGCCCTCGTTGCGGCTTTCGAATTTTACCTCGCCCACACGGAACCCGCGAATGAAAACGTCGTAAGAGAGCGCTTCGGCCCCTGCTTTACTGGGTAAAACTGCTGCTAAAAGCGCCAGACCCGCCGCAGCCAAAAAGCTGCAGAAACCCCCTGCATTCCGTGTTGCCGTCATGCTGTCCCGCCTCGCATCTGCTTTTACGCGCCGCAATCGCTCTTGCGCGTCGAAAAAACATTCATCTATAGCCACTAATAGCTAGGACAAAACGGTGCGTCAAATTGGTATCTGCGAAAACTCACGAAGATGTGGCCGCGATCACTGCGGGGGATCGGCGGGCCTTTGCGCGGGCGATCACTTTGGTGGAAAGCACGCGCGCGGATCACGCGCGGGCCGCCGATGAGTTGATCCTCGGGCTGGCGGCGGCCAGAGGCGATGCGCCGCCCAGCCTACGTATTGGCCTGACCGGCACGCCGGGTGTGGGCAAGTCGACTTTCATCGAGAGCTTTGGTCTGTTTTTATGCGATCAGGGTCTCAGGGTTGCGGTGCTAGCGGTTGATCCATCGTCCCAGCGCACCGGCGGGGCGATTTTGGGTGACAAGACGCGAATGCCTGATTTGTCGCGGCGCAAAGAGGCCTTTGTGCGCCCCTCCCCCTCGAGCAATATGCTCGGCGGTGTGGCGGCCAAGACCGCCTCGGTGATTGAGCTATGCGAAGGGGCGGGCTTTGACGTCATTCTGGTGGAAACCGTGGGGGTCGGCCAGTCCGAGACCACGGTGGCGGAGCTGACGGATATTTTCGCGCTTTTGCTCGCCCCCGGTGGCGGGGATGAGTTGCAGGGGGTCAAGCGCGGGATCATGGAGCTGGCGGATTTGGTGCTGGTGAACAAGGCCGACGGCGCGACCAAGCAATTGGCCACGCGCACGGCGGCAGATTATGCAGGCGCGCTGCGGCTTTTGCGGCGGCCCGCCCATACCCCTGAGGGCTTTCCCAAGGCGCTGACGATTTCGGCGCTTGAGGGGGTTGGGCTCGAAGAGACATGGGCGGCCATGGGCGCGCTTTTGGACTGGCGGCGCGCGCAAGGAGTGATTGCCGCGCGGCGGCGGTCGCAGGCGCTAACGGCCTTTGAGCGGGCGCTGGATGGGCAGCTATTGAGCGCGCTGAAATCTCAGCCACACACGATTGGTGAAATCGAGGCCATGCGCAAGGCGGTGCAAAACGGCGAGCTGCGCCCCGATGCGGCGGCGGCGCGTTTGGCCCGCGCGCTTTTGGGCCAGTAAACTTAGATGACTAAATCTTAGGCGACTAAATCTTAAGCGACGAACTTAAAGCGGCTTTTGCATCACCAATGCATAGCTCAGCGGCAACCAAGGCTTGTCGGGCCAGCGGTACATGCCCCCCGGCGCCTCTTCGAGCATCTCAAACATGCGCCACGGCACCTCGTCATGCTCGGAAAAATGCCGCAGCTCTAACCCCGCCCCCATCAACGCCGCAATCACCGCGCTGGTGGGATGCATCCACTCATGGGTGCGCGTGTTCTTGAGCCGCGCCTCAGGGTCCGCGTAATCGCGATCCCAATCCTCCACCAGCGCCTCGGTCTGATGGTAAGGCACGAACCAACCGGGGATGCCGGGGGCAAAGGGCGTCTCATCGTCAAAGACCGAGGCCAGCGGATGGCCTTCGAAAAAATAGAAAGAGCCGCCCGGTTTGAGAAACTGCGCGACGACCTTTGCCCAGCCTTTAATATCCGGCAGCCAGCCGATGGTGCCCCAAGAGGCAAAGGCCAGATCGAAGGCGGCAGGCTTAGCAACCGCCTGTGGCGCGTCGTAAATATCGCTCAGTACAAAGCGTGTCTGCGTCTCAAGCCCCAACTCAGGCGCAAGCGCCTTTGCCGCCGCAATCGCCTTGGGCGAAAAATCCACGCCAACCACCTGCGCCGCGCCCTTTTGGGCCAGCGTGAAGGTATCGCGGCCAAAGTGGCATTGCAGGTGGATCACCCGCTTGGCGGTCAAATCGGGCAAAAGCGCCTCTTCGATGGGGTGAAGCCTCGCGCGGCCCTCTTTGAGAGGCGTCAGATCGTAAGAGGGGGCGGCGAGGTGAATATCCACACGCTCGTCCCAATTCGCGCGGTTGCGCTGCCGCCACTCGTAATCAGAAGGCAAACTCATTTAGTTTCACATGGCCGCCTTACGGCTCTGGGCGATGTAAATCTCGCGCAATTGCCGCGCGATTGGGCCGGGGGCGCCGCTGCCGATGGGCTGCCCGTCGATCTCGATCACGGGGCAGACAAAGGTCGAGGCGGCGGTGATAAAGGCCTCGCTGGCGGCTTGGGCCTCTTCGATAGTAAAGGGCCGCTCTTCGATCTTGATCTGCGCCGAGGCCGCCAGTTCCAGCACCGCCGCGCGGGTGATCCCGGGCAGGATGGAATTCGACAGGTGGCGCGTCACCAAAGTGCCATCCGCCGTGACGATATAGGCGTTGTTCGAGGTCCCCTCGGTCACAAACCCATCCTCAACCATCCAAGCATCATCCTTGCCCGCCGCCTTAGCCATCATCTTGCACATCGAGGGCGCCAGCAGCTGCACAGTCTTAATATCGCGCCGCCCCCAGCGGATATCATCGACAGAAATCACCTTAATGCCGTTTTGATCCGCCTTGGTCTCGGCCAAGGGTTTGGCTTGGGTGAAAAGCACGACCGTTTGGGGCGTGTCCGCCGCCGGATAGACAAAATCCCGATCCGCCGCGCCGCGGGTGACCTGCAGATAAATCAACCCTTCGTCGAGGCTATTGCGGGCGACCAATTCGCGGTGAATGGCCAGAAGCTCACCGTCCTTAAAGGGCACCTCCATGCCCAATTCACCCAGCGAGCGGGCCAGCCGCGCCACATGGCCCGGAAAATCGATCAGCTTGCCCTCAAGAACCGAGGTGACCTCATAGACCCCATCGGCAAAGAGAAAGCCTCGGTCGAACACAGAGACCTGCGCCTCTTCTTCGGGCAGGTAGCTGCCATTAACATATACGGTGCGGCTCATTGGTTATCCCCAAAGTTGCGGCGTGGGCGGGTGCACGCCAAATTCGTCAAACGTCAGACCGTGATCGCGGTCGCGGGCCATCAAAAGCGGACCATCAAGATCGGTGAAACCCGCCCCTTGCGCCACGAGGGTCGCGGGGGCCATGGCCAGCGACGAGCCGACCATACAGCCGACCATAACGCCGAACCCAGCCTTAATCGCGGCGGCTTTAAGCGCAAGCGCCTCGGTCAGCCCGCCGGTTTTATCCAGCTTGATGTTGACCAGATCGTATTTGCCCATAAGCGCGTCCAGCGAGGCGCTATCGTGGCAGCTTTCATCGGCGCAGACGGGCAAAACGCGGGTCAGATCGCGCAGCATCTCGTCATCGCCAGCGGGAAAAGGCTGCTCGACCATCTCGACCCCAAGGCGCAACAGCACCGGCGCGAGGGCTTGATAGGTGGCGGCGTCCCAGCCTTCGTTGGCATCCACGATGATGCGGGCATCGGGGGCACCTTGGCGCACCGCCTCAATGCGCGCGATGTCATCGCCGCCGCCCAGCTTGGTTTTCAGCAAAGGCCGATGAGCGTTCTTGGCAGCGGCCTTTTGCATGGCATCGGGCGTGTCGATGCTCAGGGTATAGGCGGTGATTTCAGGGGCAGGCGCGGGCAATCCGGCCAGCGCCCATGCAGGACGGCCCGCGCGTTTGGCCTCAAGGTCCCAAAAGGCACAATCAAGCGCGTTGCGCGCAGCGCCCGGTTTCATCCCCTGCAAGGCCAGCCGATCTGGCGCGGTGCAGCTTTGGAT
>CAYLLD010000043.1:0-19052 GCA_964384315.1 uncultured Rhodobacterales bacterium | reverse complement strand
GTGATCTACGCCTTCTTGGGGCTGGTCTTGGTCTATTCGCTCTACCGCAAAATCTCGATCCGCCTTACCATAACCTTTGTCCTGATCGCGCTCATGGCCTTTTCCGCCATGACCGGCCTGCGCAGCTCGGCCCAAAGGGGCGAAGACCTTCAATTCACCAACCCGCTCATCGCGCTAGTGCAATCGGGCAATGGCCTGTCCCTTAACGGCACCGCCCATATCCTCGACGGTGTGCCCGAGCGCATGTCCTATAAATATGGCGCAAGCTATCTGGCATGGCTGACCGCCCCGATCCCGCGCTCGATCTGGCCACAAAAACCCGACGTCTCTATGGGCAAAGAGATCAAATCCAAAGTCTTTGGCGCCAAAGTCCTACGCAGCGGCCGCCCCCCCAGCGTCTTCACTGAAGGCTATATCAACTTTAGCTGGGTCGGGTTTTTCGGCGTTGCCTTCCTGTTCGGCTACCTCTTACGCCTAACCGCGAACTCGTTCCTGCCTGTACTGACCAACTCAATTTTCGCGGTGGCGATCTATTTCCCGATCATGCTCCATATGGCGGCCTCCGCCAATGCCGCCGCCTCACAAATCATCGTGCGCGTTCTTTCGGACACCATCCCAGTCTATGCGATCTTTTTCGGTGCGGTGTTTTTGTCGTTCCGGCAAGCGCCCAAAAAGCAGCCGCTGCGCGATCAAAGGCGACCGCAAAGGTCGCTCTAGCTCAGCCAAAGCGCCCCCAGTTTCCATCCAATTTGAAATACTTTTTTGTCGATAGCCGCTTATTTTCGCGGCGCGTAAAAAAACTATTTCCACATTTCCCGTAACTTTGCCGTGTGATGGGTCACGCCATCCGACGCAAAAAGGGAACCTTTTTATGGCGACGCTAGCAGATTTGGTCTTCAACGAAGTTTTGATCGACCCAAATGGACAGTTGAATTTCGACACAAACGGCGACGGGCTGGCCCGCGCCCATGACGAGTTTGTCGAAGTCTATAATACCGCTGACACGGAAATCGATGTCTCCGGGTTTATTTTTACCGATGGCGAAATTGGCCTCGGGGTGACCATCCCGGAGGGGACGATTTTAGGTGGCAATTCCTTCCTCCTATTTGTCGGCGGGCCTATGGGCACAATTACGGTAACCCCCGGCAGCCATGTTATCGCGCTTGGTCTATCCCCCAATGCTGGCATTCTGGCCGATAGCGGCGACGATGTTTACTTCATAGACCCGGTCAAGAAAGAGATGATTTCCGCGCAGTTCGGCAATAAAATAGTCGATGGCAACGAAGACGGTGTGGCCAATGACATTGATGTCGCGGGCAATGCGATCCTTGGTGCGGTTCAAGGCTTTGGTTTCGACATCGATGGCGTTTCGCTGGCGCTTAGCCCTGATGGGGCAATCAGCAACCCGGTCCCGCATAACACCATTGGTTCGGGCGCGGTACAGGCCAGCCCCGGTGCCACCAATGCGGCGCTCGTTGCTTCTATCTATCCCGATGACACCTTCGAGACGCAGCCCTTATCAAGCCACGAAACTTTTGAGGCAGCGCTTGGAGACACCGCCGACAGTCAGGCCATCGACATTGAAGGGCCCGGCGGGGTTGGGGATGTTGGCGCACAGATCGTAACCGCCGAGGGCACCACCATTCGCGGCGATGCCCCGTTCGAGGGTGATTTCACCCTGAGCGATGACATTTTCCACTTCACCCTGCGCGGCGGCACCAATGCGGGTGCCACGGGCAATGCACTGGCGAATTCCATTGCGGGCTCAGACGGTGACAACCTCTTGATTGGCTTGTCCGGCGACGACGATCTTGGCGGCAGTTTTGGCGATGACACCCTGCTTGGCGGTGAGGGCGATGATATTCTGCGCGGCGGCCTTGGGGATGACAGCCATGTTGGCGGCGCGGGGGATGATATTTTTATCATCCGTGACGCTGGTGATAAGATCGTTGAACTCGCCGACGAAGGCGATGATCTGGCGCTTTTGCGGGTCGATTATACCCTGCCTGACCACGTCGAACATGGTCACGCCAATGCAGGGACCACGGGTCTGCACGTGATAGGCAATGCCCTTGGGAATGATCTGCGCGGCAATAAGGGCGATGACACGCTTGATGGGCTCGCTGGCAATGACAGTTTCCGTGGCCGGGGCGGTTTGGATGAATTCTACGGCGGCTTGGGCAATGACACGTTTTACATTGATGACGGCGCGATTGAGGTTTTCGAGGCTCAAAACCAAGGCATCGACCGCGCCTTTACCTCGGTGAGTTACACGCTCGCGCTGGGTCAGGCTGTCGAAACCCTGCGCGGCGTTGCCCCGACCAATGGCTCTGTGCCCGGTACGGTTCTGGAATTGACTGGCAACGATTTGGACAACCGCGTCTTTGGCAGTTCTGGTTTGGATCGGATCGACGGGTCTTGGGGTAACGATGTGCTGATGGGCGATGCGGGGGCAGATATCTTTGCTTTTGGCAAGGATTGGGGCTTAGACAAAGTTCTAGACTTCACCGACGGCAGCGATTTGATCGACCTTACTGCAGCCGAGATTTCAGATATGTCGCAGATCACCATCTCGGGCAATCTCACCAACGACAACATCCGCGTGAGCGATGGGATCAATACAATTTTGCTGCTCAATCAAGACGGCTCAGTGATCGATCAAGAGGACTTCCTCTTTTTGATCGCTTAGGGCCTCACCCTCCCCATTAACGGCCCATGCATGCGCATCGGGCCGTTTTTTTTTGTAAATCCCCCATTTTCGGCTAAAAGTAATTCGGTGGTGTACTTTTGTGTCAGCGATCAGTGATTTTATGTATATTTAGTTAATGAATCTAATGATTTGGGTGAAAACGGGGCGATACAATGATTCCGAATGACTTTCCGACGGTGTCGGACGATGCCTATATTCTAGATCCGAACACAACAATGCCAACGGATCTTGAGCAATTTTTGGTCGAACTCGTGAATAGGGCACGAAACGACCGCGATGCAGAACATAACCGCATTTTGGACAATCTCGACGCGCTCGCGCTGCAACCGCCCGGCGATCCGGCGGATTACAATATCGCGAGCAATATCACGGGCGCCGCCAAACAACCTTTGGCGTGGAATGTCTATCTCGGCAATGCCGCGGACCTGCACTCGCAAGACATGCTCGACCGCAACTTTTTCGCCCATGACAACCCCGACGGTGTGACCGCGCGCGAACGTGCCGAAGACGCAGGCTATCCTTTGGCCTTTATGATCTTTGACGAAAGCGGCAACACGTTCCGGGGCGCTTATATTGGCGAGAACCTCAGCGGTATTTTCAGCACCAACGCGTTTTTTGCGATGGACCAAACCCGTGTGGAAATGCACCACGCGAACCTTTGGGCCTCGGACAGCCACCAACAGGGCTTCATGAACCCGGACATGTCAGAGGTTGGCATGGGGCTGAAAGCAGGCAGCTACACGACAGACGAGTTTGAGTTCACCAACTCGTCCATGGTCACGCAGAAATTCGGCGATGCGCAACTGATGTTCCTGACAGGCGTCGTGATCGACGATGCGGATGGCGATCGCTTTTACGATGTAGGCGAAGGGCAAGGCGGCGTTCATGTCACCGCCTATAATCAAGTCGGCACCTACACGACCTCGACCTTCGGCTCCGGCGGTTACTCGTTGGATTTGCCGTCCGGGACCTACACCGTGGTCTTTAGCGAAGGCGATTTGGGCGATAAATCTTACAGCCAGACAGTCGAAATCGTCTCACAGAACGTCAAACTTGATGTCTTTGAAAACGAACTTGTCCAGACGGACGGCATTTCAATTTTCCCTGACAACAGCTTTGCCGATGAGGCCTTAGCAAGCTTTGCCACCCTCGAAGAGGCGCTTGCCAGCATTAGCGCAGGTCAGGCGATTAGCATCGACGACACGGATTTGGGTGACGTTGGCGCGCTGTCGATTTCCGTGGATGGTATCTCGATCGAGAGCGATCCACCCTTCGATGGTGATTTCACCCTAAGCGCGGGGGTCGAGAGCTTTACTCTGCGCGGCGGCACCAATGCCAGCGCCACAGGCAATGCTCTGGACAACACAATCGCAGGGTCCGGCGGTGATAACCTGCTGTCCGGTCTGGATGGCAACGATGATCTCGGCGGGGCCTTTGGCGATGACACGCTGTTCGGCGGCGAGGGCAACGATTTGCTTCGCGGCGGTTTGGGTGATGATAGCCATGTCGGCGGCGCGGGGGATGACACCTATATCATCCGCGATGCGGGCGATATCATCGTTGAGATGGCGGATGAGGGCGATGATCTGGCGCTGGTGCGCGTTGATTACACGCTTTCGGATAATCTCGAAGACGGTCACATCAACATCAGCGCTGGTCGTACCCTAACAGGCAATGCATTGGACAACGAGTTGCGCGGCAACCGGGGCAACGACATCCTGTTTGGTCTGGATGGCGACGATAAGTTCCGCAGTCGTGGCGGTGAGGATGAATTCCACGGCGGTGCCGGGGATGATATTTACTTTGTCACCAACAGCGCCACCACCGTGATCGAGGGTGTGGGCGAGGGGTATGACAACGTTCTGACCTCGGTTGATTTTACTCTCGGCGACGGTCAGGAAATCGAAATCCTCCGTGCCTCAATCGGGATCGCCCCGACCTTGCCGGTGACGCCTTTGCCCGTTGGCTTTACCCTGACAGGCAATGAGTTCAGCAACCGGATTATTGGTAACGTCAACGATGACGTAATCGATGGCGGCGTGGGTAATGATATTCTCCAGGGCGGCGGCGGCTCGGATATCTTCGTGTTCACCGAGAATTGGGGCACCGACCGGATTATCGACTTTGTGGATGGGGTTGATCTGATTGACCTCAGCGGTGCCGGGATCACTGGTCTGGATGATCTGACAATCTCGGGCAACCGAAGCAACGACAACATCCGTATCACTGACGGGTTCAATACGATTGTCGTGTTCGATCAAGAGGGCACAGAGTTCACGCTGGAGGATTTCATCTTCCAACCTGACGGCTCTTTGTTCTTCGATTAAACACCGCCTCAGGCAATTATACGAAACGGCCCGTCTCAACAGCGGGCCGTTTTTCTTTGTGCGGCTCTTGGCCCAGCCAATAAAAAAGGCCCGCTAGATACCAGCGGGCCTTAAACTCTTGCCGGTGATCCGCCTGTTACATGACGATTGGCATGACGAGGTCTTCGACAACAATGTTGCTAAAGACGCTATCTCCACCAAGACCCGCATCGTCATCCATGATGAAGACCATCCGGTCAAAGTCGCCGGTGAAGTAGTTGCCCACGTCGATTGAATAGCTCTCTTCACCAGAACCGGTTGTGTAGAGATCATCATAGGCTTGACGACCGTAGGTCTGACGACCGTCGAGTTGGAAAATCGTCTGACGAATATCGTTGGTAAAGTCGTCGCCATTGGTAAAGCCAATCGCGTGAATTTCACCTTCGGTATCGCTCTTGAAGTCAAACGACAGCACAGTATCGGCGGTGATTGTTGTATCAACCGCAACCGATTTCCAAGCATTGTTCGTCAAGGTCACCGCGGTTTCATCAAACGAGATTTCAGCCTCGCCTTGATCCTGTGTTGAGAAGGACATCAAGTCTTCGCCTTGACCGCTCACCAAGAGCTGCTGCTCGTTCAGATAAATCTCATTGACCTCAACCGTTACCGATTTCACGCGGTAGCTATCCTGCGGACGCTGAACCCCAAAACCAATGATGTCATCGGTAAGATTAAGGTCTTCGTCAGCATCGTTTGGATTAGCCAGATTGATCGAAACCGTATCGAGGGCACCATCACCAGACGTGTCCGTGAACAAACGATAGGTCTGGCCGTCAACGCTTGGGTTAAAGTTGCCCAAAGTCGGAACCAGATCAGCCGATACGAACCGCACATCGTGTTCAAAGTCGAGGATCACAACCTCATCCGAACCAAAGCCATCGATCGAGGAATCCTGATCGGAAACCGGCGCTTGGTTAAGAACACCAAAGCCATCGGCGGTCAGATTGTTCTGCGTTGGATCAGCATATTGGAACAGCTCAAAGATACCGGTGCCAACATCGTCAAACTCCAACCAATCAGGCGCGCTTGGGTTCGCCGGATCATAGGCCTCGGCCACATGCATCGAGGTACCAACAAAGCGCACACCGTTCTGCCAGAACTCAATCGGGCCAGTGGTGAACTCATCGCCAGTGAGATCAAGCGTAATGGTCTGGTAAACCGCCGCCCCGTCAATGGTCACATCAACGGTCGCGGTACGTGTCTCACCATCAGCGCCAGTGGCGTCATAGGTAAAGGTCTCAGTTGCTGTCTCACCAACCTCAAGGTCGATGAAAGCTGTGCCGGGGTTGTAAACCACCGACTGGCCATCCGCAGCAACGCTAACCGTACCCAGAACATCCGATGTACCATCGTCGTCGAGGTCAGTGTCAACGCTAGTGATCGACGTGATCAGGCTGTCGTTGTCCAAAACAGCGATTGTGGTATCGCCAGCATCGCCAGCAATCGTTGCCACATCATCCGCGCTTGCAGATGTTGCTTGGCCTTCGACCGTAACCACAACCGTGGCCGTGCGGGTCGCCCCATCATCGCCAGTTGCGTCATAGGTAAAGGTCTCAGTGGCCGTTTGACCCACTGGCAGATCAGCAAAAGCCATGCCCGGATCGTAGCTCACCGACTGGCCATCAGCGGCAACGGTAACGGTGCCCAAAAGACCAGTTGGATCGACCGCTGTCACCTCGATGATGTCGCTGTCGTTATCCAAAACCGTGATCGTCGTCTCGCCAGCAGTGGCCAAAACAGTGGCCGTGTCGTCGTCCGCTTCGCTAGGCGTCAGGAACTCAACGGTGATCGAAGAAACATAAAAGCTGTCTTTGACCCGCTGCGCACCAACACCAAACACGGTGCCGGTCTCATCGATCACAACATCGTCGCCATTGCCGATAAAGCGGTGGCCCGAAATGGTGTCCAGCTCGTCATTGTTATCTGTATCAGTGAACAGACGGTAACGCTGGTTGCCCGTGACTGGGTTAAACGCATTGGCCTCGGTGACAAAATCAATCGAGACAATCCGCACCGCTTGGTCAAAGCCAAACTCCAGCATCTCGTCAGGCGTATCACCACCAAAGGACATCTCAGCGTCTTCACCGGCGGTCAAAGCACCAAGGCCGTTGTCGGTCCGCGTCAGCGACACGCTGTCAGCGGAAAGCGCAAAAATGCCAGTACCGGATTCGTTGAACCCAACAGGGCGGCCAACTTGGCGCGCAAAGTGATTGGCCTCAAGGGTCATGGTCAGACCGTCTTGGGTAATCTGAAAGCTGTCGATATTCGTGTCAGCGCCGGTTAGATCAAAGGTTGTCTGCACGGGTTGCTCAACGAACGTACCTTCAACGTCAACTTCGACAGTCTCGGTGACTTCGTCGCCCCGCTCATCAATGGCGGTATAGGTGAATGTTTCAGTCACGGTTTCGCCAACAGGCAGATCCGCGAAGGCACCGTTTGGATCATAGCTCACCGAAGAACCATCTGCAGCCAAGGTCACTGTACCCAAGAGATCCGCAGTGCCGTCGTCATCCAGATCCGTATCAATTGAAACGATCTGCGTAACGAAATCGTCGTTCGCAATAACGTCAAGCGGGGTCGCAGTATCGTCAGCGGAAACTGTAAAGGCATCAGCCATGGTTACGCCCGGACGATCTGGAATAGAAATCGTGATCGACGTGACATAGTAGCTGTCGACGTGGCTCTGAACACCAAGACCAAAGACCGACCCATCAACACCAATGGCCACATCGTCGCCATCGTTCATGCGCAGGTTACGCGACATCGTGTCGAGTGTACCGTCATTGTCAGCATCGGTCACCAAACGGTAACGCTGGTCGTTGGCGGTTGGGTTGAACGGGTTCGCTTCCCCTGCAAGATCGACCGAAACGATCGAAACGTCGTCAGAGAACGAGAACGTCAGCATCTCATCCGGGTTAGCGCCTGAGATCGCCGGACCATCGGTTGAGCCGGATGTCCGCGCGCCAAGGCCTTCGAGGTTTTGCGTGATCGAGGTATTGCCCTCAACGGTGCTAAATCCATTCAGTCCAAAATTGTTCCAAGTCAAAGGTGCGCCCGTGGGGCCCCGTACTTCTACCGCGCCCACACTCATGGTCACGCCAGCAATAGTTAGATCACGGTTGGCAACATCTGCCCCCGCGCCCGTAAGATCAAAAGTAATGATTGGCATAGAGCCCCCCACAAAATATCGGGCCGCTCATATGATTGCCATATGACGGACCCATTCAATAGTCTAGGACTAAAACAGTCCCCCGAAATGAGGTTAATAAAAATTAACCACCCATAAATCGGCAAATACATTTTGCCGACCTTACCCACGATCATTGCTACCCTGCAGAACGAGGATTGCAAGATTTTTTGCGATTAGGCGGCCGATAATTAACCATTAACGGCATTTTGGTTCCGCTCGCTTCTGCGGTTGCCCCAATTATAAACATTTTTAGGAATGCTAATTTCAAACGTACTTTTAACGAAAACGTCTAGCGTCAATGCAATTCGACACCCTGCCTTCACAAAATGACCGCCCAAACCAAGGCTTGGGCAGCCATAGGTAAAACAGTTAGCCTTTTGCGCCTTGGCCGCGGGAATAGACGTCTTCGTAGCGGATAATATCGTCTTCACCCAGATAGGACCCGGTCTGTACTTCGATCAGCACCATGGGCAAAATACCCGGGTTCTCCATCCGGTGAACCGCCCCAAGCGGGATGTAAACAGACTCGTTTTCCGTCACCAGCTTGACCGTTTCATCCACGGTGATCTTAGCCGTGCCTTCCACAACGATCCAATGCTCGGCGCGGTGGTGATGGCTTTGCAAGCTCAAGCTCGCACCGGGGTTCACGACGATCCGCTTCACCTGAAACCGACCCCCAACCACGAGGCTTTCGTACCACCCCCAAGGGCGATAATCCCGCGGCAGAGCCACAGCTTGCGAAACGCCCTCGGCCTTAAGCTTGGTCACCGCCAGCTTCACATCCTGCGCGCGGTCTTTATGGGCAACCAGCACCGCATCGGGCATCGCCACCGCGACAATGTCTTTTAGGCCAATCCCAACCAGTTGCTGCGCGTCGCTTGTGGCTTGCAAAAGCGTATCGGTGCAATCAATCGCCGTAGAGGCACCGCTGGCCACAACCCCCTCTTCATCGGGAATCGCCTCGCGCCAAACCGCCTGCCAATCGCCCAAATCGGACCAAGCCCCGCCATAGGGGACAACCGACAGATTGTCCGCACGCTCCATGACAGCGTAATCGATCGAGATATCCTCAAGCTCCGCCCAAGGCTCGGCTGCCAAACGGGCGAAACTCAGATCCGTCTCGGCACCCTCAACAGCCGCCCGCACTTGGGCCAGCGTTTTGGGGGCATGGGCCTCAAAGGCCGCGATAATCGCTTTGACCGAGAACAGGAAAATCCCCGCGTTCCAAAGATGCATCCCGCCGCTCAAAAGCGCCTGCGCCTTGGCCGTATCGGGCTTTTCAACAAATGATTTCAAAGGCTGGGCGGTCGGGCTAAACGCGGCATCAGGCTGGGTTGTCAGCTCAAGCCAACCATAGCCAGTTTCCGCGCGATCAGGGCGAATACCAAACGTCACAAGCTGCCCATCTTTGGCAGTTTGCGCCGCACCAAGCACCGCCGCTCGGAACTGCTCATCCTCAGGGATCACATGATCCGAGGGCGCGACCAACATCAACTCATCCGGGGCACTTTTCTCAAGAACAAGCGCCGCCGCACAAACCGCCGCAGCCGTATTACGCGCTTCAGGCTCAATCAAAATACTCGAGGGGGACATTTCCAATGCAGCAAGCTGCTCAACCACAACAAAGCGAAAATCGCTGCCGGTGATGACGCTAGGCGGGGCGAACCCCTCACCAGACAGCCGCCGCGCCGATGCTTGAAATAGACTTTCGTCGCCCAAAAGTTGAACAAATTGCTTTGGATGAGATTTGCGAGACAGCGGCCAGAGCCGTGTACCGGAGCCGCCGCAGAGTATAACTGGATAAATCAAAGGATAATTCCCTGTTGGTGCTTCGTCTTTTATAGGACAATAATTATGACCAATAAACTATACCCCCTAAGGAAAATTGTGCAACGCGGCATCGCGCTCACTTTACAAAATATCGGTGCAAAATAACGGTGCAAGAAACTGCATAGAATACACGGCCTTCCTATGTTCACGATATCTTAGCCCAGATGATATAGATCGCGGTCAGAGGTGACGGTATAGCTCAAGGTGGCAAAAGTGGTTGGTTCGGGCTAACCAATGGACGGTGCAATCGCAAAACCCCGCAACTTCCCAGCAAAACGACCCGTATTATAGAGAGTGCAAATTTGACTTTGATGCGCAAAACCACAAGCGGTGACGCCTGATGTTGGGTCGGTTGTTTCGCGGGGCGACCCGTTCTGAGCCTAAAGCGCCTGAAATGCAGGTCGCCGATGACGCACGGATTTACGCCATCGGGGATATTCACGGGCGCGATGATTTGCTGAAGCTGATGCTAGAGCGCATCGCAAATGATGTGGCTGAGCGCGCGGGCGATGCGCGCGCGCCCATGATCGTGTTTTTGGGTGATTATATAGACAGGGGCGATCAGTCCGCGCAGGTGATCAATACCCTAATCAGCGTGCGCGATGCCATGCCGCCGGGCCAAATTCGCTATTTGATGGGAAACCATGAGGCGGCGCTGCTCAAGTTTCTTGATAGCCCCGAGCGCGGTTCAAACTGGCTGCGCTACGGCGGTCTGCAAACCATTGCCAGCTATGGAATTCCCCTAGAGGCGGCCTTCCCCGAGGGCGAGGAACTTATCGTTCTGTCCACCAAGTTGCGTGAGGCTATGGGCCCCCATGTCGCCTTTCTAGAAGAGCTTGAAATGACCATTATCTCCGGCGAGGTCATTTTTTGCCACGCTGGTCTCGATCCCCACAGCCCGCTTGATGCACAGTCAAGCGGCGCGCTGTTGTGGGGCGAAAGCGATTTCATCGAAGAGGGCGGCTACGAAGGCTGGCGCGTTGTGCACGGCCATTTTGATGATGTCACCCCGGTTATGACCCCAAGACGCATCTGTGTTGATACCGGCGCCTATTATAGCGGTCGACTAACCGCGGTGCGCCTCGACGGGGCCGAAGAACTGATCGTCGCTGATATCCTCAACCAAGTGTAACAGCGACGCCTAGCATCACATATTGGGGTCAAATGGCCCCAAAATGATTCGCAAATCGCAAAGCTACAACGCATTTTAGTGCTTCATCTTTGATCCGATTCGCCCAAAACCGGCTTTTTGAGACTTTAAAACCTACGTAAATCCACCATAAATGCCATTTTTTTGAGCAAACACCCCGTTTTTGTGGCGCTGCAGCATGGAAACGGCATTTATCATCACCAATGGGGAAATTAATAATTGCCCAATTCCCTAAGTTTGCTAGGTAAGGAACAAGATTGAACTTTATTGTGGGGAATTCAAATGCGCTGGTTAATTATTCTAGCAGCTGTTTTCACTGTGTCGCTCTCAGGCGCTCAGACAGCCGAAGCTAACGGGACAAACCCGTTCGAAACCGTTCGTGAAGCTACGATGGCAAAAGTTAAAGAAGCGATTGTCGTTCTCGCAGCTGAGCGTCGCTTGGTTCGCAAAGACATCCGTGCTTTCGCCCCGGGTCCAGATCGCGTTGCAGCTTTCAAACGTCAGTTTGAACTGAACGTTGCGATTTTCAAGCTTCAGCGTAACTTCTTCCAAGCTAAGAACGACCGCGGCATGGGCCGTTACTTCTTCGTGCGTCTTGGTCGTTACCGGAACTTCGCTCAGACATTCATCAGCGCGTCCTAAGACCCGCTTTTGACTGCATATGATTTAAAGAGGCCCTTGTGGGCCTCTTTTCGTTTGAGCATTAAGTCGCTATGCTGCACCCGTACCAACCACTAACGAATATCTTTCGAAGAGGGGCTGGCTTTGGAAGCTAAAGCTGTTTCGAGCCTGCACCGCTGGCTCGCTTATATCACTCTAACCGTGGTTATGCTGTCCGCGATGACCTTGGGTGCCAATCGCCCCGTGTCATGGACCTTACTCAGCATCGTGGTTTTCGCCCTTTTTGCGATATACGTGATCTTTACCCGGCCACCGGAATTCCTGAACCGCGCCCTTGTGCCCGGTATCCTATTCCTCATCGTCATCATTTGGGGATTTGTGCAAACCCTTGGCGGCATGCCCTCCGGCCTCGCGCACCCGTTTTGGTCATACGTCCCCGACGTCTCCGGCCACATCAGCGCCGACCCCGGCCAGGGCATCCACATCGTGATGCGCTACATGGCCTACGCTATGGTCTTCGTCATCATCGCTACCGCCGCCATCGATTCCGCCGTTGCATCAACGCTCCTGCGCATCATCGCCATCGCGGCGACCTGCTACGCGGTATTTGGCTTTTACGAGTATCTATCAGGCAGCAACCCGATCCTAGGCGAGGCATATGAGACAATCTATGTCAGCTCAATGACCTCAACCTTCGTCAACCGAAACAGCTTCGCCACCTTCGCCGTCTTCGGCGCATTGGCCAATTTGACCGCATACCTCCAAGTTTCCGCCCGGCCCCAAAGCGGACAGGTTGGCACCTTGGGCGCAGTGCGCGACACGCTGGAATCATTCTACGGCGGCGCATGGGCCTACGGCTTGGGTTTGCTGCTGTGCATCGGGGCTGTGTCTCTGACCCAATCCCGCGCAGGCGCCCTTGTTGGCTTGGTCGCGCTGATCGTGTTCTACTTTAACTGGCGCGAAAAGGGCAAAGGCTCAAGCACTGGCATGATGATCGCGCTGGGCGGCATCATCGCCTTCGTCGCCCTCACAAGCGCCAGCGGTTTGGTCCAACGCCTGCTCACCACCAAAGAAGACGGCCGCTTCCAAGCCTATCCGCAAATCATCGAAGGCATCGGCGACCGCCCGATCCTAGGCCACGGCCTCGGCGCATTCCAAGAGGCATTCCGCCCCTATATCGGCCCCGATTATTCCTTCGGCGAATGGCGCATGGGCCACAGCTCATACCTCGAAAACATCTTCGAGATGGGCCTGCCGGTCGCCATCGCCTTCTACCTCGCCCTCGGCCTGATTATCTGGCAACTCTGGCGCGGCATCAAAACCCGCAAACGCCACCGCGAATTCGCCATATTTGCCCTAGCCTGTGTGGCCGCTGGCGGTTTGCACTCGCTGGTCGATTTTAGCCTCCAAATGCCTGCCACCGCCGCGCTTTTCGCTGCGCTTTTGGCCATAGGTTGGGCACAAGCCTTTCCATCGCAACAGCTAAAAACCCAAAAATCGGGTAAAGGGTCAAGACGACGCTCAAAGTGATTTGACTAATGCTAAGACAAGAAAACATTCACCATGCGCGTTGTAATATGCGTTTCCGGCACATCGGCGCGGCTTTTCGCGGCGGTTTGACCGTAGGTTTCGAGGTACCACGCCCATGACTCAGACGCAGGATTATAGTCCAAAGGACATGATCGATCTCAAATCGCTGTTGCAGACGATTTGGCGCGGCAAATGGATCATCATCATCTCGATGCTCACCGCAGGCGTGCTCGGTTTTCTGGCCATCTCGCAAATGACCGCGCGCTACAAGGCGTCCGCCAAGGTGATGTTCAACATCCAACAGACCAACATCATCGATATTGATGACGTGATCTCTTCGCAGAATTTTGACGAGGAATCTCTGGCGGATCAGATCCATGTCCTTGAGTCCACAACGCTGATGAACCGCGTCATCGACGTGCTAAAACTGGACCAAAACAAAGAGTTTAACCCCGAACTGCGTGAGCCCGAGAAAACCGTGCTCGACCGCGTGAATGGCGTTTTCGGCATTTCGGGCGCCCTAACATCCGTTTTGCAAAATTTCGGCATCCTAGCGCCGCCACCGCCCCCCTTGACCGAAGAAGAGGCCGCCGAACAAGAGCGGCTCATTGTGATCGAGAATTTGCGGCAAAACCTGAACCTGCGCAGCCTTGGCCGCAGCCGCGTGATCGAAATTTCCTATAGCTCCACCAGCCCAAAGACCGCGCGGCGCGTGGTAAATGCCGTGGCGGATCAGTACATCGTCGACCAACTTGAGGCCAAGCTTGAGGCCACGCGTTCGGCCACCTCATGGCTGTCGGTCCGGGTGGAAGAGCTGCGCGACCGCGTTGAATCCGATGAAAACGCCGTCGAACAGGCCCGTGCCGAGATTTCTGTGTCCACTGGCCAATCCCTTGAGGTCACGCAACAACAACTTCAAAGCCTCAACGGCGCCCTCGCCAACATCCGCTCTGAAATCACCCGCCAAACCGCGCTGTTTGAACGGCTGACCCAAGCGGTTGCGCAAGAGCTTGATCTGGGTTCGATTTCCGAATTCCGCCAGTCGCCCATCGTACAGCGCTATCGCAACCAAGAAGACGAATTGCTGCTGCAACAGGCCTCGCTCAGCCAGACGGTGCCCGAAAACCACCCCGCACGGGTGCGCATCGGCCAGCAACTGGGCGAAATTCAAACAAACCTGCAAAAAGAGGCAGATCGCATCGTTGGTGCGGTCGAAATTGACCTCAAGGCCGCCCGCGACCAAGAGGCCGCGCTTTTGCTAGAGGTCCGCGCGCTAGAGCAAACCGCGCTGGAGCAGGCCCGCAATCAGGTCCAACTGCGCCAGCTAGACCGCGAGGCCGACGCCAGCCGCATCCTCTACGAAAACTTCCTTGGCCGTCTGCAAGAAACCACCCAGCAAGAAGACCTGCAAACCGCCGATGCCCGCGTGCTATCCCCCGCGCAGCTGCCGCTGGCCCCAGAGTCCGGGCAAAAGCGGATCATTTTGGTGATGTCATTGATTTTGGGCGCCATGTTCGGCGCAGGCGTCGTATTCCTGCTCGATATTCTCAACAACACCTTCCGCGCCGCCCAGCAAATCGAAGAATACACCGGCGAGCGCGTCCTTGCGACGATCCCGGCCCAGGGCACAAAATCCAAACGATCAGAAGTATTGGTTAAAATCAGAGACAGCCCCGGCTCCGCGCTTGGCGAGGCCGTTCGGAACCTGCGGACGTCGATCTTGTTCTCCAACATCGATCGCCCCCCAAAGGTGCTGATGTTCACCTCATCGCTGCCCAGCGAAGGCAAATCTACCACCTCAATGATGCTCGCGCTCACATCGCAACAGATGGGCAAACGCACAATCGTGGTTGATTGCGATCTGCGTCTACCGGTCGTGGCTGGGATTATGGGCGGAGAGGTTCCCGAAGGGCCGGATATTCTGGACGTATTGGGCGGCACCGCGCAACCAGCCGAGGCCATCCACCGCGATCCAAGCACTGGGCTTCACATGCTGATGAAGACCAAAAAGAAAGACACCACCACCATCAACGCCGCAGACATCCTGTCCTCGCAGCGCTTTGCAGACCTGATCGCGGCCCTCTCCAAGGCCTTCGACATGGTGATCCTCGATACGCCCCCGGTTGTGGTCGTGTCAGACGCCCGGATCATCTCAAAGGTGGCCGATGCGGTGGTTTACGCGGTGCGCTGGGACAACACGCCCCGCGGCGCTGTGGCCGAGGGCCTCAAAGAACTGCGTTCGGTCGATGCGCCCCTCGCTGGGATCGTCATGACCATGGTCAATGAGGCCAAGGCCGCGCGTTACTCCTACGAAGGCTACGGCTATTATCGCGGTCGCTACGACGGGTACTATTCGTCTTAAATTGGTTTTGGTCCCCGCGCAGAGCAGATGTTGCGCGCGGGGCGAGCTAATTTGGCCCAGATTAACTTTTCATCAACTGCGACCTGTTAGCCAGTTTCCATCTCCACGGATTTAGGAAACTCCAATGCGTCTAATTCTTTTGATTGTTGCTGTCTTTGGCTTCAGCGTTTCGCAGGCATCGCCAGCAGGCCATGCCGGGCCGGTTTTTGAAACCTTTCGCACCCAAACAATGAGCACAGTCAAGCAAGCCATTGTTGGTCTGGCGGATGAACGTCGCATGGTGCGCCAAGCCATTCGCACCCTGCCACCGGGCCCAGCGCGTGTTGCCGCGTTCAAACGCCAAGCGGAACTGAATGTGTCTATCTTCAAGCTTCAACGGAAGTTTTATCAGGCCAAAAACGACCGCGGCACCGGGGCAAAGTTCTTTTTGCGTCTCGGCCGTCACCTCGTGTTCGCGAATAACTTTGTCAGCCCATCCTAAAGACGTCAAAGACTGACAAACCGAAAAGACGACAATCGCGCCAAACCCGGCGCGATTTTTTTATGTCTTGGTTTTCAAAACGAAAACCACTCAACTGCGGTGCTTGGGTTTCGCCTAAGCTGGAATAGACCGCTTCTGACCCGTATCATCCACCGCAACAAAGACAAAATTGCCTGCGGTCATTCTGGTCTTTTTATCCGACGCCAGCGGCGTGACCCACACTTCAACCTCAATGGTCATACTGGTCGTACCCGTTTTAATCAGCCGCGCATGAAGTGATACCAAGTCACCCACATGAACCGGGCTATAAAACGTCATCCCTTCCACAGCGACCGTGGCAACGCGCCCCTTAGAACGACGCCGCGCCACCACCGAGGCACCCAAATCCATCTGGCTCATCAGCCAGCCGCCAAAAATGTCGCCATTCGCATTGGTGTCCGAGGGCATAGCAATGGTCTGCAAAACCAAGTCGCCAACTGGTGTTTCACTCATCGTTTGCCCCAACTCAAAGAAATGTTTCGGGTCACCCAACGCTCCCCGATCAAACCAAGCATGAGCCCCACCATGGCAAAGTAAAGTGGATATTCAAGGCTAGAGTAGCGCGGCAAATAATTAACAAAAGCCGCCCCCCGCATCTGGTCAATGCAGTGAAACAGCGGGTTCCAGTCAAACCACTGCACCGTGGCCGCCCCCATCATATTCGCCGGGATCATCTTACCAGAGGTGATCATATTCGCCCGCTTATAAACCGTCGAAATCATCCCAACGAGACGGGGCGCCAGCGGCTTGAGGTTCATAAACAAAAGCCCAATCGCACAGCCCGAGGCCCAAGCCAAAAAGAACGGCACCAAAAGCCGGGGCGCATCATAAAACTCAAGCCCCCCGCGCAAAACATGCACCACAAATAGAATAACGGTAAAGGCCAGCACCTGAAGATAAAGCGCGCCAAAGGCCGCCGATAAAATCGAAACCATCGTGGTCATCGGCGCATGTTTCATAATCGCGCTCGACGCGTTCGACGCACTCATAACCGCCGTGATCGCTTTATTATGCGTCAGATAGAGAAAAATCCCGGTTAGCAAAAAGATCACAAAGTCCCCGCGAATGGCGAGCCCCTTCAACCCCATGAAACTATACATGACGTAAAACATACCAACCATCATCAGCGATTGGCTCAACTCACTCAACAAACCCAAAGACGCCGAACCAGAAGATTTCCGGATATCGCGCACCACCGAATGATAGATCAGTTCGATAAAACTAGACGCGGCCTCAGCCAAATTTCGGTTTTTTCGCGTCTCAATCATTGGATCAATTCTAAGTTGCTTCCTCATTATGGTAATTCGAAATTGACAACACCCGGTTACCGCAGCAATCAGACGCAAATTCGCGCATCTGCAAATAGAGGCAAACTCATGGATTATCAGAAATTTAACACCGTCTTTCGTACAGCCGCCATTTTGGCCGCCGCTGAAATCATGGAAGTCTACGGCAAGGACGACTTCGGCGTTCGTGCAAAATCTGATGATAGCCCTGTGACCGAGGCCGATGAACGCGCCGATAAAGTCATCTCTGACATCCTGCGCGCGACTTTCCCTGACATCCCGCTGGTGACCGAAGAGCAGGCCGCCACCCACACCCAAACCAACTCGACGTTTCTGATCGTTGATCCTTTGGATGGCACAAAGGAATTCGTCCATCGGCGCGGCGATTTCACCGTGAATATCGCCCTTGTAGAAGACGGCGTGCCGACGCGCGGGATCGTCTTTGCACCGGCGAAAAACCGGATGTTCTTCACCGATGAAACCGGCGCCTCCGTCGAGGAATTCGGCGATTTTGACCCCCACACGCTGGGCGAAACCCGCCCGATCCACGTCGCCGAGCCGCGCGCACCGCTCACGGTGGTCGCCTCAAAATCGCACCGCGACCAAGCGACAGATGACTACATCAATAAATACGAGGTCGGCGATTTTCAAAGCGCGGGCTCCTCGCTCAAATTCTGTCTTGTCGCCACCGGAGAAGCGGATCTCTACCCGCGTTTGGGCCGCACGATGGAATGGGACACAGCCGCAGGCGATGCAGTGCTGCGCGGTGCAGGCGGCAAAGTTGTCCGCTTTGATAACCACGAAACCTTCACCTACGGCAAACCCGGCTATGAAAACGTGTTCTTCATCGCCGCCGCCCCCCACGTCGGGCTCATCGCGGGCTAAAGCCGATCATGAAAAGCCTCATCGTCATCCCCGCGCGCTACGCGTCCCAAAGGTTCCCCGGCAAACCGCTGGCCACCATCGAGGGCGTGCGCGGGGCGAGCAAAACCCTGATCGAGCGCTCTTGGCGCGCGGCCATGGCGGTGCCCGAGGTCGATGAGGTCGTGGTGGCCACCGATGATGTGCGGATCGCCGATGCTTGCGCGGGCTTCGGCGCGACATTCGTTATGACCAGCCCCGATCTGCGCAATGGCACCGAGCGCTGTGCCGCTGCCTATCAAACGCTCAAAAGCAAGGCGGATGTGGTGGTGAACCTGCAAGGCGATGCGCCGCTGACACCGCCGTGGTTCGTGGCCGATCTGATCAAGGCCATGGGCGATGCGCCGGAAATGGCGGTCGCCACGCCGGTTTTGCGCACGGATGGCGCGGCGCTGGCGGGGTTTAAGGCCGACCGCGCGGCGGGCCGTGTCGGCGGGACCACCGCTGTTTTCGATCAAACCGGCCGCGCGCTCTATTTCTCCAAAGAAGTGATCCCCTATTGCGACGAGGATTTCGCGCCCGAGGCCCAGACGCCGGTGTTTCACCACGTCGGGGTCTATGCCTAT
>CAYLLD010000042.1:1947-19316 GCA_964384315.1 uncultured Rhodobacterales bacterium | reverse complement strand
TTGCGCAGCAACCGTGGCTGACATCCCCTCTTGCACTGCCGGTAATTTCCAAACAGGTTTGCAAAGCAAAGGTGGCAGTCATTTCCTCTTAGCACTGCCCGGTATTTTCTAAGCGCCGCAAAAAGCGGCAGCCTCAATCAACTCAGAGAATCAACCCCGGCGTCTGGCCAAAATCGACCTGCGGGAACACATGATCCATCGCCGCGCGGTCCAGCCCGAACAAATCAGCCATGACCCAGCCTGCATAGCGGCGCACATCATCCGTCGGCATCAGATCGCGCCGATTGTAAAGATCCGCCTCGCCAAGACCCGGCCAACGCCCATGCACCTGCCCGCCTTTGACAGCGCCGCCTGCGTAAACCATCACACCGCCAGTGCCGTGATCCGTACCCTGAGAGCCGTTCTCGCGCACGGTCCGCCCGAACTCGGTCAGGGCAATCACCGCCGTTTTCTTCCACACCGGCCCCAGCTGCGCCTTGAGCGTCAGGATCGCCGTCTGCAAATCATCCAGCGCGCGGGGCAGCCCGCGTTTTTGCACGCGGTGCGTGTCCCAACCGGCCAACGAAAAGCCAGCGATGCGGGTCTCTAGCAAGAGCCGCTCGGCGGTGAAGCCCGCCAGCGCCTTGGCCGATCCGGCCTCGCGAATATCCATGCGCCGCTCGCCGCCCTTGGACAGCTCTTGGGCGGTTTTGGCCGCCTCAAGAAACAGCGGGTCCTTTTGATAGATCAAATCCAGCAGCAGCTTGGCCTGTTCGGACATGCGCAAATCCGCCTCGGGCGACCAGCTTGCGACCTTGTTCTCGCCGCGCATCAGCAGCATCTGCTCGCGCCCGACCGACAGGCCGGTTTGGGCCGAAGTTTGGCCAAGATGACCCAAAAGCCGGTTTAGCCACCCATCCTCAGCGCCGGTCAAAGTGCCATCAGGGGAGGCCCCGCCGTTTTCGAGAAAATCCTGCCCGTCAAAATGGCTGCGTTTGTCGCGGTAGGGCGTCGAGACCGCATGGGCAAAGCCCAGCTCGCCCGCGTGCCAAAGCGGCATCAGCCCCGCCAGCCCCTGATGCAGCGCGTAAAACCCGTCCAGATCAAGCGCCGTGCCGCCGTCCGGCCCTTGGCTCAGGGTGCGGCGCCATTTGGCCAGCGACGGATCGCCGTAGGGCTGCACCACGTCCAGCCCATCCATCGCACCGCGTAGCACGATCACCACAAGGCGATTGTCACCGGGGGCTTGGGCGAAGGTCACGGGGGTCAGCAGCGGCGAGGCAGCCATCGAGCAGCCGATCAGCCCCGCGTTTTGGATCAAGGCGCGCCGGTTAATCTTACCATCAGTTTTGCGGTCGTTTGAACGTGTCATGACAAGTTTCCAACTAGTAACGATTGAACTCGGGCGAGGCGAGCACGACGGCGTTGCCTTCCCAGCGAGCTTCGGCCCCTGCGGCCGCAAAAATCAATTCGGACGAGGCCAAACCGCCCAGTGCCTCTTCCACAAAAACCCGTGGATCTAGGGTGGTCGTGAATTTACGCGCCAGCGCCGCGGCCCATTCGATCCGCGCGGTCAGCATGGCAGGGGTGATCCAGTGATCCGCAGCCTCAGGCCAGCCGTCGGGGCCTTTGGGGCGGAACAAATCCTGCCCCATGGACACCAGCGGACGCACGACACCGATGCGAAACTCGCGCTCGTTTTTACCCATATGCGACAGCCCGATGGCCCGCGCCGCCGAGACGGTGAAATGCAGCGGCTGTTTGACCTTTTGCAGCTCCGGCGCCCAAGCGTCATCGGACCCCAGCATGGTCTCATAAAGCGCGCTCAGATCGCCATTTGCCGCAATGTAAGCGCTGGCCATCTGCTCAACCAAGGCCTCGGGCGGGGTTTGCGAGATGAAATGCGTGGCCAGTTTGCGGCTTAGGTGGGTCGCGGTGGCCGGATGAAGCGCCAAATCCGCAAGCGCCATTTCGATATCTGCCAGCTGGGGCGCCGCGCCGCCGTAATCCTTACCCAGAACCGTCTCCGGCCCAGGCTCGGCCCATTGGCGATTGAAGCGCATACCCTCAGGCGTGACCTGCAAGCCGGTCAACAGCTCGGCCAATTGCAGCACATCTTCTTGGCCATAGGCCGCGTGCACGCCCACGCTATGCAATTCCAAAAGCTCACGGGCGAGGTTCTCGTTGAGCCCCCGCTCGCGCCCCGTGCCCGCCGGAGAATTGGGCCCGATCGAGCGGTCTTGATCGAGATAAACCAACATGGCCGGATGCAGGGTCGCCGCGCGCAGCATCTCGCCGAAATTGCCTGCCACATGAGGGCGGATCGCCTCGGCGATAAAATCGGGGATCGCGAGGCCCAGCTCTTGGGACACCGCCGAGACCGTGAAGTGATCGGTCCAGAACATCACCAGCCGCTCGACAAAGCCATCGGGCGACACCAAAGGCGCTTTGGCCAGCGCCATCACGTCGCGCTCGCGCTGCGCCCGCATCGCATTGCGCAGATCATCGCTCATTTTCTTGGAGCCCATGCCCTTGTTTTCGGCCATCCGGGCCTCGCGGAATTTCAGCAATAGCTCCATGCGCTCGGTCAGCGGCGCGAACCCCATCGACAGAGGCTGGGCCTTGTGCCGCGCGATTTGATCCATCAGACCATTCGCACCAGAGGGCGGCGTCTCGTCAGGCCGCAGCCCATACCCATATCTGATCGCTGACAAAGTCTGACGTTCGCGGCTGGACATTGCTCAAGCACCCGTTTTGCAAAAGGAAGTATTATCTATATGGGCTTGATACGCGTTTGATGCCACTGCGCGAAGCAAAAATCGCCCGTTGCGCGACAAATTTGCGCGCCTATCGGCGCCTTTTGGCAGTCTTGAGCATATTTTTGCGGATTTGCCTAAGAAATCAACGCGTTTAGGCTCAAAATTTCATTGGCAAGGCAGATCAGCAAAAGTGCAAAGACGATATGCAGATTGATTTCCTTTGGTTGTTCGTCAGTCATTTGGGCTTCCTTTTTGCTAAGGAGGCCCAAACTCTGGAGCAAAATTGGTTAACGAGCTGTTAAAGGACGAATGGGCGAAACCTTGACCTGAACGATCTGATCGCTTAGGCGGGGCGCATGCGGGCGTTGTGTAGTGGTAAGACCTTAGCCTTCCAAGCTAATGACGCGGGTTCGATTCCCGCCGCCCGCTCCAAACCCAAATCTTGACGCCTTTGTTCGTGGCAACTTGACGGCTTCGCGCTTGTCTTAGGGCCTCAAGCCGCGTAGCAAACT
The DNA here is from genome assembly GCA_964384315.1 of uncultured Rhodobacterales bacterium. Taxonomy (GTDB): domain Bacteria; phylum Pseudomonadota; class Alphaproteobacteria; order Rhodobacterales; family Rhodobacteraceae; genus CAYLLD01. The sequence goes on along the minus strand of CAYLLD010000042.1, from coordinate 16,066 downwards.
GCCGACCGCAATTTAAAAAGCACGACAAAATGGCCGAAGAAGACCGCGACATATCCAAAAGCATAAGCCCGATGCGCCGTCTCGCGCCGTTTTTCGCGCCTTATCGGCTCACGTTGGTTGCCGCGGCTTTTGCCTTGACCACGACTGCGCTTTTGTCGCTGCTGCTGCCCCTAGCGGTGCGCCGGATCATCGATAATTTCAACGTCCAAGACGCGTTAATCGACGTCTACTTTGCCGCCGCCATCGGCATCGCCGCGCTTTTGGCGATCTTTACCGCGATCCGCTATTTCCTCGTAACCCGCCTTGGCGAGCGGGTGGTGGCGGATGTACGCGTGGCGGTTTACGCGCGGGTCATCGCCATGAGCCCCCCGTTTTTCGAACGTGTGATGACAGGCGAAGTGCTCTCGCGGCTGACCACGGACACCACGCTGATCCTATCGGTGATCTCGTCGTCCATTTCATTCGCCCTGCGCAACATGCTGACCATGATCGGTGGGCTTTTGTTCATGGCCTTCACCTCGCTCAAACTCACCGGGCTGGTGCTGTTGATTGTGCCATTGGTGATCATCCCAATTCTGACATTAGGGCGGCGGGTCCGGGTGCTGTCGCGTGAAAACCAAGACGCGATTGCGCAAAGTTCGGGAAATGCATCCGAGACCCTGCTCGCGGCGCAGACCATCCAAGCCTATTCCCACGAAACCGCCAGCCGGGCGCAGTTCAACAGGCTGACCGAAAAGGCCTTTGACGCGGCGCGGCGGCGGATCAAGACCCGTGCGGTTATGACTGCGATTGTGATTTTCCTGATTTTCACTGGGGTGGTCGGCGTTTTGTGGATTGGCACACGAGATGTGCGCGCCGGGCAGATGTCGCCGGGGCTTTTGGTGCAATTTGTCATCTATGCGGTGATGGTCGCAGGCGCGGTTGCGGCGCTCTCGGAAATTTGGGGTGAATTGCAACGGGCGGCGGGGGCCACCGAGCGGCTCATTGACCTCTTAGAGGCCGAAGACCCGATTACTGATCCTGAAAACCCCCTACCGCTTCCAGCGAAACTCGCAGGCGGCTTGCATTTTGATAATGTAACTTTCGCCTACCCCGCGCGCCCAGACACCAATGCGCTGGCAGGGATCAACCTCGATATTCAGCCCGGTGAAACCGTCGCGCTTGTTGGTCCCTCGGGGGCTGGCAAGACCACGATCTTGCAACTGGCCATGCGGTTCTTTGAGCCGAATGCGGGTGTGGTTCGTCTTGATGGAACAGATATTGGCGCCTTCGCCCGTGAAGATTTGCGCAAAGCTTTCGCCCTCGTGCCCCAAGACCCGGCAATTTTTGCGGCAACCGCCCGCGAGAACATCCGCTTTGGTCGCCCCGGCGCTAGCGATGCCGAGGTTGAGGCCGCAGCCAAGGCGGCAGACATCCACGAGTTTCTCACCACCTTGCCAGAGGGCTACGAAAGCTATGTGGGCGAGCGCGGTGTCATGCTTTCGGGCGGCCAGCGCCAGCGCATCGCCATTGCCCGTGCAATTTTGCGCGATGCACCGGTTCTGTTGCTCGACGAGGCCACCTCGGCTCTCGATGCGGCCTCTGAGCAAGCTGTGCAGCGCGCGGTTGACGCCATGGCCGCTGATCGCACAACGCTGATTATCGCGCACCGTTTGGCCACGGTGAAAAAAGCCGACCGCATCGTGGTCTTCGAAGACGGGCAGATCAATGCGATTGGCACCCATGATGAACTGGTGGCTGCCGGCGGGCTTTATGCGCGGCTGGCGCGGCTGCAATTCACCGAAGGACTGGCAGCGGAGTAGCTGGCTGATCCAAAAGGGGCGCCCATGAAGAGCATTCTGGTTTTTGGCGACAGCAATACCCATGGCACCATGCCGATGGCGGATATCGACGACCAAAGGCGTCATCCGCCCGGCACACGTTGGCCCAGCGCCATGTTTGCGGCACTTGGGGGGAGCTATCATGTGATCGAAGAGGGCCAGCCCGGTCGCACCACCGTTCATGACGACCCCACAACTGGCGCACATCGCAACGGGGCGCGGGTGCTATTGGCGCTATTGGAAAGCCACCGCCCGCTCGATTTGGTGATAATCATGCTGGGCACCAATGATCTTAAGGGCATTTTCAATGCCCAACCCATCGACATTGCTGGCGGCATCACGCGGCTTGTGCGCATCATCAACGGGTCGGGGTCTGGGCCGGATAAGGCCGCCCCGCAGGTGATGATTGTCGCGCCGCCTAATGTGATTGAGGTGGGCATTTTTGCGCAAATGTACCCCGGTGCCGCCGAAAAATCCGCGCGACTTGCGGCGGCGCTTGAGGCCACAGCCCAACGACTGGGCGCGCATTTTTTCGATGCAAATACCGTCGCCAGTGTTGATCCCCATGAGGGCATCCATTTCGATGCGCAGACCCATCAAGCGCTTGGCGCGGCGATGGCCCCGGCGGTTCAGCGCGCCTTGGGGTGACGCGCTAGCTGTCCTCTTTGCGAAAGATCACCGTGCCGCGTTGATTGAGCAACAGCGTCTCGCCCGTAATCGGGTGAAAATAGCCCTCAACCCGCTGGCCCTCCGGCGTGGTCCCGTAAACCTCCCAACAGCCGCCATCTTCCTTCATGCGCCGCACCTGCCACCCGGCATCCGTAAGCTGCGTGGTCATCGCCTCTTCGCTCAGCCAAGCCTCGCGGTCCGTGGCCTCGCATTGATACATGCCCGTGGCACTAGCGCTAAGAGGCAGCAAAATGAGGGCAAAAGTCGTGATCCATTTCATTGGGAAATTCCTGTTTTTAAGCAGCCGCGACGCGGCTTCGTTTAAGGTTTGACCAAATCCGGTAGGCTTCCAAACCCGCCAAGGGCACAAAATGCACAAGCGCCGGGCCAAAGTGATTATGCACGAACATCCAATGCAAAAGCGTGGCCACGGCGGCCAGATAGACCCAGCGCTGCAGCGGCTTCCAGTAGCGGCCCAGCTTACGCAGAAAATAATCGTGGGAGGTCACCGCGAGGGGCACAAAAATTGCAAAGGCCAGCCAGCCTGTCCAGATGCCGAACAGCAGCGCCTCGCCCAAAATCGCACCAAGGCTGCCCATATCGATGATGTAGCACAGGGTGTGAAGCGCCGCGTAGCCGAAGGCCGCCACGCCAAAATAGCGCCGCCGCTTGACCATCCAGCGCCAAAAGGCGGCACTGGGAAACAGCATCCGCAGCGGCGTGATTATCATAGCGATGATCATGAAGCGGGCGGAAAACTCGCCTGTGGGGTGCAAAAGGCCCTCGGCCACCGATCTGCCGCCTTCAGGTTCACCAAAAAGCAGCGCCAGCGTCATGGGGACGGCGGGCAAGGCCAGCAGCGCCCAGATGAAGTAATGTGAATTCAAAACGCGCATCAGCATCGCTCAAAAGCCCCCGTTGGATAATCAATCTACGGGTTTAACGCATCGCTTCGGCAGTTCCGTCGCTTTTTCGCACTGCGGGTGTCACTTTTCCGCGATCACGAGGCTTTTAGGACCCCGCGCTGGATCTGATCCGCTTCAATGCTCTCAAAAAGCGCTTTGAAATTGCCCTCGCCAAAGCCGTCATCACCTTTGCGCTGGATGAACTCAAAAAAGATCGGACCAATCACCGTTTTCGAGAATATCTGTAGCAAAATCCTGGTTTCGCCGCCATCAACCACGCCCTCACCATCGATCAAAATCCCATGGGCCTTCATCGCATCAATCGGCTCTTGATGCCCCGCAACGCGGGTCTGGCTTTTGGCGTAATAGGCCTCGGGGGGCGGCGGCATAAAGGTCATGCCCTTAGCTGAAATATCAGCGCAAGAGCCGTAAATATCCTCAGTGCCCACGGCGATATGCTGGATGCCCTCGCCTTTATAGGCCCGCAAATATTCCTCGATCTGACTTTTGTCATCGGCGCTTTCATTGATCGGGATACGGATTTTGCCGTCCGGCGAGGTGAGCGCGCGGCTTGTCAGGCCCGTAAGCTTGCCTTCGATGTCGAAAAAGCGGATTTCGCGGAAATTGAACACCTCGGCATAAAAGCGGTACCAGGTGTCCATATTGCCGCGCACGACGTTATGGGTGAGGTGGTCGATGTAGTAAAAGCCGCTGCCTGTTGGTGCCGGGTTCGCCGCGCCCAGCCAGTTAAACTCGGCCTCATAGCACGAGCCGGTCTCATCGTAGGTTTCCACGAAATACAAAAGCGAGCCACCGATGCCCTCAACCGCTGGCACATCAAGGGATTTTCCGGGGCCAGTGTATGCCTTCGCGCCATAATCCGTGGCCCGTTTCAACGCATGCTGCGCATCTACGACCCGCCACGCCATCGCAGGGGCGCAAGGGCCGTGGTCTTTGACGAACTGCGCCGCATGGCTGTTTGGTTCACGGTTCAGCAGGTAATTCACCCGGCCCTGCCGATAAAGCGTGATGTCCTTGGTCTTGTGCTGGGCCACTGGCGTATAGCCCATCCGCGCAAAAAGCGCCTCTAGTTCGGCGGGCTCAGGATGGGCGAATTCGACAAACTCGAACCCATCAGTGCCCGCCACATTCACGTCATCAATGACAGCTCGCGCAGCGTTATGCGGAAATGGTCCCAAGGCTTTCTCCTATCGCAGTTCTTGATCGAGATGCGTCACAAGGGTTTCGATTGCGTTTAAAAATGCCGTTTCTGCCTCAGGGCCAAGAACGTTTGAAAGCGCTTCGCGGCGCGCTTCAACCGCTGGGCGGGCGGCCTCAAGGCGCGCAGCCCCGGCCTGAGTGAGTTTAAGGATTTTGCGCAAGCCGTGGGCGGGGTCCGCTTGGCTGGTCAAAAGACCGCTGTCCGTCAGCGTGGCAATTGTGCGGCTTAAAACACCCTTATCGTATCCCGTGTAGCGCACCAAATCCGCCGCCGATAGTTCACCAAAGGCCTGCACCGTCGCAATTGTGCGGTAGGCCGCAAGGGTCAAATCATGATCCGCGGCGATCTGGGCCATTTGTTTGTCCAAGAGCTTAGAGAGCACCGAAAAGCGGAAGGTCATCTGCGATTGCAGAGCGTTGATCCCCATCAATGTGCGTTGCGCTTTGGCTTGAGTGATTTCTAGCATTTCTATGCTATACAACTATAAAGTTGCTTTTGCAACATTTAAACTAATGTTTGATCTGCATCTGCCAAACCTAGGCCGCACCACACACCGCGCAATCCGCGCGCCGCTTGATATTCATCACCCGGCTTTGCGCATAAAGCGCGTCGTAAATCATCATTTTGCCCCGCAAAGACTGGCCAGCCCCGGCAATCAACTTGATCGCCTCAAGGGCCATCATCGAGCCTATCACACCGGGCAGCGCACCGATTACGCCAGCCTCTGCACAAGAGGGCGCGAGGCCCTCGGCGGGAGGCTCTGGGAAAATACAGGCGTAGCAGGGGGCGTCATTGGCCGGGTCAAACAGGCTGATCTGCCCTTCCCATTGCGAGATTGCGCCGGACAAAAGCGGCACCCCTGCCTGCAGACAAGCCGCATTCACGTCATAACGGGTCGCGAAATTGTCGCAGCCGTCGATCACCAGCGTTTGGCCCTCAACATAGGCCTGAGCGCTTGCGGCATCGAGCCGAGCCTCGATTGGCACGATCTCAATCTCACAGTTCAGCGCAGACAAACGCGCCGCGCCCGCCGCAGCCTTCGCCGTGCCAATATCAGCACCGCCAAAAAGCACTTGGCGCTGCAAATTCGACAGCGATACATGATCATCATCGACAATCGTCAACCGCCCGACACCCGCAGCGGCCAGATACATCAGCACAGGCGCGCCAAGCCCCCCTGCCCCGACAACCAACACCCGTGCAGATTTCAGCCGCGCTTGGCCAGCGCCACCAATTTCACGCAGCACGATATGACGCGCGTATCGCTCTAGTTCATCATCAGAAAAAGCCATGTCGGTGATCCTCAGTACATGAGGACCACCTTACAAAGCCGCCACATGATCATACAGCGATTTTACGCAGCATCGAGGCAGGGACAACGCCGCGCCTCTCGGCCATGTCGCATAGATCAGCAATGGACATGTCGTCGAACCACCCAAGGATGTTGTTCTCAATCTCGGACCACAACGGCCCAACAACTTTTGCGCCGAGTTCCGACGCCGAGAGCGAGACGTCGTCCTCGGTATCCACCTCGTTCACAATCCGGATCACATCGCCCAAGGTAATCTCATGGGACGGGCGCGCCAGCATATAGCCGCCACGTGGACCACGCACACCGCGCAGAACACCATCACGCACAAGGCGCTGCATGACCTGTTCAAGATAACGTTGGGGGATGCCCTGACGGTCGGTGATCTCACGCGACTGCACCGGGCAGTTTGTTGCATTGTAAGCGACGTCTAGCACGGCCTCGATGGACAGCACCGACTTGCGGGACAGTTTAAGCATACTCGTTACTCCATTACACACACATAAATTCGCTCGTGAAGAACACAAAAATCACGAACCAGTTGAACCAAACCCTCCTTTAGCGCGCGGGGTCCGGGACAATTCACCCGGCTCCACCCAGTCACACCGGCTGACCGGCGCAAGAACCAACTGAGCAATCCGCGCGCCGTGAACGACGGCGAAAGGCGCATTGCCCAGATTTATCAAAATCACACCCAGCTCGCCGCGATAATCGCTGTCGATGGTGCCGGGTGAATTGATCACTGTGATGCCGCTTTTTGCAGCCAGACCCGAACGCGGTCGAACCTGAATTTCAAAGCCCGCCGGGATCTCAACCATAAGACCCGTAGGGATAATTTTGCGCGCGCCCGGCTCAATCATGAGCCCCGAAGCCCGGTCATCTTCCGCCAGATTGGCGCGCACATCCATGCCCGCCGCCCCTTGGGTTTCATAGCTCGGCAGCGCAATACCCGCATCCGCCGCGCCCGTGCGCATGATCTTGACCGCCACGCCCGGCTTGCTCATCGAGACATCGTACATCTGCCCCCCAAGCTCACTTTGATCCGGCCAAGCTTGCCGCAATACGCGCCGCAAGCTGTTTGCCAACATCGGCCTTCGACATGCGCGGCCAATCCTCGGCCCCATCCGCCGTCACCAGAACCACATCGTTTTGCGCGCCGCCCATGATCCCCGTTTCGGGGCTCACGTCATTCACAACAATCCAATCGCACCCTTTGCGCTCACGCTTCGCGGTGCCGTTTTTCAAAACGTCATCGGTCTCTGCTGCAAAGCCAACCACCAGATCTGGGCGGTTTTTTGACAGGTTTGCGATGGACTTTAGAATATCTTCGTTTTCCTCGAAAATCAGCTCGGGTCCCGTGACGCCTTTGCGCTTTTTGATTTTGCTATCCGAGCGCGAGGCGACATGCCAATCCGCCACCGCCGCCACAAAAATCGCTGCATCCGCAGGCAGCGCGGCCTTAACCGCCTTGGACATTTGCGCCGCCGTCTCAACGGGCACAATCGTGGTGCCTGTGGGCATCGGCGCCGCGGCAGGTCCGGTGACAAAAGTGACCCGCGCGCCCAGCGCCGCCAGAGCATTCGCAATCGCCGTGCCTTGCGCCCCAGACGAGCGGTTGGCGATGTAGCGCACCGGATCAATCGGCTCGTGGGTCGGACCAGAGGTCACCAGCACATGTTTGCCCTTAAGCGGGCCATCACCCAGAGCGGTTTCAATCGCCTCGATGATCTGCGGCACCTCGGCCATGCGGCCCGCGCCAAATTCACCGCAGGCCATATTGCCCTCATCAGGGCCCACAACCGCAAACCCATCTCCCAAAAGCGTCGCCAGATTGCGCTGGGTCGAGGCGCGCTCCCACATGCGCACATTCATCGAAGGGGCGAGCAAAACCTGCTTGTCCGTGGCCATCAAGAGCGTTGAGACCAGATCATTCGCGTGACCACCGGCCATTTTCGCCATCAAATCCGCCGTTGCAGGGGCCACCACCACCAAATCCGCCGCGCGGGACAGCTCGATATGGCCCATCTCGGCCTCATCGGTCAGATCAAACAAATCGCGGTAGACTTTCTGACCCGCCAGCGCCGAGACCGACAAAGGCGTGACAAATTCCTCGGCCGCTTTGGTCAAAACAGGAGTGACGCTCGCGCCACGCTCTTGCAAGCGGCGCATTAAATCTAGGCATTTATAGGCCGCGATCCCGCCCCCTATTGCCAGCAATATCTTGCGCCCGTTCAACATGAACAAGTGCCCCAATCTGTAACTTACACAACCGGGGAAAAGCCCCGGAACCAACACGTAAAAGGTAACCAAAGATGTTACAAGGGAAGGCTGTTAAAAGGGGTTTGCGGCGAAAACGTGGCCGGGGGGGCGGCCGAGCGCGTTAACTTCGGTAAAGTTTTGTGGAACTTTTGTTGGTTCGGGGCGCCTAAGACTTGGCCAGGCGCCCTAAATCTTAGACAAAATCAGCGACCTGTCGGCCAACATGGCGCACCAGATGCGACTTCATTTTCTGCAAGGCCCCGGATTCCAACTGGCGCACCCTCTCTTTAGACAAGCCCAATTCTTGGCCCAAGTCCTCAAGGGTGCGGATATTGTCACCCATTTTGCGGGCCATCAAAATCTGCTGCTCGCGCGGGTTCAGCGCGCCCATGGCATCGCAAAGCCACTCACCAACTTTGGCCCGGTCATTCACCGCCGCCACATGTTCATCAACCGGCTCAGAGTTATCCTCGATGTTCTCGATCCACTCAGGACCGTCATCGTCGACGCTTTGCATCACGTTGAGCGACAGATCATTGCCCGACATCCGCCCATCCATCATCTGAACATCACGCAAAGGCACACCAAGCTGCTCAGAGATCATCTGGTGCAACCGATCCTGATCGAGCACTTCGTTTTTGCTAACTGCATCGGATTCAAACTCTGCACGCATCCGGCGCAGGTTAAAAAACAGGCTCTTTTGACTAGAAGTTGAGCCAACCCGCACCAAAGACCAACTGCGCATCACCGCCTCTTGGATCGAGGCCTTGATCCAAAACATCGCGTAGCTCGAAAACCGCACACCCTTGTCGGGATCAAATTTGGCAGCGGCTTTCATCAATCCGATCATCGCCTCTTGGGCCAAATCCGCCTCGCCAACATTGTAACGCCGATAGCGCCGCGCCATAGACACCGCCAAGCGCAAATGCGCGTTCACCAGCCGGTGCATCGCCCGCTCGTTGCCGTTATCGCACCAATCGCGCGCCAGACGTTGCTCGGTCTCAAGATCGAGATATTCAGCCGCGCGCGCTGAGCGTTTGAGCGAGTTGTCTTGTGTGTAATCTAAAGGCATTGCATTTTCCTCCTGCTTAAGAGAAGCAATTTGAATACTATTAAGACTACGCGCACCGCTTTGGCGTGGATCACTCAAAACGGAAAAAATGCGCGGCATATCGGTTATGGTGCCGCAGGCTTAGGGAAGTATGAGCGACCAAGTTGCAGATTTGACGCTGGTATTTGGCGGGGCCAGCTCCGGCAAAAGCCAATTCGCCGAGGCGCAGGTGGAAGCCGCCGCGCCTAAGCGCCTTTACATCGCCACAGCCCTTGGTGGCGCACCCGAAATGGACCTAAAAATCGAGCGCCACAAAGCGCGTCGCGGTGCGGGCTGGTCGACATTCGAAATGGATGCTTCGGATGATTTACCAGATTGGCAGACCTACAAAGATCACGCGGTGCTGTTCGATTGTGCCACTTTGTGGCTGGGGCTGCGCGCGAATGGCGACTGGGAGGCCCGGCTTGGCGCATTGCTTGAAGAGCTTTGCACCGCCCCAATGCCCGTTGTGATCGTTTCGAACGAATTGGGCATGGGGCTGGTGCCCGAACACGCCGCCACGCGCCAGTTTCGCGACGCTCATGGGACGATGAACCAGACAATTGCGGCCCGCGCACAGAGGGTCGTTTTCGTGGCCGCTGGTCTGCCCCTGATCCTCAAGGGTGCAACCTCATGAGCACCCGCCTTTGGCTGATCCGCCACGGACCCACCCATCAATCGGGCATGATCGGTTGGAGCGATGTGCCAGCGGACCTATCGGACCATAAAAGAATCGCAGCGCTAGAAGCGCGTCTGCCGGACGGGCCTATAATCTCTTCGGACTTGATCCGCGCCCATGCGACCGCCACCGCCGTGCAAGGCACGCGCAGACGTCTACCCGATGACCCGAACCTACGTGAGATGAATTTCGGCGTTTGGGAAGGCCACACGTTTTCAGAGATTTCTGCGCAAAGCCCGGCACTGGCCCGTGACTTTTGGGCAAATCCCGGCGATCACGCCCCCCAAGATGGCGAAAGCTGGAACGCGTTTTCCAGCCGTGTACGCGAGGCGCTCATAGCCCTTTGTGCCGCACATGCAGATGAAGACCTCATCATTGTGGCCCATTTTGGCGTCATCGTCGCAGCCCTACAATGGGCACTGGCCCTCGAAAACCACGCGGCAATGCGCTTTAGCATCGACAATCTATCACTCACGCGCATCGATAAGATGGACGGCGGCTTTCGTGTATCGAGCGTCAACCAAACTTAAGCGATTGTAATCGTCACAAGGTTTTTCTGGCTGCGCGCCCGAAATTCAGGATCATGTCGAAAAATCGGAGACGCGCATGACCTATCATCTAGCCATCGGCGATCGCATGTATTCAAGCTGGTCCTTACGCGGCTGGCTCTTGTTTGCCGCCTTCGACATCCCCGTCAAAACCACGCTTTTGCCGATGTATTCGCCCAAATTTGCAGAAGGTCTCAAAGACTTCGGCCTCGCGCGGCTGGTGCCTGCGGTGCGCATCGATGAGGCCCCCGCGCCGCGCATGGTCTGGGACACCATGGCCATCGCCCAGACCCTGCACGAGGATTTTCCAAGCGCCGGAATTTGGCCACGCGACAAGGCCAACCGCGCCCTCGCCCGCACGCTGGCCGCCGAAATGCACACGGGCTTTGCGGATCTGCGCGAGCATTGCACCATGTCCCTGCGCGAGAGTTACGACAATTTTGTGCCCGCCCAGACGGTCGATGCGGATTTGGCGCGGCTCGAAGCGCTTTGGGACCACGCCCGCGCCCAATCCGGCGCCACGACCCCTTGGCTCTTTGGCGAGTATTGCGCGGCGGATGCGTTTTTCGCGCCGGTTGCTGCGCGGATCGTGGGCTATAAACTGGCGGTGGGTGCCACGGCGCAGGCCTATGTCGCCGCCCATCTGGCGCATCTGCCCTTCCGGCAATGGCGCGCTATGGCTTTTGCCAAAGATCGGGTGCTTGATGTCTACGCGGTGGAGGCGACCCCTGCCCCTTGGCCCGGACCAGCCCCATTGCCCGCGCGCGCGCTTGAAACGGGCACCGCGCAAAATGCAACCTGTCCGTTTAGTGGCAAGGCGATTGGGAATGAGTTTTTGGCCGAAATCGACGGCAAAACCATCGGGTTTTGCAATGCGTTTTGCCGCGATAAATCGGTCCTTGATCCTTTGGCTTGGCCGCAGGTTGCAAGGCTTTTGTAGGACCAACTCTGGCCCATGTTAATCACCGGGCGTTAACAATTTAGAAACCAAACTTAATCCAAAACGTCTCAACGCCGCATTCTTGGGCTGTAGGAGACAAACACTGGTCGCGCGCGCCTATACTGTGGCTTTTGAGGGCGTCAACGCGCGGCTGGTCGAGGTGCAATGCGCCATTTCGCCCGGCGTGCCCGGCTTTTCGCTGGTTGGCCTACCTGATAAAGCGGTCAGCGAAGCGCGCGAGCGGGTGCGCGCTGCCATCGCCGCACTCAACCTCGCCCTGCCCCCGCGCAAAATCACCGTCAACCTATCGCCTGCGGACCTACCAAAAGAGGGCTCGCATTTCGACCTGCCCATCGCCCTATCGCTTTTGGCCGCCATGGACATTGTGCCCGCCGAAGAGGTGGCGCAGCTGGTGTCCTTGGGCGAATTATCCCTCGCGGGCGATCTGATCGGCGTTACCGGTGCTTTGCCCGCGGCAATCACCGCCGCCGAGGTTGAGCGCGATCTGTTTTGCCCAACCGCTTGCGGTGCAGAGGCGGCTTGGGTCGGCGATACAAACGTCATCGCCGCCGATAGTCTCTTGGCCATGGTCAATCATTTTGCTGGGCGCGCGGTGCTCGAAAGCGCCGCGCCGCAGCGGGTGGACGGCACGCCGAGCTTGCGCGACCTCTCAGACGTCAAAGGCCAGTTCAAAGCCAAACGCGCCCTAGAGGTCGCTGCCGCCGGACGGCACCACATCTTAATGGTCGGCGCGCCTGGCTCGGGCAAGTCGATGCTGGCCCGCCGCTTGCCCGGCATTTTGCCCCCCCTCAGCGCCGCCGAGGCTCTGGAAACCTCGATCATCCATTCCGTCGCCGGTCTCCTTGATGACAGTGGCATCCTGACCGAGCGCCCTTTTATCGACCCCCATCACACCGCCTCGGTCCCTGCTGTGGTGGGCGGCGGGCGCGGCGCGAAACCCGGCGCAATCTCACTGGCCCATCACGGGGTTTTGTTCCTCGACGAGCTGCCCGAGTTCCCCCGCGCCGTGCTCGAAACCCTGCGCCAACCGCTGGAAACCGGCGATGTTGTGATCAGCCGCGCCAACGCTCATATGCGCTATCCCTGCCGGTTCATGCTGGTGGCGGCGGCCAATCCGTGTCGTTGCGGCTATATGGCCGATGCAGCCCGCGCCTGCGCCCGCGTGCCTCATTGCGGCGAGGATTACATGGGCAAAATCTCGGGGCCGCTGCTGGATCGCTTTGATATTCGCATCGAGGTGCCGCAGGTGCCCATGGATGATTTCACCTCGAAAAGCGCCGGGGAACCCAGCGTCGATGTGGCCGCGCGGGTGGCCGAGGCGCGGGCGGTGCAGGCCGCGCGGTTTGCCCCTCATAAGGGCGTGTGGAGCAATGCGGATGCGGAAGGCGAGTTGCTAGACGAAATCGCCACGCCCGATGACGAGGGGCGGGCGCTTTTGCGCGATGTGGCGCAGCGGCGGCACATGAGCGCGCGGGGCTATCACCGGATTTTGCGGGTGGCACGCACCATCGCCGATCTGGATGGCGCGGCCAAAGTTAGCCGTGGCCATATCGCTGAGGCCATTGGGTATCGGCTGAGCTTTGCGGGCTAACAAAAAAGGCCGGAGACATCGCCCCGGCCTTTGAAATGTCTGAAAAAGGCTAACCGCCTTAAAGGTTTTCTTCGATCCAACCTTGCAGCGCCGCTTTGGGGGCCGCGCCGGTTTTATTCGAGGTCACTTCGCCGTCTTTGAACAAAAACAGCGAGGGGATACCGCGCACGCCGAATTGCGACGGCGAGTTTGGGTTTTCGTCCACATTGACCTTCACGATTTTCACGCGGCCGTCGTATTCGGCGGATAATTCTTCCAAAGCAGGGCCGATTTGTTTGCACGGGCCGCACCATTCGGCCCAAAAATCTACCACTACTGGGATATCGGATTGTTTGACGATTTCGTCGAAATTCGCGTCTGTTGCTGCGACCGTTGCCATGCCTGCACTCCTAAGCTTTAACGGATCAATACCTATGAACCGCGCTGTGACCCGTCAAGAGGCGACGGCCCGTTCAAAGGCATCTGCGATCAAACTCTGCGGCAGTGGCATCAACTCTGCGTTACGGGTCCACAGAATTTTGCAGATGATTTCGTGATCCGGCCAGATTTGGGTCAAAGCGGAATGGTAGGCGCCCATCTGCGCCAAAACCGCGCTGGGCACTTGAGCGGCGGAGGGGGGCACCTCGCGGTTTGACTTGAAGTCGATACACTCGACGCGCGTTTTGCTGACCAAAAGCCGGTCCACGCGGCCAATGATGCGCCTGCCGGAACCCGCCGCGCTCAGTTCTACCTCGCTCAAGGCGTCGGGGGCAAACAAAGGCGCGAACTGGGGCGCATCCAAAAGCGCCTCAACCTCAGCCAAAATCGCGGGCGCATCGGGGTCACCCCCCAAAATGCGCGCGGCCCAAAGCCCCCGATCCGCAGGGGCCGCTTGGGGCAAGGTCTCAAGCAGATTATGGATCAAATCGCCGCGATAGCGCGCGCGGTCGCTCTCGTCGTTTTGCGCACCGGGCAAGGCATGGGCACCGGGCAATTGCGATGGATTTATCACCGGCTCTGGAGGCGAGGCGCTGGGCGCGGGCTGATCGAGCCACGCAGGCAGCGGCGCGGGGGCCGCCGCTTCGGC
>CAYLLD010000042.1:0-1937 GCA_964384315.1 uncultured Rhodobacterales bacterium | reverse complement strand
GCTGGTTTGGGCATCGGATCATCGCGCCAATGCTCGTTTTGGATCGTCTGAGCGTCCTCGCCGTGCAGCGCGGCAAACCCAGCTTTGGCCATGCCATACCAATCCTCGGGCTTGTAGGATTGCCCCGCCCCGCAGACCACCAGCCAATATTCCGCCCGCGTCAAAGCAACATAGAGCAAGCGGTCCAATTCCTCTTGCTCGCGGGCCTTGATTTGCGCGCGCGCCGGATCAAGCGCCGCCGTTTCGCGCAGTTTCGAGCCCGCCGTCACGAAGGGCAGCCCATCCGCCTCGACGATCTGCATGTTATCCGCCGTCGTGCGTCCCTTGAGACTGGGCACAATCACCAGCGGCGCCTCAAGCCCCTTGGCCCCATGCACCGTCATCACCCGCGCCGCGCCCAAAATCTTATCCATCTGCCGCTTGATCTCGATTTCCGAGCCGAACACATGGGCGATGAAATTGGTCAAAGAGGGCGCGGTTTCGCGTTCAAAGCCCAAGGCCAGCGCCAACAGCTCGTCGAGTGCCTCGTCGGTTTCAGGGCCAAGGCGCGCGTTCAACCGGAGCCGCCCGCCCTGTTCGCTCAGGAGCATCTCGATCAGATTATAGGGCCGCTCGAAATCCGATGCGTTGCGCAGAGCGCTTAGACGGGCGTAAATTTCCCTGTGCCCCGATCCGCGCAGGGCGGCCCAAAGGTTGCCTTCGCGCCCGGTTGCCAGCTCATAAAGCTCGTGCTCGGACATCTCAAACAGCGGCGAGCGCAGCGCCTCGGCCAGCGCCAGATCATCCAAATCATTATCGAGAAACTTCAGCAGCGACATCACGTCAAGGACCGCCAGCACGTCCAAAAGCCGCAGCTTATCCGCCCCCGCCACGGGCACATCGCGCCGCTTCAACTCGGCGATCACATTGTGGAAAAACG
This sequence comes from uncultured Rhodobacterales bacterium, assembly GCA_964384315.1. GTDB lineage: Bacteria > Pseudomonadota > Alphaproteobacteria > Rhodobacterales > Rhodobacteraceae > CAYLLD01. The sequence goes on along the minus strand of CAYLLD010000042.1, from coordinate 1,018 downwards.
GACTGCGCGAGCGCACGAGGATCATCACATCGCCGGGGGTCAGGGCGCGCCAACCACCCGCGCCATCGGGAATGGGCTGCCCCTGAGCCAAAGCATCCGCGACAAACCCCGCGACCTCTTGGGCCAATTGCATCGCGGCGGTATCCGTGCTGGGCAAGTCTTCGGCGCTGAACGGCTCGGGCTTGTTTTGGGATTTTTCGGCAACCAAAAAGGGCCACAAATCCACCCGCCCGGGTTTATTGGCGAAAAACTTGTGGGACGGCGCTTGGCCCATACCGGTGCTGGTCTCAAAAACCCGATCCACCAGCTGCAAAATCGGCCCCGCAGAGCGGAAACTATGGGCCATCGCCACGTCTTGCAGCGGCTTATCCAAACGCGCCAACCGATCCGCGAAATGCGCGCGCTTGTCCGAAAACCCCGCCACATCCGCGCCTTGAAAGCCGAAGATCGACTGTTTGGGATCGCCCACGACAAAAAGCGTCCGCTGCCCCGCGCTGTCATCGCCGGTATCGGTGAACTCGGCCTCAAGGGATTTGATGATGTCCCACTGGCGCGGCGCGGTGTCCTGCGCCTCATCCACGAGAATATGATCGAGGCCCGCGTCGATGCGGTACTGCACCCAAGCCGCGCGTCCCGGATCCTCAAGCAATTGGGCAACCCGCTCGATCAGATCGTCGAAATCCAGCAAGCCTTGGGCTTGTTTGGCAACCTCGAAACGGGCGGTGAAATCTGCTGCGAATTGCACGGTGGCGCGGGTCCGGTCGTAAGCGTCGAGGGCGTTCAAGGCCTCATTCGCCACCAAAATGCGGTCGATTACATTTTGCACCGTATCGCGGATGCCGGGCACTGCGGCTTCGACCGGCTTTACTGGAAAACTGCTGGTATTTCTTGGGTCACCATCGGCCTTAAACAGCGATTTATGGGCGCTTTTGAATACCTGATCGGCGCCACCGTCCAAATCCACCTTGCTCAGCGCGTCTATGTATTTGCGGTTTGCATCAGAGCCATGAGTTATGAT
>CAYLLD010000041.1:0-19425 GCA_964384315.1 uncultured Rhodobacterales bacterium | reverse complement strand
TGATGAAACAGGTGAGGGCACAATAGAACATCTTAAGGGCGTAAAAAGGCAGCTTTCATATGTTGTGGGGAAGCAGCCAAGGAGCCACGGGCTCCACCCCCTCGTTTACTTTTGGAACCGTAGCGGAAACTTCACCCCTTCGGCATTTTTTGCAACCCTAGACTTTCTAGACAGGATTAGAAAGGAATCGAACGAGAAGAATTTTTTGAAATATCGAAAGAACTTCGAGGACTATCTCATCTCAAACAAAGAACATGTTATGCGCATACCGCATAAACTGGGCAGTGGGAATCGTAGCATTCCTTGGATAACAAAGTACTTTAATTTTGTTTTCGAAGCGTTTCTGACTGGATCGAACCATAGCGAAATCGACAAAATGTTAGAGGGCGACAAGAGCTTTGGCTTTTTAATTGATGGCCAGTCTGGAAAAGAAAGATTTACGGAGAAGGTTGGTGGTAGGTCTTTTAGTATGTCAACAAAGTCAGCAGCGTTTATAATGCCATTCTTGCAGTCTGGGTTGCGGTGCGAAATATGTGGAGGGCTTCTTCACAAAAAGTCTATTCACATTCACCACCGAGAACTCAAATCTCAAGGTGGGAATGCTGACATGTCAAACGCCGGACTTACTCACCCTTACTGCAATTCCGTCACTCAGGCCTGATAATTTTTCATCATCCTCTATTGGCGTGCTTATTATAACTGCGTCTAGACCTTTATCGGCTTTTTCCTGATCTAGGTCGCCATCTTTGACCAATTTTTCCACGGTCTCGATAAACCTCTTCGACTGCTCCGCTTGGGTCTCGGTCGATTTCTTTTTCGGCATTATGCACCAGTTGTTTGATAGGTCAGGCGCTTTCCGACGATGCCCATAAGCGCATTGTCGGCGCGTTCCTGATCCCCGATTTCAAGGGCTACACGGTTGTTATACCGAAAATCGAATTCTGCCAAATAGCGGTGAAGGTGCTTCTCGCGGCATTGCTGATAAACGCCACGCATACCGCGCTTAAACACGCTGAAAAAGCCTTCGATGGTGTTGGTGTGAATGTCACCCCGTCCGTACTCTCCAACGCTATGAGAAACGCTCTTGTGGGCTGCGAAGTGTAGATCAGCGCCGCGATAGTGGCGAGCCTCATCGGTAAGGATACGGGTCTCACGGGCGATATTCTTGACCATGATAGGGGCGATTTCGCCTTGGTTTACTTTGTTGATCACGAACGAACGCGCCTCGCCTGAACGACGGTCTACAAGCGATAGAAAGGCTTGCTTGTGGTGGTAAGCACGCTTGATCTTGTCGCCCTTCTTGCCGTCTTTGCGGCCAATGAAGGTCTCGTCAACTTCAACGTCGCCACCACCGCCACCAAGAGGCATCATATCGCCAGAACGCATCGCCTCACGGATACGGTGCGACATGAACCATGCGGTTTTCAGGGTTACGCCCAAAATTCGGTGTAGCTGGTTACTGGAAAGGCCCTTTTTCGCGCCGCAAATCAGGTAGATCGCCTGCAACCAAACATGCATGGGCACGTGGCTGGACTCAAACACGGTCCCAACCTTAACGGTAAAAGGCTTCCGGCATTTGTAGCACTTATAAACGCCCATACGGGTTGACTTGCCGCCCATTTTTGATACGCGCTCCCGCTCCCCACATTTCGGGCAGGTTGCGCCATCAGGCCAGATACGCGCCTCTACATAGTCGTAGGCCGCTTGCTCATTGTGAAAGTGTGGTGCGCTTAGATTAGACATTTTCCGTAACTCCCTGACTCTTAATATAATAAATCAAGTTGGGTACGTCAAGTATAACATCGCCATCTGTTTAGGAAACAACCATAGGTTGCATCGTGCAAATTTTTGTAAAATTGGAAATGACCGTTGCCGCGCCCTCAAATGCTGAATAGCTCACCAGTTGAGACCCAAGTTATCCACAGCGAAAGCTCGCCGCCGGCGTGGTTATCCCCATCCACAAAGGCTTACATCGAGCACGTCGTCAACGGAAAGTCGATGCGCGCGATTGCGCGTGAGCAGGGTCAACACGCATCAACTATACTACGCCAGATCAGGAAAGTCGAAGCCCTGCGCGATGATCCGCTCAAAGACGAAGCCCTTGAGCAACTGGCAAATGTGCCCCCCACCCAAGAAATCTGTGCGCCGCAAGGCCCGCAAAATGCGAATACTGCCCCCCCAACTACCTCTTGTACTGCCCCCGCAAGTGTGAACTCGGAGTTAAATGACATGCGTTCCCAAGCCGCTGCCGCTGCTGCCAATACCAATACCTCTCTTCAAGAAGACATGATTGAAAAAGAAGCCCGGCGTATTTTGCGCCGTTTGTGCGAATCTAATTCATTCCTGCTGGTCTCCCGCGAAATGGACAAGGCCGCCGTGTTCCGCGAAACCGTGCCGGGGCGTAAAACCCGGACGGCGGTGTGCGAACGCGACATTGCCGGTGCTTTTGCGCTGCGGGACTGGATCGAAGGCCACAATCAGGGCCGGGTTGCGATTTACAACATCACCTCCGTTGGGCGCAGCGCGCTCAAGCGGATGCTGGCGGAGGATCAAGCCCGCAAGCGCGAAAAGCACGGCGATGTTGATGATAGCGATCCGTTTCAGGATCAGCACCGCGAGTTTGGCGAGCGCACAATCATCGAGCAAGATGGCGCGCGCAAAATTCGCTACAATCTGGCCGAAAGCCCACTCACAGCTTTGGCGCGCAAAAAAGATAAGAACGGCACGCCCTATTTGACCACTGCCCAGCTTGAGGCGGGTGAGCGGCTGCGCGAGGATTTCGAATTGGCGCAGATTGGCCCGCGTGTTGGTCAAAACTGGGATAATTTCTTAACAAGTTCGTCGCGGGGGACCATGCAGCCCTCGGATGGGCCGGGATTTGGCCCCTCGGCGGCCCGTGATCGTGTGTCCAATGCTTTGGGCGCCTTGGGCCCAGGGCTTGCGGATGTGGCCTTTCGGTGCTGCTGTTTCCTTGAAGGACTTGAGGCGGCCGAAAAGCGTTTGGGGTGGTCTGCCCGCTCTGGGAAAGTCGTGCTGTCCATTGCCCTGCAACGGCTCGCGGATCACTATGCTTCCTCAAACGAAGTGCGTATGGTCGGGTAGCCTCGGCTAGAGGTTTCCACCTAAAATCAAAGGCATTCTGCGGTATCGTTTGGCCCGCAATCCTTGTAGTCTTTGCTCCACCATAAGATGACTGGAGCAAAGATGACCGCCCTTGATAACACGCTGCCCACCGCCGAGTTGCAAGCGCTAGACGCGCGCCATCATGTGCATCCTTTCATGGACACGGGCGAACTGAACCAAGACGGTGCGCGGATTATCACACGGGCCGATGGGGTTTGGCTGACGGATAGCGATGGGCGTCAGTATCTCGATGGTATGGCGGGGCTGTGGTGCGTCAATATTGGTTATGGCCGCGACGAATTGGCCGAGGCGGCGGCCCGGCAGATGCGGCAACTGCCCTATTACAATACGTTTTTCAAAACCTCTCATCCCCCGGTGATTGCCCTTGCAGCGCGCATCGCCGAATTAGCCCCGCCCCATATGGGCCGGGTGTTTTTTGCGAATTCCGGCTCTGAGGCAAATGACACGAATATTCGCCTCGTGCGCCACTACTGGGCATCTCAGGGACGGCCTGAAAAATCGGTAATTATCAGCCGTCACAATGCGTATCACGGCTCATCGCTTGGCTCGGGTTCGCTTGGGGGAATGGCTGGGATGCATGCCCAAGGCGGTATGCCGATCCCCGATATTCATCACATTATGCAGCCGCATTGGTGGGTCGAGGGCGGCGATTTAAGTCCGGGTGAGTTTGGCATTAAAGCGGCCCGCGAGCTAGAGCAGGCTATTGACCGCCTAGGCGAGGCGCGCGTTGCGGCCTTTATCGCGGAGCCTGTGCAAGGGGCAGGCGGTGTGATCGTTCCGCCTGAGACTTATTGGCCCGAGATTAGCCGGATTTGCGCCGAGCGTGATATTTTGCTGATCGCCGATGAAGTGATTTGCGGCTTTGGGCGCACCGGGAATTGGTTTGGTTCGGAAACTTATAATATTCGTCCGGATATCATGACCATCGCTAAGGGCCTGTCCTCGGGTTATGCGCCCATCGGGGGCTCGGTCATTTCGGAGGAGATGATGCAAACCTTTGAGGCGACCGCGGGCGAGTTTAACCACGGCTATACTTATTCCGGTCACCCAATGGCTGCGGCGGTGGCGCTCGAAAACCTGCGGATCTTGGATGAAGAGGGGATCGTCACCTACGCCCGCGAGCAAGCCGCGCCCAAATTGGCCCAAGTTTGGCAAGGTCTAGGCGCGCATCCTTTGGTGGGCGAGGTACGGCTTGCGGGTATGATGGGTGCGCTCGAACTGACGCCAAATAAGGCGGCGCGTGCGCCCTTTGCCGAAGGGGGTAATGCCGGGATGATCGCCCGTGAGTTCTCGCTCGATGCGGGTTTGGTGATGCGCGCGGTGGGCGATGCGATGATCATTTCGCCGCCTCTGACCATCAGCGCTGACGAGATTGATCAACTTGGCGCGCGCGCATGGGAGGCGCTCGACCGAACGCATCAGCAGCTTAAGGCCGAAGGAAAGGTTTAAGCCTGCTGATGTCATCGCTTCTTTACGCCAATGATGCCCCCGGAAAACACGCCGAGAGCTACTATGCCGCCAGCACGAAACTCATGCCTTTGCATCCGCGATTTGAAGGCGCGCAGAAATGCGATGTTGCGATTATTGGTGCGGGCTACACTGGGTTGAATGCGGCGCTTGCTTTGGCAAAAACTGGCCGCAAGGTTGTTGTGCTCGACGCCCAGCGCGCCGGGTGGGGGGCGTCTGGGCGCAACGGGGGCCAACTTGGCAGCGGCCAGCGGGTAGAGCAGCCTGAGTTAGAGGCGCAATTTGGTAAGCCGCAAGCGCGGGCGCTTTGGGATCTGGGCGAGGCAGCAAAAACCCATGTAAAATCGCTAATCGCAACCCATGCCATTGCCTGCGATCTGAAATCTGGCATCGCCCATGTCAATCACCGTAAGCGCTTTGACGATGAGGCCAAGGCGCTCGCCGATCATATGGGCGAGACTTACGATTATCCGTTGCGGTACTTGCCCCCGAATGAGACCCGCGCTTTGGTGGGGTCGCCGCGTTATTCGGGGGGGGTGCTGGACGAGGCAGCCGGGCATTTGCATCCGCTTAAATATGCGCTGGGCTTGGCAAAGGCGGCGGAAGAGGCTGGCGCCATCATCTTTGAACGCTCGCAAGTGACGCGCATTGACGCGGCCAATAAATATGTTTTCACCGCCCGCGGCCAACTGCGTGCAAAGACCATTGTATTGGCGACAAACGGCTATCTTGGCGCGCTTGAGCCCGAAGTGGCGGCGCGCGTGATGCCGATTAACAACTTTGTGATTGCCACAGCCCCGCTGGCCGATGATTTGCGGGCGAGCGTGCTGGCACGGGATATCGCGGTGGCTGATAGCAAGTTTGTGGTGAATTACTTTCGGTTTTCAGCCGATGGGCGGCTGCTTTTTGGGGGGCGCGAAAGCTACGGCTACCGGTTTCCGCGCGACATCAAGGGATTTGTTCGCAAGGCGATGGTGGGAATTTTCCCGCAGCTTAGGGATGTGGCGGTCGATTTTGGCTGGGGCGGAACCCTCGCCATCACGCGCTCGCGCTTGCCCTATTTGCGCCAAATCCAGCCGGGCATTTGGAATGCGTCGGGGTATTCGGGGCACGGGGTCGCCATGGCCAGTTATTCGGGCAAAATGATTGCGGATGCGATTTGTGGTCATGAAGATGGTTTTGCGACCATGGCCGCTTTGCCTCATGGGACGTTCCCGGGGGGGGCGAATGCCCGCACGCCGCTCTTGGTGGCGGCCATGTTGTGGTACGGGTTGCGGGATCGGTTTTGACGTGTCTTTACGACGTCAAAGACTAACGAGCCGCCGCAAGAAACGCAGCGTAATCACTGAGCCATGCGCGTGCAGGAAACCCATCGGCTTCGCGTGCCGCCAGCCAATCTGCGATAACGTTGCGGGCCGCCTCTTCTAGTGGGGCCAGATCGTTTTGCGTCCAAATCACCTCAGATCGGCGCGCCCGCATCAAATTTGCCCGTCCAATTTCATTGCCGTTTATGATCGCCCGGCCTGCCGCTTGCGAGGCGGCCAAACCCGATCGCAGCGCCAAAATCTCTTGCAGATCACCCGGCAGCCTATCCACAAAGCGCGCATCCAAAACCAAAGCGTAGCCTTCGGTTGTCAGGGCTTTGTCGCTACCGGGCACCATATGCTTACCGATATGTTTGAGCGCCGGGCCATAGGCAAAGCGATGCCATGGGGCAATCACCGCCTCGATCCGGCTGCGTGCGAGGGCGCGGGGCACCTCTGCAAAGGGCATTTGGCGCGAGGTGCCGCCTAACTCTTCGATCAGGGCTCGCGCGGGGGCGGTCGGGGCCTGCGCAACCAGTCCTTCGAATTTGGAAATCTGGTTCAATCGTCGCCCCTTGCTATGCACGATCCCTGCGCCATCGGTATGGACAGCGATAAAGTAAAGATCGGGGGCATTGGGGATTAGATATTTCTGGGCAAATTCCCATGCCGCCTCGGCGTTGTGCACGGGGTTGCCGCTGGCCAAAAATGGCAGGGCAAAGGTTTCAGCCGCTGGAAATTCGGTATTTAAATCCTCAAGCCGCAGCCACGCGCCGCCAATCTCACCCGCGCGTAATGCGGCCAAATCGGCTAGGCTGCCTTGATCAGATGAGGCTGCAAATTCAATGGTCATAGCACCGCGGCTCTCATCGCCTAGCTCTGCGGCCCAAGGTTTTACGAAAAATGCAAAAATTGCGTCCGGCGGGGCAAGCGGGGTGGCGATGGTAAGCGTGATGGTTTCGGTTTTGGGGTCTTTGGGTGCCTCTGCCAGGGTGGTCTGCCCATGGCTCGGCGCAGCGCCCAAAATGCAAAGCAAGACCGCGTAGACCGCAACCATTCTCGATGCGGCGACATGCCAGGCTAAATTTACAAGAGCAACGGGCAGGGCGTGATCCTTCGCAATTACATCACATAGGTGGCGATAAGGCGCAGCATTAACATGCGCCGTCGCTGGAATTGGCTTCTAAGGGCATTGATTAGAAAAGGGAATGATAGCGCGGGGGCAAGTTGAAAATTTTCTGGCGCGCCACCAAAGGCGCGGGCACGACCGCTTTTGGGTCACGCGCATTTTCGAGCGCGTGCAGCCAATTCCCGTAGAGCCGCGCGACAACACGCGGCCCCACTGGCTCGCGCAGTTTTGGGGTTAGCGTGCTGATGTCATCTAGTTGGGCGGAAACGGCGACACTACCGGGGATGTTACGACCGAATGCGCGTTGGTTCCGTGCGGCGGTCAAACAGGCGCGATCGTGATCGATGAGCCGCGTGTTGATAATCTGCAGTTTGCTTGAGATCACAGGGGGGGTCAGCGTCTCGGGCGCGGCTGCTGTAAAGAACCTGGGCCGGGTCGCTGTCGAGGACAACTCAAAGACGGGGCGCTGCGCCAAAACCGGGGCGTTATCCTCGATGGGGTTTGGATTGAGCAGACGGTGATGGACCATTTTTATTGCAAAAGGAGCGATTTGCGCGCGGCCATCCTCGCTGAGCAAATAGGCCAAAGGATCGGCGGTGATCTCGGGGTCGATTGCTAAATAATCGTCCGTAGTGAGCGCCATAACCGGGCGCCCAAGGGCCAATGCGTCTTGGATCAAAGCGTAAAGACGCGCGCGCTGGGCTTGGCGGGGAACGTGAAGCTGATTGCACTCTAGGACGGGGGGCGTCTCACTTTGTGCCGTTTCCGCCTGCATGCTTTGGGTCGAATGATGGCCCAAACCATGGAGAATGGTGATGTTGTCAATATCGAAAAAGCGGCTGTGGTAGACCAGCCATCGGGCGGTCATTGGCCCCAAATCCTCGGCTGTGGCCACAAGCAGCACATCCGATGGCTTTGTTTTCAACGCGTTTACAGCCGGAACGATTTTGGCATGTTTGGCCGCCAAAGCACGCCCGGCCTTCATCCATTTGTCATCCAGTTCGGCGTGTTTCTTGGCGTTTTGAGAGTTCGCGATCTCATCAATTTTGCGCGCAAGCTCTGGATGCCCCCGCGTTTTGGCGTGTTGACGAAGGGCATTGCGATACCACGGCGTGTTGCGTCGCTCGCGATACAGCTCGTAGAACAACGCCGGGGTCAAATTACCCGCCATGGCTGCCTCGGTGATTGGCTTGAGCGCGTCAATGCGGCGCAGGAACACCGGCGATTTATGGGAGGCGTACCACGCTTTATAAACAGTCAAATTCGGCCCGCTTAGGCGCTTAATATGTTCGTGATCCGGTTCAAAATGCGGGTCGTAAATCACGTCAACGCGCCGGGCAGTCCCAAGGGTTTGTGCCGCATCGGAATAGGGCAGGGTCCAATCCGCCTCCCATGCTTTTGTGAACCGCTCTTCCCAAGGCACGATGCTTTTGTTGAGGGTGGTTTGTGGGCTGAAAGCCAAAACATCGCAGCCCGGAGCAAGTGGTGCAAAAGCCATAGCGCCAAAGCCGCCCATGGAATTGCCAGTGAAAAGCACCCGTTCAAATTGGGCAAAAAAGCCGCCCTCCGACAGCGATTGCAGAAAATCGATCAAGGCCTCTTCGCGGTACCAGATGCCCTTACGCGCCATGACCCCAAGAACCGATGCGCCGCTGGCCTCGAAGAACGAATAGCTCCAAGGTGAGCGCATCAGCGTGCGGTTGCCCAGTTCCGCGAGGTTGTCAAAGGTTACAACCAATTGTTTGGGGCCGTGATCGACGAAGGCCACTGAATGAGCCACAAATTTATGCAAAAAACCCAAGCCATTGCCGCCGGGGCTAAGGCCGCGCAGCCACGGGGCGACCTCTGGTGGGCGCTCAGGCTGTTCGGCCAAGTCCTCTGGGGTTGCACCGGCGTTCATAAGCTTGATTATTTTATTCATGCGGCAATCCGAGGTGGCTGCCGCAGCGCAATCTGTGCCACGATGTTATCAAACAGCCGCGCATAACTATTTTGCTGTTTGAGCGTCCTGATGCGGGTTTGGTGCCATGCAACCGCCGTTTCGTGCAAACTGCGCAGGGTTTCATCGGCCATCAGTTCGTCAAATTTCGCGCGGGTTGCCGCCAGTTTGGTTGATAAAGAGACATCCAAACAGCGGTTTTGGCTCATCATGGCCCAATATTCGAACCCTTGCTCATGATCCATATGGTTGACCCGCCCCCTGTCGCTTTTGACCAGAAAGCTCTCGACCGAACGAACCGCATAGTGATTGAGTTGCACAAGATCGTAGCCATAGGTCGATTTATCCGAACGCCACGGGCGCGATTGCCCGATTTCAGGTGCAGGTACGACGGTGCCAGAGCCATTCACGGTTACGATCTCGTCAGCGCGCGCCTCAATGGGATCAAGCGGGGTATGAATGCCAAGGCGTCCAAACAGCCCGTCGTTCTTGAACAGGGTTTTGATGCCCCATGCCTGTGCAGGGGCGTTAATGAAATGCGGCGCGGCGCATTGAAATTGCTCGGTGATAAAGGCGTCGCGAAAGCCGATGCGCCCGCCATCACCAAAAAGCCGCCACGTCATAGAAAAAACATTTGCCTGCGGACAGGCGGCGCGAAGATCGTCCAAAGTGCCGCCGCCAACGTGGATATTGATGAACTCATCCACATCCAGCACCATAAGCCAATCGGCCTCGGCAAGTTTTGGCTCTTTGCTTGCGTGAAACAGAGCGGATTTTTGCACCCCGCGCTTAAGCACCTCGTTCTCGCGGTGCTGCCCAATGCCCATCGCCTCTAGCCGCTGCCAGATCGCATCGGTGCCATCGTCGCAGTCATTGGTATAGATCAAAAAGTCGTTCACCCCGATCGCAAGCGCATGGGCAACCCATTCGAGGATGAACGGGCCTTCGTTTTTCATGCAGCTCAAAATCAGCGTGCGCGGGGAACTGGCCATTTTGGCCTCTTTCGCGGGACGGTGAAATACAGGCGTGGTGCCGATATCAAACCAAAATAAGTTTCATTTCAGGATGTCCCTTAGAGGCCACTCCTAAAATTTCCCCTAAAAATCGGTGGGCGCGCCGCCTTCGGCCTTACGCCGGGCCACAAAATCCGCCAACTCCTCGCGCAAAGCCTCTTCAAGGGGCGGCGCTTCGAATTCCGCGAGGATGTTTTTCCAGATTTTATTGGCGCGGGTGCTGGTCCATTCGCCGCCCGCTGCCTCCCATGCCTCAAAATTGCGCCAATCGGACAAAAATGGCGAGTAAAACGCGTTCTCGTAGCGCTCTTGGGTGTGATCGGCGCCGAAAAAATGCCCGTTGGGGCCGACATCGCGGATCGCATCCACCGCCAAATCTGCGGCGTCCGTGCTGGTGAGAACCGGCTCGAAATAGCGCTGCACCTGCTGCAACACCTCGCAATCCATCACGAATTTCTCGTAGCTGGCGATCAGCCCGCCCTCAAGCCAGCCCGCGCCGTGATAGACCAAATTCACCTTCGAGGTGATCGCGGCAAACAGCGAGTTCGAGCTTTCCCACATGGCCTGCGCATCCGGCGCATTGGCGGCGCAAGCGTTAGAGGCGCGCAGGGGCAGGCCGTAGTGCCGCGCCATCTGACCGGACATCTGGGTGGCGCGCATATATTCGGGCGTCCCAAAGGCGGGGGCGCCGGATTTCATATCCACATTCGAGGTGAAACTGCCCAACACACAAGGGGTGCCGGGGTTGATGAATTGCAGCAGGGCAATAGCCGCCAGCCCCTCGGCCAGAAACTGAACCACCGCGCCGGGCATGGTCACCGGCGCCATGGCCCCCGCCAGCGTGAAGGGCGTGACCGTCACCATCTGCCCGCGCCGCGCAAAGCGCATGGCCCCATCGAGCATCGGCCAGTCGTGTTTGAGCGGCGAGGAGGAATTGATGTTGGTGTAAAGGCGGCAAACCGAAAAGAACTCATCGGCAGGCAGCCCGCTGGCAATGCGCGCCATCTCCAGCACATCTTCGACCCGCTCGGGGCCCAGCGAATAGGCATGGACGACCTTGTCGGTCAGGGTTAGCTTTTCGTAGAGGCAATCGAGGTGGCGCACCGAGGCGTGGATGTCCACCGGCTCAACCGGATAGCCGCCTGCCACATGGATGCAGTTGAAATATTGCGTGAGCTTCAAGAGGTCGCGGAAACTCTCGAAATCGCCGACCCTGCGGCCGCGATCCAGATCCATCACATTGGGCGGCGAGGAGACATTCACAAAGACCATATGGTCGCCGCCAATGGTGATTTTGCGCGCCGGATTGCGGGGGATAATGTCGAATTGGGCGGGGGCATGGGCGATCATGTCCATAACCCATGCGCGGTCCATAAAGACGTTTTGGCCTTCGATTTTACAGCCCGCTTGGCGCAGGTAATCGAGGGCCTCGTCGTTGAGAAACTCGATCCCGATCTCTTCGAGCACCCGCATGGCTGCATCATGCATCGCCGCCACGCCCTCGGGGGGCAGGGGCTGCGTGGGGGCATCTGGGTTCACGGGGATGCGCCACGGGGTCTGGGTGATAGCCGCTTGTGCATCGCGGCGGGCGTTGCCTGCGCGGCCGCCACCGCGTTTGCGGCCGGGGCCGGAGCTGGACTGCGCGGGGCTGTTTGATCGGGGCAAGATAGTCTCCGTTAAGGGCTTGGCCTGTTCAGATTAACGTGGATTTCGCGGGTCAGTTGCCGTTTGCGCCGCTTAGGGCCCCGTTTGCGTCATTCCCGCAGGCCTGCCAGCCAGTTGGGCAAGGCACCGATGTTGGGCAGAACCACATCAGCAAAAGGGGCCAGTTCGGCGGTCACGGCGGTGCCCGTTAGAACGCCCACAGTGCGCGCACCCGCCGCCCGTCCGGCCTTGAGATCATGCAAACTGTCGCCGATCATGACAAGCTGCGAAGGGGGCAGCCCTACATGCGCGGCAAAGGCCAGCACCATGTCTGGCGCGGGCTTGGGTTTCGGACCGCTGTCATAGCCTATAACAAACTCAAACGCGTCTCGAATGCCTGTGGCCTCAAGATTGGCCAGTGCGGCGCTATGAATATCGTTGGTTGCAACGCCCAATCGGTAACCATCTGCTGCAAGTCCTCTGAGCAAAGGCTTTAGTGGCACGGCCTCGCTAAGGGGCGCAAGTTTGGAGGTTTCTTCGATCAAATCGATGATTTCTTGCGGATTGCGGTCTGGCAAACACGCGACGATAACCTCGGTGATTTCCGTGGGGGTGCCTGCCACTGCGATGCTCTGGCGCAAAAATGCACGCGCCTCAGGGTCGTAGGCCAGCGCTTCATGCAATGCGGCGGCCTCTTGCGGGGTCTGCGCGACCTTTGCGAAAAACCCATGGGCCCATGTGCCCCAAGTGGCTTGGAAATCGAAAAGCGTGCCATCCTTGTCAAACAAAAGCGCTTTGATAGGGTCCATTAGGATCGCCTCAAATAGGATAGGTGTAGTATTCATGCCGGAGCCTCGGCCAGAACGCAAAGCGTTTCGCATCTTTCGCACGCTCACCCCGCGGTGGCGCGATGTGGATGTCTATGGCCATGTGAATAATGCAGTTTACTACGAATACGTCGACACGGCGGTGAATGAATGGCTGGCCACAAGCGGTGCGCTGGCGGTGCCTGCGTCGGACCCACTGGGGCTCGTTGTGCATTCATCTTGCCAATACTACGCGCCTTTGACGTTTCCGGGCGCGATTGAGGCCGGCCTGCGGGTGGCACGGATCGGGACGAGTGCGGTGACCTATCAGGTGGGGCTGTTTCAAGGCGAGGATGAGGCCGCGGCTTTGGCGGATTTCACCCATGTTTACGTCGGTGCCGCAAGCCGCAAGCCGCAGCCCTTGCCCGATGGGTTTCGCGCAGCTTTGTCCGCCTTGACGGGGTAGCTGCGCCTAAAGCGCCGCGCCTTTGGTCAGTTTGTTAATCCACAGATGCTGCAAGAGAATGATCGTCTTAGCATCGGTCATCTCGCCGGTTCCGATCATCGCCACCGCCTGCTCTAAGGGCACATGCATCACCTCAATGTCCTCGCCCTCATCGATTTCGCCGCCGCCTTCGCTGACCTGATCATCCAGCGCATAGGTGCCGACAAAATAGGACAGATATTCCGTCACCGAGCCGGGGCTGGAATGAATGTCGTAAAGATGGGTCAGATCGTGGATGCGAAACCCAGTTTCCTCTTCCAACTCGCCGCGCATCCGCTCAAGGGGCTGAGCGCCTTCCAAAAGCCCGGCGGGGGTTTCGATTAGCCCAGCTAGACCGCCGTTGAGAAAAACTGGCAGACGAAATTGCCGCGTCAAGAGCACGCAATCCGTCGCGGGGTTATACAGCAGTGCCGTGGCCCCATTGCCCCGGTCGTAACACTGGCGCACCTGCCGCTGCCAATCGCCATCGCGCCGTTTGTAATCGAACTCATGTTTGATCAAGAGCGCCCAGTCATCCGCCAGAACGGTTTCTGAGATTGGGCGCAAAAAATCCGTTTCGGGAATTGACTTGCGGGTGGTGCGGGGCATGGGAAATGACCTGTGGGTTAATGGGCTGTGCCAGTTTTTGGCCTGCATTGACTGCCATTGTTTATCTGGCGCGGGCCCCGGATGAGCAAGCTGTTTTCGCGCACTTCCTAAAGCCGCATCGGGGCGCTAGGGTGACGCATGGATACCCGTTTTGGATATAAGAAGATGGCAAATATATTCCTAAGCTGCGCAAGCAATGGCCGCGTCCGTGTGACAGGGCGCGCTGATCGGAATGCGCGGCTAGGCTTTGTCCGGTTCGGACCTGCGCTATGACGACGGGGTCCAAGATTACCCGCCAAGCCGACGCCTCTGTGGAGGCGCGGGACAATTCTGCGGCGCATAGCTCGATTGCTGCCCCGAGCGAGGCACCCATTGATGAGCCGCGCGCGCCGATTATCGAGTATAAAACAACCTCAAAAGAGCGGCTGATGGGGGCGGCCTATGCCTTTGAGGATTCCGGGGTTGCCCAAATTGCGGGCTTTGTGACAGCGGCAATCGCCTTTGCACTGGCGCTTTGGGCCTTAGACATTGGACCCAACTGGCCCCTAAACGCGCTGATCCAGACCTCGCTGATCCAGACCACGGTTCTGGGCGCATTTTTTGTCCCCCACATTTGGTCCATTCCCGCAGGTCTGATCCTTGCTGGGGTGCTTTATGTCCTCATGGCGCGGGGGCTCTACTCGATCTTTGCGCTGCTTGGCGCTGTTGGCCTAACCGCTCTTGGGCTTGTACTTTATGTGCTTTGGAAGGACGCGTCTTTGGGGGGCGATGAGGACAAGATTATGATTGCTGAGATTGCCCTGTTTTTCACACCGAGCCTTGCGGTTTTGGCGGTGTCACGGCTTGGCTATAAGCCGCATTAGTCTGGCCGGGGGCGCTTGTCTGGCCGGGGGCGCTGGGCATTGTCTTAGTGATAGCTTGGATCACAAGGCTGCCTAGTTGGCGGGTGTTGTGAAAGGCGCCCGACAAATTCGTCAAAGAAACTCCAAGGGGTTTCGCGATATGGCGCAGGTTTTCTATCGTGTTATTTTGCAAGTTCCCCCGCACAAAAACATCAATTTTGTCGTTTTTGTATTGAACAATACGGTGGTGTTTGTAGATGGCCTCACGCCGGATTTTATCCCTAAGCTGGCCAGTTGACGTCACCGCCCTAGACCGTCCATGCGTCACTGGCTGTGGCGTTGCGGGGGTCCCAGTCAACGCGCTGAAATCATTGGGCGCAACACTTGCGCGCACCTGCGCCGGGCGACAGGTTCCACTTTCGCCATAAACCTCATGGACAGAGTTTGCTTGCGCATGGCTCAGCACGTAAAACATCGGCGTCATGGATTGTAGGTTTAGCTCAACAAACACAAAAAAATCGGCACCCGCTTTTGTGTTCATATCCACAGGCCAGCGGCTGATTTCGGTCCGGCGTTCGACGAATTGCCGCGTTTTAACCTCAACGGACTTTGGCCCTAGCGGGGTCATGACCATGATATCATGGCCCGGCGCGCCCGGAGGGCTTAGATACGCTTGTAAGCCAACCGAGATGAGTTTCGAAAGTGCTAGGGTTTCACCGAGCTGGCCAGCAAGTTGATGGGTGAGTTTTTGCACGGGCAATCAACTTTCGCCAAATTTAGGCGGTTGTTGTGAAGCGGGCGCCCTTAAAATATCGTTAAAATTCGCCCTGCGTGGGTCACACGCCCGTCGATAAATCGTTACCGATTTGGATATGACAAGCGAAATTGGGTCTATCTTCCTGCCCCCAAACACCCCCCACAAGTTTCTCTCTTGAGAACCGCGCTGCATTTCAATAAGGAGCCGCAATGATTGTGAGGCCTTGTGCCCCCTGCCGCGACGATCGCAGGCGTGGGCGCTTACGTTAGCCCGAAAGAACGACAAAGGATTAGGACATGGACGTCACCGAAACCCTGAACGAAGGGTTGAAACGCGCTTATAAGATCGTGCTCAGCGCTGCCGAGTTGGATCAAAAGGTCAACGAAAAGATCGAGGACGCGCGTGGCAACTTCGCCATGAAGGGGTTTCGCAAGGGCAAAACGCCGCCAGCCTTGATGAAAAAGATGTTCGGCAAGTCCGTCATGGGCGAGGCTCTGCAAGAGAGCATTGATGGCGCGGTGCAAAGCCATCTTGAGACCAGCGGCGACCGTCCGGCGGCCCAGCCTGAGGTCAAAATGGTCAATCCCGAGTGGAAAGAAGGCGATCCGGTTGAGGTCGAGGTGAGCTACGAAGCGCTGCCCGAGATCCCCGAGACTGATTTCGCCGCGATCAAGCTGACCAAATTGGTGGTTGAGGCCGACGCCAGCGAAGTTGACGCAGCGGTGGAAAAGCTGGCTGAAAGCGCCCCCGCCTATGAGGCGCGCGGCAAAACCGCCAAGGCCAAGGACGCCGATCAGGTTGTGATCGATTTCAAAGGCTCGATCGACGGTGTTGAGTTCGACGGCGGCGCGGGCGAAGATTTCCCGCTGGTTCTGGGCTCGGGCTCGTTCATTCCCGGCTTTGAAGAGCAGTTGGTTGGTGTGAAAACCGGCGAGCAAAAGGACGTCACCGTGTCCTTCCCTGACGCCTACCAAGCCGAGCATCTGGCGGGCAAAGAGGCGGTTTTCGCTGTGACGGTCAAAGAGGTTCAGGCCCCCAAGCCCGCGCCCATTGATGACGAGCTGGCGAAGCGTTTCGGTGAGGAAGACCTCGAAAAGCTGAAGGCGGCCATGAAAGCCCGTCTAGAGACCGAGTTCACCCAAGCCTCGCGCATGGTCATGAAGCGCGATCTGCTTGATGATCTGGCGGATCGGGTCAGCTTTGATCTGCCCCCCTCGATGGTCGAGGCGGAAGCGTCGCAAATCGCCCATCAGATGTGGCACGACGACAACCCAGAGGTCGAGGGCCACGATCACCCCGAGATCAAGCCTGAGGATGACCACGTAAAACTGGCCGAGCGTCGTGTGCGTTTGGGTCTGTTGCTGTCGGATGTTGGCGGTAAAAACGAGATCCAAGTCGGCGAGCAGGAAATCCAGCAAGCGGTCTTCGCGCAGGCGCGGCAATATCCGGGCAACGAGCGGCAGTTTGTCGAATTCGTGCAGAACAACCCGCAGATGCAGCAGCAAATCTCGGCGCCTCTTTTTGAGGAAAAGGTCGTGGATTTCGTTTTCGAATTGGCGCAGATCAAGGACAAATCTGTGTCTAAGGCTGATCTGGAAAAGGCGGTTGAGGCTCTCGAAGCGTCCTAAGCCAAATCCCACGGTTATGATTTTCGAAGAGGCGCATAGAAATATGTGCCTCTTTTTGCTTTTGCAGGGCTTGGCTTCGTCATCGATCTGACGCATGTTCAGTGCAAAGAACAACAAAACTCGTCCGCGTAAGGGCGTGAAAAGGGGAACTCTCGATGTTCATACGCTCACTCGTCGCATTTTGCTTCGTTGCTGGCTCCGCGCAAGCGGTCACAACCCAGAGCTACACGGACCGCTACACCAGCTTTTGGGTTTTGGGCGACAGCCTATCCGATCCCGGCAATATCTTTGAGGCCACCGGCGGTGCGATCCCCCCAAGCCCACCTTATTTCGAAGGCCGTTTTAGCAATGGACCGGTTTGGGCCGATTACCTCACTGACACGTTTGAGGCGCATGGCAAGCCCACTGGCAACTTTGCCCATGGCGGCGCGACAGCGGTCACTGACGCCGATCAAATCCCCGATTTGGATGCACAACTGACGCTTTTGGCCGGGGCCTCGACCTTTTACGGCGAACGCCCCTTGGCCGCGCTTTGGTTTGGCGGCAATGATATTTTGGGCGCTGCCGATCCCTTCGCGGCCTCTGATGCGGCTGTGGCAAAGGTCTCCGGCACAGCGCAAGCCCTGCTCGGGGCGGGCTTTGAGGATGTGCTGGTCTTTGATTTGCCCGGTCTCGAACCGGCGGCGGTTTACTTTAACACGGTGATGGACGCGGAATTGGACAAGCTGCAAGGCTTGGGTGCTAACCTGATCGATATTGAAGTTACCCCGATCATTAATGCCATTGCGCTTGATCCCAGCAGCGCGATCACGGATTTTGTGACCCCTTGTGTTGTGCGTGATGGGGCAACGATTGTGTCGCTATGTACCGAAGAAGAAGCCAAGGCGCGGCTGCGCTTTGACGCCGTTCACCCCAATGCAGAGGTACATGAGCGGGTTGCCGCGGCGGTTGAGGCTGAATTGGCAGCGGTGCCGCTACCGGGTGCAGCTTGGGCGCTTTTGACGGGTCTTGTGGCGCTGCGGCTGGGTGCCCGGCGCAAATCCCCTGCAAAAGCCATCTAGCGTCTCATTTTTGCACGCGAAGCTGGGAAAATAACACGGGGCAGGGCCTGTCGTGGGGCTTTGGCCTCAAAATTGTTCACGCCATTAATCGGTCTTTAGTCGCCACCTAAGAGAATGGAGACTTGATGCTCCTGTGAAGGCGCACTAAATCGACACATAATCCCCGTGAAATCTGGGACAATGATAATCGCTAAAGAGGCAGGACCCGGCCGATGACTGATCCAGTAGAGCATTATATGAACACTCTCGTTCCCATGGTTGTCGAGCAAAGCTCGCGCGGCGAACGAGCGTATGATATTTTTTCCCGGCTTCTCAAAGAGCGGATCATTTTCGTCTCTGGGCCAGTGCATGACGGCATGTCGACGCTGATCGTGGCGCAGTTGCTGTTTCTTGAGGCGGAAAACCCGAAAAAAGAAATCGCGATGTATATCAACTCGCCCGGTGGTGTCGTCTCTTCGGGTCTGTCGATCTATGATACGATGCAATACATCCGCCCTGCGGTCTCCACACTTTGTGTGGGCCAAGCGGCGTCGATGGGATCGCTTTTGTTGGCGGCCGGCGAGAAAGACATGCGCTTTACCTTGCCAAATTCCTCGATCATGGTGCATCAGCCCTCGGGTGGATATCAGGGGCAGGCCTCTGACATTGCGATCCATGCGAAATATACCCTTGAGCTTAAAGAGCGCTTGAACCAGATCTACGTCGCGCATACGGGCCAGAAAATGGCGGCCGTTGAGCAGGCGCTTGATCGTGATAATTTCATGTCCGCACAGGATGCCAAAGATTGGGGCCTTGTGGATCAGATCGTCGACAAACGCAGTTTTTCGGCGGACGAAGACGAATAAAAAGCTCCGGCCCAAAAGGCCGGGACTGAGAGTTTAAGGCAAGTGAGATTAATGCGAACGGCGAAAACTGTCTATTCTTTTGCCATTTACATTCGGTCTTAATTTGTTTTTGGTAGGCAATTGATGCAGGTTTCTTGCATCCGGCGCGAGGCAAAATAATGCGCAGGTCAGACAAAATAGCCCATCAGGGCGCGGCCAGGAGTGATTCATGAGCAAATCGGGCGGCAACGAGTCCAAAAATACACTGTACTGTTCGTTTTGCGGCAAGTCGCAACACGAGGTACGTAAGCTAATTGCGGGCCCAACCGTGTTCATCTGTGATGAATGCGTCGAATTGTGTATGGACATTATTCGCGAAGAGACGAAATCAAACCTCGTCAAATCCACAGATGGCGTGCCAACCCCACAAGAGATCTGCGATGTGCTCGACGATTATGTCATCGGGCAGGCCAAGGCCAAGCGTGTTCTCTCGGTTGCGGTTCACAACCATTACAAGCGTCTCAATCACGCAGAGAAAGAGGGCGACGTCGAATTGGCGAAGTCCAATATTTTGCTGGTTGGCCCAACGGGTTGCGGTAAAACTTTGCTGGCCCAGACCTTGGCGCGCATTCTCGATGTGCCCTTCACCATGGCCGACGCCACGACCTTGACTGAGGCGGGTTATGTGGGTGAGGACGTTGAAAACATCATCCTCAAGCTGCTGCAATCGGCAGAGTATAACGTCGAGCGCGCGCAGCGCGGCATCGTCTATAT
>CAYLLD010000040.1:0-19919 GCA_964384315.1 uncultured Rhodobacterales bacterium | reverse complement strand
CGGCGGCGCAGTCGATTTTGATCACCGATGATGCGGGATTTGCCGGTGATGTGGTGGCGGCGGTTGAGGCGCGGCTAAAAACCCTTGCGCGGCGGGATATTGCAGCGGCAAGCTGGCGTGATTTTGGTGCGGTGATTGTGGTGGATGCGCTGGCGCAGGCGGTGGCGCTGACCAATCGTTTGGCCCCCGAGCATTTAGAGATTTGTACCCAGAACGCCGATGATCTGGCCAAGGACATTCGTCATGCTGGGGCGATTTTCATTGGGGCCTTCACCCCTGAGGCCATTGGCGATTATGTGGGCGGGCCAAATCATGTGCTGCCTACGGCGCGCTCGGCGCGGTTCTCTTCGGGGTTGTCGGTGCTCGATTTCATGAAGCGCACGACCTTGTCGAAAATGACCCCCGCGGCTTTGGCGGCCATCGGGCCTGCGGCGGAAACCTTGGCGATTTCCGAAGACCTTGAGGCCCATGGGCTCTCGGTGCGGGCGCGGCTTGATCGGCTGAATTCTTGAGGGCACCTTGATGGATCAAAACCGGCTTTTTGATGTTCAGCTCGATGACAGCGGCCTGCCGCCGCCCAGTCCGCAAGAGGAGCAAGAGCGCAAAGTGGCTGTGTTTGATCTGGTTGAGGCCAATGAATTTGCGCTTGTGGCGCCGGATGTGCCGGGGCCTTACAGGCTTGATCTGTCGGTGGCGGGCAATCGTCTGAAGTTCGATCTGCGCAATGAGGCGGGGGCCGCTGCGGGGGCCTTTGATCTGTCCCTTGTGCAGTTTCGCCGCGCCGCGCGGGATTATTTTCAGATTTGCGAGGCCTATCAGGACGCGGTACGCCGTCTGCCGCCTGCCCAGATTGAGCGCTTTGACGATGCGCGCCGGACCATTCACGAAGAAGGCGCCAACACTCTGCGCGGGGCGCTTGAGGACCACGCGCGGGTCGATATGGCCACGGCGCGGCGGCTCTTTACACTGGTCTGCGTTCTATTTCCCAAAACAGCATGACAAACCGCGCATCTCATGGAAAAAGCCCGCATGGCATATAAAATTAGTGAAATCGCAAGCTCGATTGGGGCGCAAAGCGCTGGTGAGACCCAGATGCAGGTGACGGCCCCGCGTGAGCCGCGGCTGGCTGGGCGCGATGATCTGGCGCTGGCGA
The DNA here is from genome assembly GCA_964384315.1 of uncultured Rhodobacterales bacterium. Lineage (GTDB taxonomy): Bacteria > Pseudomonadota > Alphaproteobacteria > Rhodobacterales > Rhodobacteraceae > CAYLLD01. Next base: position 18,766 of record CAYLLD010000040.1, on the reverse strand, counting down.
TGGACCCGTCTTATCAAGAGGCGCTTGAGCAATCTGAGGCGCAGGCGGCTGTGCTATGGACTGGGGCGGATTGGCAGGGCCTTGGGCTGCGGGCCGCGATTTTTGTGGATCGGCCGCGCTTTGCCATGTCGGGGCTTACCGGGTTTTTTGATCCGAACCGCCCGTTTATTGCGGGCAGCGCGGCGCAGATCGTCATCGACCCCAGCGCTGAGATAGCAAAAGACGCGCAGATTGGTGCTTTCGTGACCATTGGCCGCGGCGCAAAGATCGGGCCGGGGGCCAAGATTTTTTCCCATGTGTCCATTGGCGAGGATGCGCAAATTGGCGCGGATGTGACGATCTATGAGGGGGCGACGATTGGGCCGCGTGTTCAAATCGGCAGCCGGGTGTTGATCCATGCCCGTGCGGTGGTTGGTGCGGATGGGTTTTCTTTTGTCACCCCTGAAGCGGGTGCGATTGATGCCTTTAAGGCGGGCGAGACCAAAGCCATGGCGGCGCCTGAACAGGCTTACGCGCGGATCGCTTCTTTGGGTTCGGTGAAGGTTGGCGATGATGTGGAAATTGGCGCTGGATGTACCATTGATCGCGGCACGGTTGCTGACACCGAGATCGGCGAGGGCACAAAGCTCGATAATCAGGTGCACATCGGACATAATGTTCGGGTCGGCCGCCATTGTCTGTTGTGCGGGCAGGTCGGGATCGCGGGCTCTAGCAGAATTGGCGACCGGGTGGTTCTTGGTGGACAGGCGGGGGTTGCGGACCATGTTAAGATTGGTGACGATGTGATGGTCGCTGGAGCGGCGGGTGTGTCATCAAATGTGCCGTCGGGGCGTGTTATGATGGGCAATCCGGCAATTCAGATGGCTGCTAACATCGAAAGCTATAAACATTATCGCCGTTTGCCACGTTTGGCGGCCAAAATCGACGAGCTGCAAAAACTTGTTTCCAACCTAAAGGCGAAACGGTAATGGAGCCGAAACGACCGAACCTTAGGGACCGTGATGACTGAAACCATCCGAGACAAGATCATAAGGATCATCGCCGAGCAAGCTTTTCTGGAGCCTGCTGAAATTACGCCTGATGCCAGCCCCGAGGATTTGGGGATTGATAGCATGGGGCTGGTGGAATCGGTCTTTGCCATCGAAGAGGCGTTCAATGTTCAGGTATCATTTAACGCAAATGAACCGGGAAAAAGCGGCTTTGACATGTCTTCAATCGACTCAATTGTAAAGGCTGTTGAGGATCTGGTAGGGTCTAAGGGCTAAGGCAATTGCATGACACGGGTGGTGATAACAGGCCAGGGCGCGTTGAGCGCTCTTGGGCAATCTGCTGAGCAGACACTAGCAGGCATGCGCGAGGGCCGTGATGGCATCGGCACGCTGGAATTTCCCAATGCTGATCGTCTTTCGATTACCCAAGGCGGGCAAATCAAAGACTACGATGCCAGCGCCCATTTTTGTCGCCAAAAAATCGCAATCTATGATGTGTTTACGCAATTCGCGCTTTTGGCTGCCCAAGAGGCTGCAGCGCAAGCGGGATATGACCCTGCCACTGTTGATCCGACCCGCGCGGGGGTCATTCTGGGCACCGCTGGCGGCGGTCTAGGCACCCAAGAAGAGAACTACCGACAGGTCTATGAAGAGGGCAAAAACCGGGTTCATCCTTTTGTGGTGCCCCGGTTGATGAATAACGCCCCTGTTGGTCACATCTCTATGAAATATGATTTGCAGGGCCCCTGTTATACCATGGCCACCGCTTGCGCGTCGTCAAACCATGCGATTGGGCAGGCCTTTTGGATGATCCGCTCTGGGATCACGGATGTGATGTTCACTGGTGGCTCGGAGAGCATGCTCTGCTTTGGCGGGATCAAAGCTTGGGAGGGCTTGCGGGTCATGAGCCGCGACAAATGCCGCCCGTTTTCGAAAAACCGCTCAGGAATGCTGCAAGGCGAGGGTGCGGCCGTCTTTGTGCTGGAGCGGCTTGACCGGGCCGAGGCGCGCGGCGCGGATATCTTGGCTGAAATTGTTGGGTTCGCCATGACCTCGGATGCAACCGACATTGTCATGCCGAACCAAGATGGAGCCGAGCGGGCCATGAGTGGGGCGCTTAAAGATGCTGGGTTAAACCCCGAGGACATCGGATATGTGAACGCCCATGGGACGGCGACGTCGGCCAATGACCGAACCGAATGTGCCGCGCTGCGCAATGTCTTTGGCGCCCATGCTGAGAAATTGATGGTTTCGTCAACAAAATCTATGCATGGTCATATAATGGGCGGCACCGGCGCGGTCGAGCTTTTGGCGGGAATTATGGCCCTGCGTGAAGGGGTCATCGCCCCGACAATCAATCATGAAGAGTGTGATCCAGATTGCAATCTGGATGTGGTGCCAAATGAGGCGCGTGAAGCCAAGGTCGGGGCTGTTTTGTCAAACGCCTTTGCCTTTGGCGGCTTGAACGCAGTCTTGGCGCTTAAAGCATTTTCAGCCTAGGCCGAGCTTGGCCTTTAGGCCTGCCTATTGCGCCTTCATCTCAGTTAACTCTTCGATTGCGGCGGTAAACCCGGCCAAAGAGACATCCAAAATTACTGGCGTATCTGCACGGTCGACAGGCACGATGGTCACGCGGGCAATATTCCCGCGCTTTAGCTGACCCAGACCTACAGCGTCATACCCAAACCGCGACACGCATCCATCGAATGCACAAAAGAAAAACGGGTACTTTTGCGGCTGATTATTGTCGATCTGAAATGTCAGACCTTCGGTCAAAAGCGTGCGCAACGGGGTAATGATTGAAATACCCGCGAGGGCACCAGTTTCGCCAGAAAGTGCGTCCACATTCAATTCGGCAATCGGCGCGTCTCGGTTGTCTGTGACCAGTTGAGACAAATAGCAATCGTTTTGCTCTCGGCAACGAATTTGCCAATCCTTATGAACCGCCGCGATCTGTATTTGTGGCGCATCGGCGCCCTGATTATCAGGTGCTGCGTCTGTCTGGGGGGCAGGTTGCGGCGCTGCGGCGGGCGCATCAACGTCGTTTTGCTGAGAAAACGCAGAAAATGGTGCCACGAATACGAGGAACACCACTAGGATTTGACTTAGGACGCTGTTTTGCATGTCTTTGCCTCTGCCGACTTTCAACTGAGCGTGACGTGTCACCAGATGCGGGGGCTGTCAATATTAATGGGGGTGGCGCGCAGAGAAGCGCTCAAAAACTTGATGTTGGGCATAAGCCAAAAAAAAGGGCGCCTGTGGCACCCTTTTTCGCGCATCAGCTTTGTGCGAGCGCATCTCCCTGTCGGCTGGGGCCGAACTTATTTGGGGATGCTAGGAAAGATCGTCTGACCAGTCAACAGGACAAATGCCAGTTTGTACCAATTGCAGGCGCAAACTTCCAAGTTACCGATAAAAAAAGGCCGCACTGCATAGAGCGCGGCCAGTCGACAGGGAGGAAGTAGTCGCCTAAACATGCCTAAGAGGCATCTAAAGACCGCGATCAGTTTGGCAAATAAACATTAACAAGTTGTGCAAATGGGCGTGCGCCGCTGTGCCAAGAAAAAGAGAGACAAATTAATGAGCGAGAACAACACCATATTTATTGGCGGCGGCGGCGAAGATTACACGACCGCTCAAGAGTTGCTGCTGAAATTCGGCAATCGGCACGGCATGATTGCCGGGGCGACTGGTACGGGTAAGACCGTGACCTTGCAAATTCTGGCGGAAAGTTTCTCGAAGGCCGGGGTTCCGGTGTTCTTGGCAGACGTTAAAGGCGATCTTTCGGGGCTGGCGGTGTCGGGTTCGCCTGCACATAAGCTGCACGATAAGCTGGTCTCACGGGCTGAGAAAATCGGGTTCGAAGACTACGATTACGAGGCGTTTCCAGTCACGTTTTGGGATCTATTTGGCGAACAGGGCCACCCCATTCGCACGACGATCACCGAAATGGGTCCGCTGTTGCTCTCGCAGTTGATGGAATTGTCTGAGGCGCAGGAAGGTGTGCTGAACATCGCCTTTCGTCTGGCGGATGAGCAGGGGCTTTTGCTGATTGACCTTAAGGATTTGCGCGCGCTTTTGAATTGGATGGGCGAAAATGCGGCGGATTTGACCCTTGAGTACGGCTCGGTGCATTCCCGTTCTGTTGGCGGCATTTTGCGTTCGCTTTTGGTGCTTGAGAACCAAGGGGCTGACAAGTTTTTCGGTGAGCCGGCCCTTGAGCTGACGGATATGATTGCGACGACCCCCGGCGGCATGGGGCGGGTCAATGTGATGGCGGCGGACAAGCTGATGCAATCGCCCAAGCTCTATGCGACGTTTTTGATGTGGCTTTTGTCCGAGCTGTTTGAAAACCTGCCTGAGGTGGGCGATCCGGACCGGCCCAAGTTTGTCTTTTTCTTCGATGAGGCCCATTTGCTCTTTGATGATGCGCCCAAATCGCTGATCCAAAAGGTTGAGCAGGTGGCGCGGTTGATCCGCTCGAAGGGGGTCGGCGTTTATTTTGTCTCGCAAAACCCTGATGATGTGCCCGATGATATTTTGGGCCAGCTTGGCAACCGCGTGCAGCACGCACTGCGGGCGTTCACGCCGCGCGATCAAAAGGCGCTGCGGCTGGCGGCTGAGACGTTTCGCCCGAACCCGCGGTTTTCTACGCAGGACGCGATCCGTGATTGTGGTGTTGGTGAGGCGCTGGTGTCCCTGCTTGAGGGCAAGGGTGCGCCTTCGGTGGTGGAGCGGACGCTCATTCGCCCGCCGTCGTCGCGGCTTGGGCCGATTGATATGGCTGAGCGCAAGGCTGTGATGGCGGGCTCGCCGGTGGCGGGGCTTTACGAAGAGGCCAAGGACCGCGAGAGCGCATTTGAGATTTTGCAAGGGCGTGCGGAAAAGGCCGCCGAAGAGGCCGAAGCGGCTGAAAAAGCTGAGGAAGAGGCAAAAGAGCGCGCGAAGGCGGATAAGGGCCTCAAGCTGCGTGAGTTCAATTCGGGCCGCCGCTATTCGGCTGATGAAGGGCGCTCAACACGCAAGTCATCACGCAAATCATCGGGCGGGTCGCGTTCGGATTCAATCGGGAAAGTCTTTGCCAAATCGCTGGCCCGGCAGCTCGGGGGACGCGCTGGTCGGTCTCTTGTGCGCGGCGTGATGGGCGGATTGTTTAAGGGGCGCTAAAGCGCTTTCACCTTTAGCTTGGTCAGGCGATTGCGCTCGCGTTCGATCACCTCAAAGCGAAAGCCGTGGTAGGAGAAAACCTGCCCTGCGGTGGGGATCGTTTGCGCCTCGTGGATCACCAGACCGGCGATGGTATTGGCCTCTTCGTCGGGCAGCATCCAGTCCAAACTGCGGTTCACATCGCGAATGGTCATGGCGCCCTCGATGATCACTGCGCCGTCCGCGAGACGCTCGACGCCTTCCACATCTTCGTCATGCTCGTCGGAAATCTCGCCGATGATCTCTTCGATGATGTCTTCGAGGGTGATCAGGCCCTGCAGCGCGCCATATTCGTCGACCACGAGGGCGAAATGTGCGCGGCGGCGCAAGAATTCGCGCATTTGATCGTTTAACGTGGTGGTTTCTGGGACAAAATAGGGCTCCATCATCACCTGACGTATATCGAAGGTTTCCCCAGCAATTTCATCGCTTAAGAGCGCAGACTTCAAGTGGCGCAAGAGGTCTTTGGCGTGGATCACCCCGATGATGTTTTCGGGGTCCTCGTCGAACACGGGGATGCGGGTATAGGGCGAGGCGAGCGCTTGTTCGAGGATGTCGGCAGGGCTGGAGGTGGCATCGATCATCTCGATTTCCGAGCGATGCAGCATGATCTCTTCGACTTCGCGGCTCTTGAGATCAAGCGCGCCCATCAGGCGGTCGCGGTCGTCTTTGAGCATCCCGCCCTCGGAATGGTGTAGCGCGATGGCGCCCGCGATTTCCTCATGGGCCATGATGCCGGTGTTCGGGTCGATCTCAACGCCAAAAATCCGCAGCATGACGCGCACCAAGAGGCGCACTGCTGAGACGATCGGGGCGAGGAGGCGGACAACGAGGGCGATGATCGGAGCCACGCGGGAGGCGGCAACCTCGGGTTTGGTGATCGCGTAGGTTTTGGGCATGACCTCGGCGAAGACGAGGATGAGCGCGGTCATGATGGCGGTGGCGATGACCACGCCGCCCCCTGCGAAGAGCACGGTCAAGAGGCTGGTGGCCAGTGAGGTGGCGAGGATGTTGACCAGATTATTGCCCAACAGCACCGAGCCGATGAGCCGTTCATTGTCTTCGGTCAGGTCCATCGCGCGTTTGGCCCCCGCATTGCCCGCGTCGGCCATGGTTTTGAGCTTGAAGCGGCTGGCAGCGGTCAGGGCGGTTTCGGAGCCGGAAAAGAAGCCCGAGAGAAACAGCAACAGCGCAATGGCCCCTGCGGTCCACCAGACCGATGGGGTTGTCAGGATGGTTGTGAGAACGCTGGGTTCCATTGGTGATCCTTTTGGGCTGTTGTTGCTCTACTGCGATTTAGTCGGCCAGCGGGTGATGCTCAAGCACCAGTGCCTTTTTCGCGTCATCGACCACGTGGGTGTAAATTTCGGTTGTGGCGATATCGGCATGGCCCAGCAGCATTTGAATGACCCGCAGGTCGGCGCCATTGGCCAACAAATGGGTCGCAAAGGCGTGGCGCAGGATGTGGGGGGAGACCAGCTCGGGCGCGATCCCGGCTTTGGTTGCGGCTGATTTGAGGCTTAGAAACACGCTTTGGCGCGTGAGGTGGCCCGATTTGCCGCGTGAGGGGAATAAAAAGCGAGACCCTGCCAGCGCTTTGTCGGCTTTGCGGTGGATCAGCCAGTCTTCGAGGGCGGCCATGACAGGCTCAGAGAGGGGCACAAGGCGCTCTTTGTTGCCCTTGCCGCGCACGAGAATAGCATCGGGGCGGCCTTTGAAGTGGGTGACGGGCAGGCTGATAAGCTCGGAAATGCGCAGGCCTGTGGCGTAGAGCATTTCGATAATCAGGGCGCTGCGCGCGCGTTCGGCGGTGGTTCTGCCGGTGCCGCGCATGGCCTCAATGAGGGCGGTCACTTGGTCCAACGTGAGCGCGCCGGGTAGGGCGCGGGATTTTTTGGGGCCGGCGATACGGGCGGCGGGGTTGATGTCGGTGAGGCCGTCTTCGAACAAAAACAGGTGGAATTGTTTGATGGCGCTGAGCCTGCGGGCGCGGGTGGCGGGGGACATGCCTGCGGCGTCTAATTGGCCAAGGTAGGCTTCGATGTCGGGCCGCGTGGCGGTTAGGGGCGGGGCGGCGAGCGCTTGTGCGTAGTCCTGTAAGTCGCGGCCATAGGCCAAAAGCGTGTTGCGCGCGGCGCCGTTTTGGGCGGATTTGGCCTCTAGGAACCGCGAGATAAGCTCATCCGCCATGGGCCGCCGCCGGATCAAGCAGGATTTCAAACGCGATTTGGCGCGATTGCGGTTTCAAATCGATCGCATCTAGGATGGCCAGAGCCTCAAAGGCCTTATCAAGGTCACCACCTTCGCTGAGCAGACGCAAGGCGCGGCTTAGGGCTTCGGGATGGGTCAGATCGTCGGTTTGCGCAGTTTTCCCGCCGGTTAGCGGGGCAAGATCGCTGGTTTCTATGATGTCGAAGGCGGTCAAAAGCGCTTGGGAGGCCGCGTCATTCTTCCAAGCCAAGGCGGTTTCAGTTTGTCCGCCCAAGACCAAAAGCCGCGCGACCAAGGGCCAGGTTTCGCCGGGCAGGTCGCTTGGTTGCAATTTGCGCGCAAGCTGGGGCGCGATTTCGCGGGCAAGGGCGGTTCTCAGCCCGAGGGCGGTGATCTCATCATCCAAGCGGGTGAGCGTGCGGGCTATGTCTTGGGGCGCGCTGGCCCTGTCGAATTCCTGCACCGCATCTGCGCGTTCCCACACCCCGCCTGACGCGGCCGGGACTTCTTCGCGATAAGCGGCGAAGAGAATTTTCTGCGACAGCGCGCCTTCACGCACCAGTTTTTCGGCGGCTTCCATTTTGAAGCGCACTGGGATGAACTTGGCCAAATCCCGGTGCAAAAACGCTAGGGGGGCCGGGGCATCGCTGTCCTGCACACCGATGCTGTCGCGCAAATAGGCTTCGAATGCCGTTGGCATTTGGCTTGGGGCAGGCGGGTCTGCGGCCTCGATCAGGCCGGGATCAAGATAAAATGCCAAAAGCGCAGCTTTGGTCTCGTCAATTTCCCCAAGCGTGCTCCCGAGATTGAGCGCCACATCGGCGGCCTGCCAGTTTTCGTTGATTGCCAGGCAAAACACTTCTGCCGCCCGGTTTGGCGCGAGTGCGGGCAGCCCGGCGAGGGTGTCACAGGCCCTTTGGGGACGCCCGGTCAGCAGATTGACGTCGAAAAAACGCCCCAAAAGCTGCGGCGTGGTCAAAGCGGCGCTATCCAAAAGCGCATCTGCTTCATCAAGGGCGCCGATGGCCAAAAGCCGGTCGACGCGCGCCAAAAGCACTGCGTCGCCGTAATCTGCACCAGTTTCAAACCGGGCCATCAAGAGGCCGCGCAAAAGCCGTTTGGCGCTAGGAGGGCCGCCATAGGGCGTGTCGGTGATAAAACTCAGGGCGGCGATTGCGTCGGTTTCGGACCAGAAATCACTGCGAAGACCCAGTTGCGCGGCCGTTAAAACCCCAGCCTGTTCAGGGGAGGCTTTGCCAAGGGGCGTCACTTTGATGGGTTCGGTTGTCACCGAGGGTTGTTGCGGGGTTTGTGGCAGGGCTTGCGGATCGGTCACAGGCGCCGCGATCACATCCGAGAGCCAGGGAATTGCGCTTTTGGGCCGTGGGTTTTGGGCCTGTGCGACAAGAGGTAAGGCGCAGCACATCAAAACCGCGCGCATCATGCGCATCAATCGAACTTCGTTTCGATTTGCTTTACGACACCGCTTTGAGGGGCGGGCAGGTCAAACAAAAGCGCGTATGCCGCTAGGCAAATGGCCCCCAGACAGATCAAATAGAGGAGGTATTTCAATACGCGCCCCATGCCTCATACTCCCGCTTCGATTTAGCTATGGGTCTTTTGCCCATTTCAGGTCCAAAGACTAGGGTTTAAGCGCCAGTTTTTCAAGTCGCTGCGGTGCTTTAGGGCTGGTTTGTGCGGGCAAATGTCACTCAGCGCGTTGCTCTGCTGTGCAAAGGCGCTTAGAGGCTTGGAAAAAGACAAGGTGCTCATTGGTGACTATAGGTTTGCAGCGTTCAATCGTTCTGGTTGGGCTGATGGGGTCGGGCAAGACCTCTGTGGGGCGGCGCTTGGCAGCAACGCTGGGTGCCCCGTTTGTCGATAGCGACGATGAGATCGTCAAGGCGGCGGGGCGGCCAATCAGCGATATTTTTGCGGATTTTGGCGAGGAATATTTTCGCGAGGGCGAGACCCGGGTTTTGCAACGCCTCATGCTTGGTGAACCGATGGTTGTTGCCACCGGCGGCGGGGCCTTTGTGAGTGCCACAAACCGGGATGTGATTGCAGCTCATGGCGCGTCCGTTTGGCTTACCGCTGACATAGAGGTGCTTTGGGCGCGGGTGAAGGACAAGCCGGGGCGGCCTTTGCTTGAGGTGGAGGATCCCAAGGCGCGTTTGGCAGAATTGGCGGCTGAACGCGCGCCTTCTTACGAACAAGCGGATGTGAAAGTGACTTCTTTGGCCAATGAGCCTCATGAAGTGGTTGTGGATCGGATAATTGCAGGGCTCAGGGATTTGGGCGCGCTCAAAGAGGCAGGTTAGATATGAGCCGAAAATTGCGGGTCGAGTTGGGTCAACGCAGCTATGATATTCTCATTGGTGGGGGCCTGATTGCGCAGGCGTCTGAGCTGATCGGGGCTGTGACGGCGCGCAAAAAGCTGGCGATTGTGTCCGAGACGCAAGTAGCGGCGCTTTATCTTGCGCCCCTAGAGCAGAGCTTGCGCGACGCGGGATTTGAGGTTGCATCTTTGGTGCTGCCCCAAGGCGAGGCGACCAAGAGCTGGGCACATTTGCAAGAGACCGTTGAGTGGTTGCTGGCGCAGCGCATTGAGCGCGACGATCTGGTGATTGCTTTGGGCGGCGGCGTGATTGGCGATCTGGTGGGGTTTGCAGCAGCGACTTTGCGGCGCGGGATCGGCTTTATCCAGATGCCCACCTCGCTTTTGGCGCAGGTTGATAGCTCGGTTGGGGGCAAGACGGGGATCAATTCGCCCAAGGGCAAGAACCTTGTGGGCGCGTTTCATCAGCCAGAACTGGTCATTGCCGATACGGATGTTTTGGACACGATGTCCCCGCGCGATCTGCGGGCGGGTTACGGCGAGGTCGTGAAATACGGGCTTTTGGGCGATGCCGCGTTTTTTGGCTGGCTTGAGAAGAATGCGCCTAAATTGCTGAGCGGTGATGCGGGTGCGCGGGAGCAGGCGGTCTTTCATTCGTGTCAGATGAAGGCGGATATTGTGGCGCGCGATGAGACCGAGCGCGGTGATCGGGCGCTTTTGAACCTTGGGCACACCTTTGGTCATGCGCTTGAGGCGGCCACGGGCTATTCGGATCGGCTGCTCCATGGCGAGGGGGTGGCAATCGGTTGCGCCCTTGCCTTTGAGGTCAGTCAAGCCTTGGGGCTGTGCCCGCAAGAGGCCCCCAGCCGGGTACGTGCGCATTTGGCGGATTGCGGGATGAAGACCGATTTGGCGGATATTGAGGGCGATTTGCCTGATGCGGATGGGCTGATTGAGCTGATGCGGCAGGACAAAAAGGTGAGCGATGGGACGATCACGTTTATAATGGCGCGGGATATTGGCGCGGCCTTTGTCTCGCGGGATGTGGATTTAGGCGTGGTGAAAACCGTGCTGGATGAGGCTTTGGCCCAAAAGGGCTAGAACGGACTACTTTGTGCGGGGCCAATTGACGCCCGAGGCCAGTAGGATACCGGCCATCACAACGCCGATGCCCAAGATTTTCATGGGGCCAAGCGCTTCGCCCAAAAAGAGCCAGCCGCCAAGGGCTGCGAGGACCGGCACGAGGGCGGCGGAGGCGGCGGGGATGACCGTGCCAAGGCGCGTGACCGCGTAAAGAAACGTCAGATTTGCAATGAGGCCGGAGCCGAAGCCTTGCACCAGTTGAACGGTGAAAGCGGGGGTGCTGAGCTCGAACATGCGTAGGTGCACGAAGGGTGTGGCGGCGAGGAATAGCACGCTGGCGGTGGCGACCATGACCCATGTGCCGGTGAGCGCGCTGAGGCGTGAGGCGCGGAAGGTTAGGGTATAAAGCGCCCATAGGCATGAGCCGGTTAGGAACAGGATGTGGCCGCGCCATGCGCCGCTGTTGCCTTCTAAGAGCGCCGAAAGTCCGCCGATTGCCAGCGCGCCGGTGAGGATGAGGGCGAGGCCTACGAGGCGCAGGCCACTGGGGCGTTCGCCGAAGAGCAAGAGGCTGAGGAGTGCGATGAACACTGGCAGCATCGAAGGGGCGAAGATGCCGCTGTCGGCGACCGGTGCAAAGCTGAGGCCCGTGGCGAGCACGACGATGAAACAGGTGCCGCCGAGGACGCCGATCCCGACGAAATCGCGCCAAGTGGTGCCCTGCGGGATCAGACCTTTGCGCCAGATGAACGGCAAAAGGCACAGGGCGGCGGGGATCGAGCGTAAAAGCCCGACGTCAAGCGGTGTGAGGTTGGCCTTCATGGCGGCGCGGGTGACCACGAGGTAGCCAGCCCATATGATCAGTGTGAGCGCGAGCGCGGCCCATGGCAGGGCGCGGTTCAGCACAGATTGGGCCGCAAAACAGGTCTCAGGTCAGGCAGAGCAGGAGGCCCCGCCAAGCACGCAGAATTTGGCGCAATGGGGGTGATTAAGCGGCACGGCACGGTCAGCCTCTTTGAGAGTTTCGCCAAGCTCGAACTCTGGGTCATAGGGCAGGAGGGTGCAAGCCAGAACCGCTGGACGTGCCGCGCCTTGGCGTTTGACCACCATGCGCGAGGAGGCGCACATCACGTCTTTGGGGCGTTTGTTCAGGATGCCCCAGCAGGCGGTGGTGATTTCGGGGACATCGACGCGCTCGTCCATTTCGGGGAAAAGGACGGTGTCGGCGGGGCTGCCCGCGTTGATTGCGAAATTTTCCTTAGCAAAAAGCGCGGCGTAACCTGCACGGGCGGCAGCGTCGTCTTCGCCCCAAAGCGTACGGCCTGCCACGGCCATTTTGATCCCTTGATTGCGCAACCAGCGCATCCCGATTAGGGTTTTCTCGTAACTGCCTGCGCCGCGCTCTTCGTCGTGATGGGCGGGGTCGAAATGATCAAGAGAAACCCGCAGAGTCAGCTTATCGCCGAACTCTGTCTGAAGCGCTTGCAAACCGGCCTGAACTTTGGGTCGCATCATCGGCGCCATGGCGTTGGTGAGGATTAAAACCTCGTAGCCTTGCTCAAGCGAGGTGCGGGTCATCTCGATCATATCGGGGTTCATGAACGGCTCGCCGCCGGTGAAGCCGATCTCGCGCACGGGCCAGTTGTTGGTTTTGATCTGTTCAAGGTAATCGCGCACTTCGGCGGCGCTGATATAGGCCAAACGATCGTTTTCAGGGGAGCTTTCCATAAAGCAATTCGTGCAAGCGATGTTGCATAGGGTGCCTGTGTTGAACCAAAGTGTTTCAGGTTTGATCAGCGGTACAACCGCGCGCGGCTCGCCTGTGGCCGTGAGCAGCGGGTCCGAGAACTTTTCCAGAGGTTGGGCAGTGAGATCGCGTGGCAGGTCGTTCATGTGAGCGCTTTTTAATGTTGTGCAGCAAAGGTTTTGGCCTGTGGTCCTCAGGGGGTCAAGCCTTGGCGGGGGCGTATTCGTAAACAAGTTTGTGAACGAGAAAGCCGACCATTGTGACCGCGGGCAAGTTGGGGCGCGCGCTGCTTGTGCAAAGGCTTAAGACCTGCACCGCAGATTTGCCAATCGTTCGCCCATCGATTTTTGCTCATCGATTTCCGCCAAGCCATAGCTGCAACGAGGTTTGAAATGTTATTTGGATTGTCTACCGCATTAACCCCGCCACAAACCCTGTTAGCCGATGGGGGTGCTGCGCCGGTGATACCACCGCAGCCGCAGCCAGAACCAGAGCCGGAGCCCGAACCTGCGCCGGAGCCTCAACCAGAGCCGGAGCCAACGCTCGCGCCAGTGCTTGCCGCGCTTGGAGCGCGTAATGGGTTTGCGATTGATTTTCGGGCGGGTCAGATGTTGATCAATGATGCGGCCACCCCTGCCAATGCCTTTTTGGGTGATCCCGCACAGCGGCTGACCATTTGGGGTGCTGATGCCTATGAGGTTGATCCGGTTCGAGGGCTACGCATTGATGCCGCGCGCGATTTTAGTGCGGCGCTGGCGACATCGCTTTTCCCATATAATGCAAGTGCCTGTACGGTTTATATCAAGTACCGGTTGAATAATGTGACGACGACAACGCAGCGTTATCTCTTTATGATTGATAACGATGGTACCGACCGGTTGGCAGCTTATAGCGCGGGGGGGGCAGACTTTCCGCTTCGTCACCGGTGATGGGGCCGCGGCGCATATTGGTTTGACCTCGCTGACCCATGTGCCGGATGCCGAGGTGCGCGCTGTGATTGGTGCGGATGCCAATGGGAAGACCTATGTGGATGATGCGGGGGTTCATATCGATGAGGCTGGGGTTGGCCTGGCGGCCAATTCGCCGGATCACTTTGGAATCGGTGGGTATCGCGATCGGGTGCTGCGGGTTCTGGATGGGTATATCGCTGAGATCATGGTGGTTTGCGAGCCAGTTGAGCGCGCGGATCGTTTGAGTCTTGATTTTGGTGATCCAAATGCGGCGGCGCCGTTGCCCGAACCTGAGCCTGAGCCGCAGCCTGAACCAGAACCTGAACCACAACCCGAGCCGGAACCTGAGCCTGAGCCGGAACCTGAGCCTGAGCCGGAACCGGAGCCCGAGCCTGAGCCTGAGCCTGAGCCCGAACCTGAACCTGAACCTCAGCCTGACCCCCCTGTCTTTGGTATGCTAGGCTCACGAAATGGCATTGCGATTGATTTTGTTACGCGTCAGATGCGAATTAATGACAATGTGACGCCAGCAAATGCCTTTACGGGTTTGCCGGAAGACAAGCTGACAACCTTTGGTAGTGATGCTTGGTCTTATGATGCAACGAAGGGATTGGATTTGTCTGCGACACGAGATTTCGGGATTGCGCTCGCGACCGCGCTGTTTCCGTACAATCCGGCCGCCATGCATGTTTATGCCAGTTTCGAGCTGAACAATGCCCTCAGCACTGACCAGCGTTATGTGGTGCATGTCGATAATGCAGGCGTCGATCGGTTTGCGCTTTATTCTGTGGCCAGTGCGCCGTTTCGATTTGTCACCGGTGATGGGACCGAGGCCGATATCGTGGTCTCTTCGACAACGCCGCCGGGCGGCTCGGAATTCAAGGTCATCTTTGGCGCGGATAAAAATGGCAAGACCTATGTCGATGACGGTGGCATCCATAGCAACAAAGGCGATGTTTTGGCTGCGGACACGCCAACAAATATTGGCATTGGCGGCTACAACAATCAGGTCTTGCGCTCTTTGGACGGTTATCTGCGCGAGATCGTGATTATCACTGAACCGCTACCGCGCGAGACGCGTTTGTCCAGTGACGGCTTCCTGAAAATCTACCACGCCGAGGGCGATAGCCACACGTTCAACACCAATGTCGATACTTGGGGCGTGGAGCCCGAGCAATTCTATGCACCGCTCGTGGCTGAGGCTTTGGGGGATGCGTTTATCTCGACCAACTATGGCTGGTCTGGCGATAGCTCGGCAGAGATGATGCATCAATTGCCAGCGTTTTTTGCCCCAAGCCGCCCTGATATTGCGACAATCTACGCCGGTGCGAATGATGGTCCTATTGATATTGTCGGCGACACGGCCCCAACCACAACTGTAATTTCGGTTGAAAATGCCTATCGCACGCGGCTGCAGCCGGGTGGCTGGGTTGAGATCAACGGCGAGAAGCGGCGCATCAATGCGCGCACGGACAATCAGATCACTCTAAATGCCCCACTTAGTGCCGCGCCTGCGGTGGGAGATACGGTTGATATCGACACGCGCCGCAATATTGAATTGTGGATCAGCAAGGTCAAAGAGAAGGGCGTCACCAATATTGCTGTGATCGGCTATCACTATATGAACTTTGCCAATGGTGGGGATACTCCGACGAACGAGCATCCGAACCGGGCGGCGCTGCGGGCCAAGCAAATGGCGGCGGCGGCTTCGCGCGGGGTGCCTTACATCGACACCTATGCACATATGGCCGCAAAGGTTGCTGCGGGCGAAGTGACCCAAGGCGATGATTTGTCATGGCATGTCGGTGCGGGGAATACGCATCTAAACGTGGCCGGAGAGCAGGCGGTTGCCGATGCAGTCTATGATGCCTTCGTGGCGCTGGGCTGGCATCAGCCCTAATTAGCACAAGGTTTGAATTGGGGACTTGAATTCGGGCTTACATCTTGTGCCAGCCGGTCATCCGGCGCACGGCCCAGATGTAGGCTCGGTTCGGCAATAGACCAATCAGACGCAGTAACATTGCAAAGCGCCGCGGGAAGGCAATTTCGAACCCGGGGCGCTTTAACCCTTTGATGATCCGATCCGCCGCCTCATCAGTGCTCAGCAAAAATGGCATCTGAAAGTCGTTGACGGCGGTGGCGTCAGTTTCCACAAATCCGGGATTGATCACTGACAGCCTCACACCAAGATCAACGAGATCCATAGCCAAGGCCTCGGCCATCGCAATCAATGCCGCCTTCGAGCCTGAATAAGGGGCGGCACCTGGCAACCCGCGATAACCCGCAACCGATGCCATAATTGCGATGTGGCCGCTGCGCGCTGCAATCATTTCCGACAAAAGTGGTGCGAGGGCGTTGGTGACCCCGGTCAGGTTCACATCAATGGTGTCGCGGGCGGCGCGGGCGTCGAAAGCTTGGGCACGCATCGGCACGTAGATGCCTGCGTTTAAAATAGCCAAGGCCAAAGGGCCGTCCCTAACAATCCGCGTCACAATCTGTGCCATGCGTGCGTGGTCGGTGACATCGCCGGGCATTGCGATGATTTGGCCGGGGCCTCGGGCGTCTGCGGCCAAAACTTCTAGCTTTTGCGTGTTGCGCGCGGTGGCGTAAACGCGCCAGCCCTCGCTCGCCAGTTTTAGTGCGAGCGCCCGGCCGATGCCCGCGCTGGCCCCGGTGATCCACACAGCGCCATCACTGGGGGATTTTACTTGAGAAAAGACACCCACATCAGCGCCAGAGTTGGTGGTAAGGCTCGGCTGTTGAACGGGCAATGACCCGCGCCCGCGCGCCAACCGCATCAAATTCATAGGCCACCAACTCACCCGACTCGGCAAAAAACGCATCTAAGGGCAATTTCAACCCGCCCGCACAATAGATATGCTCGCAGGTCACAGTGCCCGCAGGCGTCTCAACTTTGGCGCTTCCTTTGCTTTGGCTCGTCACCTCAACCACACGGCCTGATTGGATCGACAACCATTTGGGGCGCTTGGCCAGGTCCGCCATAATGATCGACGAGGTTGTAAGCGAACCTGTCACCACACCTTTGAATTTTGTCGCGTCCACTTCCAGCCCTGCGCTGGTGCGTTTGGCTTTGACCGCGAATGTTTTATCGCCTTCTCGCGCCGTCGCATTGATGGCCTGCAAAACCCCATCGCGCCAAATCTCACGGCTCTTGATCTCGTAGTCGAAGTTGAAAATCACCACCCGGCCCTTTAGCCGTGTGTGCGTGTCCACCACCAGATTGCTGCCATCTTGCTTTACCGCCAGAGCCTGCGCGCCGAATTTCTTGCGCCCACGATAGGCGTCGAAATGGCGGGTGACGCCGGCTGCAAAAGCCGTTTGCGGCATCATCAATGTCGCAGCGCTAGCGCCGAGGATTGCGTCTCTTCGCGAAAGGATCATGAATGCGGGCCTTTTGTCGCTTCTGGAGAGGATGTAGGTCATGTGCGCTCAGATGCAAACCAGAAGGCGGCACTAATTGTTTCGAAACGTAACACCGTCTGTGGATAGGACAGGATAGCTTCCCGGCTTGCTGGCGTGGCGCGTAGTGATTACATCAAGTGAAAAGGCCCGCTTAAAAAGGTGATTTGGGATGACGGACGTTCGGAAAGATTTGGTGGATACAATCGGCAACACGCCCTTAATCCGCCTAAAACAGGCCTCGAACGAGACCGGCTGCGAGATTTTGGGCAAGGCTGAGTTCATGAACCCCGGCCAATCCGTCAAGGACCGCGCGGCGCTGGGTATCATCCAAGCGGCGATCCAAGACGGCTCGCTAAAGCCCGGTGGCACGATTGTTGAGGGGACCGCCGGAAACACCGGGATCGGTCTGGCACTGGTGGGGGCCTCGCTTGGCTATAAAACCGTGATCGTGATCCCAGAGACCCAAAGCCAAGAGAAAAAGGACATGCTGCGCCTTGCGGGGGCCGAGCTGGTGCAAGTGCCCGCCAAGCCCTATCGGAGCCCTAATAACTACGTGAAATACTCCGAACGGCTAGCAAAAGCACTCAATGAGGTCGTGCCTGAAGGGGCGATTTGGGCCAATCAATTCGACAATACGGCAAACCGCCAGATGCATGTGAACACGACGGCGGCAGAGATTTTTGAGCAAACCGATGGGGGCGTTGATGGGTTTATCTGCGCCGTAGGTTCGGGCGGCACGCTGGCCGGCGTGGCCGAAGGGCTGCGCGCGCGTAAGCCGGGGGTCAAGATCGGTTTGGCCGATCCCATGGGCGCGGCGCTGCATAGTTTTTACACCACAGGCACGCTGCAATCTGAGGGCAACTCGATCACCGAAGGCATCGGGCAGGGGCGTATCACCGCCAATCTTGATGGCCTAAGTGTCGATCATTCCTATCAGGTCGATGATACCCAAGCGGTGCAGATCGTCTTTGATTTGCTTGAGCATGAGGGCCTGTGCCTTGGTGGGTCTAGCGGGATCAACATCGGCGGTGCGATCAAAATGGCCAAGGACATGGGACCCGGTCACACGATTGTGACGATCCTTTGCGATTACGGCACCCGCTATCAGTCCAAGCTCTTTAACCCAGAGTTCCTGCGCGAAAAGGGCCTGCCGGTGCCAAGCTGGCTAGAGGGTGCCGCCGCAGATATTCCAAAGGTGTTCGAGGCAGAATGAGGCGGTTTGGGTCAGCCAAAGCGGTCGGATTGATGCCGCGTCTGGCGATGATCTTGCTGGGGGTGGTCTTAGCGTTCGCGGTTCTCTTGCCACTAAACGCCCAGATGGTCGCGGCGCAAACGTCTGAGCCGACCCAAGCCCTCGATGAGTTAAGCGAAATTGTCGATGGGGCTTTGGCCGACCCGGCAACGTCGGAAGTTCAGCTCAGCACCTGGCGACGCCAAGCTGTTGAGTTGCGCGATGCAGCGGCGGAGCAGCAGGACAAAACCGCGCCGCTTGTTGAGACCATCCAAGGTCAGATCGACGCGCTGGGCCCGCTGCCCGAAGAGGGCGACGAAACCGAAGCTGCGGCGGCAGAGCGTGCGGCACTTGCAGCCCGGCTCCAAGAGGCCGACGGCCCCCGGCTTGCGGCGGAGCGTGGATTTCGACGGGCGCAGGCCTTGGTTGATCAAATCGACACACAGATGCGCGAGCGCCGGGCGCAGCGGCTAACGCGGTTGGGGCCAACCCCGCTGAACCCGGCAAACTGGACCACGGCCCTTGGGGATATCGCGGCCTTCAAAGGCGGTATCGCTGGGGCTCTGGCGGCGCAGCTAAACGAGCCGC
>CAYLLD010000039.1:0-19935 GCA_964384315.1 uncultured Rhodobacterales bacterium | reverse complement strand
GCCTCGTCTTGATATTTACGGGCTGCAGGGTGTCGTGCTGGCCCATGTGTTTTTCAATCTGCCGCTGGTGACGCGGCTTTTGTTGCAAGGCTGGGCGAAAATCCCGCCAGAACAGTTGCGCCTTGCCGCGCAGCTTGGGTTTTCCCCCCGCGATCAGCGGCGGCATTTCGAGTGGCCCTTGATCAAAGCAATCGCGCCGGGTGCTTTTATGCTGGTGTTCATTCTGGCCAGCACCAGTTTTGCCACTGTCTTGGCGCTGGGCGGTGGGCCGAAGTCCACCAGTATTGAACTGGCGATTTATACCGCGATCCGTTTCGAATTTGATCTGGGCCGCGCCGCGCTTTTGGCGATGATGCAGGTGGCGCTTGGGCTTGGGGCGGCGGCGCTGCTCTTGGGGCTAGGGCGGCCCGTCGATTTGGGGCAGGGGCTGGCGCGGGTTCAACAGAACTGGAACCGCCCCGCGCCTTGGTCCGACGCGCTGATCATCGTCGCCGCCGCGCTCTTTTTGTTCTTACCGCTTCTTGCAGTGGCGTTACGCGGCATTGCAGGGTTCGGGGCGCTGGGCGAGGTGCCTCTGGCCAGAGCCGTCACAACATCGCTCGCAATCGCCGCGCTCTCAACCGCGCTGGCCGTCACGATCAGTTGCGCCATTGCCGCGCTGGCGGCACGCAGCAAGCGCGGCTGGCTGGTTGAGGCCATCGCGAGCCTGACCCTGATTATCTCGCCTTTCGTCCTTGGTACGGGGTTATTCATCGTCCTCAACCCGATTGCGGACCCCTTCGCGCTGGCGGTGCCAGTGACGGCGCTGGTGAATGCCGCACTGACCGTGCCGTTTTGCGTGCGGGTGCTGATCCCCGGTTTTGAGCGGGCGCAGGATCACTACGGACGGCTTGCGCGCGCCCTTGGCATGTCGCCGCTTGATCATGCGCGGTTGGTGCTTTGGCCAGCGCTGCGCGCGCCCTTGGGCTTTGCTGCGGGGATTGCGGCGGCGTTTTCCATGGGCGATCTTGGGGTGATCACGCTCTTTGCGCCGGTTGACGGGGTGACGCTGCCCTTGCTGATGTTCCGGCTAATGGGCAGCTACCAGATGGAGGCCGCGGCGGCGGTTGGTTTGATCCTCGTGGGCTTGAGCGTCGCGCTCTTTGCGCTTTTTGATATCGGAGGTCGTCTTGGCCGTCAGTTGTAACAATTTAGAATTAGGCCGCGGCCAGTTTCGCCTGCGCGTCAGCCTTGATGTGCCCCGTGGTGCATCGCTGGCACTGATCGGCCCCTCTGGCTCGGGCAAATCGCTCTTTTTGGCGGGGCTTGCGGGGTTCGATGAGGCGCTGGCTGGGCGGATCACCTTAGCTGGCCAAGACGTCACCGCATTGCCGCCCCAAGCGCGCCCGGTCTCGATGATGTTTCAAGATCACAATCTGTTCGGGCACCTGAGCGTGGCACAAAATGTTGGCTTGGGCCTGCATCCGGGCTTGCGCCTAAAGGCGGCGGATCATGACACTGTGGCCGAGGCCTTGGCGGCGGTGGGGCTGGCGGGTTTTGACCCCCGCGATCCCGGCTCGCTTTCGGGGGGGCAGCAAAGCCGGGTGGCGCTGGCACGTTGTTTGGTGCGGCAGCGGCCCGTGTTGCTCTTGGATGAGCCCTTCTCGGCGCTTGGTCCGAAACTGCGCCGTGAAATGCTGGCGCTGGTGCGCTCTATGACCGCGGCACAAGAGACCACGGTTGTTTTTGTCAGCCATGATCCAAGCGAGGCGGCGATGGCGGATTATGTGGCCTTTGTTGGGGCTGGTGCGGATCAAGACCACGCCAACACAATAACGCCGCCGCGTCCAGCCGACGCGTTTTTCGCAGATCCCCCGCGCGGGCTATCGGATTACCTTTAGGCCCGCGTTCGGGTTAGCCAATCACATCCTCAAAGCCTGCCTGCAGACGCACAATCTGGTTCCAATCCAGCGCAAATGGGTCCGTATGCCCAAGGGCCAAATCGGTCACATCGCTGTCACGGCCTTCGATGGCGCCTTGATTTGGATCAACGAAATCGGCACCTGGTACTGGGTCAAAGGCGAGGGTGTAAGTGCCTGCGACCACATCGCGGAACACGAAGCTGCCCGAGAGGTTTGTGGTGAATTGCGCCACTTCCGCAAGCTCTTCGTCCAAGAGGCGCACAACCACATCCGCCATGCGACGATCGCCGGCCCCAAAGGCGTCATTGCCGTCGTTGTCATCAAAGACAAAGCCGCGCACGGTCCCCAGATAAACGAAATCAGGGTTGTCAGCGATCCCGGCCTGAAAGCGGTAAACGTCGGTTGTGTTCACCGCAAAGACGTCCGTGACCCCGCGCGCAAAATCGGTGATATCGCTGTCGCGCTCTTCGAGCCCGCCCACGCCCGGTGCGACAAAAACCATGTCATCGGGTTTGTCGAATTCTAGGACGTAATTGCCCAAAGGCACGTCCTCGAACCGGAAACGCCCGGTGTTCAAAGTCTCAAACCGGCCAAACTCAACACCGCTTTCATAGCGCAAAATCGTCGTTATGTCTTCCATGGGCGTGTCGGCCCCGTCATAAAAATCATTGCCGTTCACATCATGGAACACCGTGCCCAGCACCGTGCCTGCGCTTTCCTCTGTTGAGGCCACGGTGCGCCCAGCTTGAAGGCGCAAGGGGGCTTCGCTGTCGATGGTAAAGATATCGCTACGCCCGGTGGTAATATCGGTAATGTCGCTGTCGCGCCCCTCGATGGCACCTTTATCCGGCGTCACAAAGGTCAGGCCGTCGCTGCCTGCCACCTCTATGAAGTAATCGCCGCCCTCAATCTCGCGGAACCGGAAATTGCCCGTGCTTGAGGTGGCCGTAATCGCAACCTCAGTGCCATCAGCCGAGAAGAGGCGCACTGGCACAAAACTCTCGCGATTGTCTTGGTTGTCGTAGACATTGTTGCCATTGGTGTCGCGGAACACAAAGCCGCGCACATCGCCCATGACCGATGGCGCGGTGTCTTTGGTGCCATTGACGGTCAGGGTTACCGTGGCTTCGTCCGAGCCATTCTCGCCGCTATCGACCACATAGGTGGTCTGGATCAAGGCCGTCTCGCCGCGCGCGAGTTCGGCAAAATCACCGTCGGGATCGCGGAAGCTTATGGCACCGTCGGTATAGATCCGGATCTGACCGCCACCAGTGGCGTCAATCCATTCGCCGGGCAAGGCATTGCCGACCGCGCTGACCACCAGCGCATCCGGATCGATATAACCATCATTGCTCAGCACCCCGTTAGGGCTAAAGACAACAACTTGTTTTTCCGCCGACCAAGAGACCGAATAGGCGTCATCAAAGGCCGAAGGTGGCGGCGTGACGATCTGTTCAACGCCGGTGATCGTGATGCGCACAAGCTGGGCATCTTGATCGCCATCGGCGTTTTCGATTTTGTAGATGAATTTGTCTTCGGCCAGTGCCCCTTCAGGGAGATAGTCAAAACTCCCCGCCGGGTCGTAGGTAAAGCTGCCATCAGGTGCAAAGTCGATCTGCGCCCCTGAAGAGAGGGTGACCTGCCCATCGGTGTCGCCTTCGATGTGAACCATCGACAAATCAAGGCCGCGGGCATCGCGGTCCGCACCTGTGCCATTGTCCACCATGAGATTTCCGGTGATCTGCCCATCTTCGGCAACCTCAAAGCGATCAGGCCGGGCCTCAACGCCGCGCTCATCGGTTTCAAGATAGCCGTCAAAATCAGTAATTTCGGCCCGGTATGTCCCGTTCGAGGCTGTGATGGCGAAATGTGCCGACGTATCGCCAAAGTGATCGAGCGCCAGATTGCCAGTGTAGCTGCCAAGCTCAACGCCGTCATAGCTGTACGAGAGGGTTTGCGTTGCCGCGTCCCACGTCACCACGACGTCGTGCCAGTCTTGGTCCCTTAGGGTCGTCAGCGGCGTATCAGTGCCAATGATCGTGCGCCCGCCCCCTTCAAGGGAGAAAATGCCGCTGTGCTGATCCGAAATATCGTTTTCGTCGGATTTATAAATATCAAATTCGATCCCGACCCCGTTATCAATGCCGTCAGCCCCCAGTTTGGCACCAGAAGCGCCAGTGGCGTCGACGTCATAGGGGTTATTGTGGAACAAAAGTGTCATCCCACTGCCCTTGGTTTCGATCAAAATGCGCATGCTTAAGGTGAAATCGAACTCGAAATCCACACGGGCATTGCTATGGGCCGCGCCGCTTTCGCGCAGCTCGGGATCAAAGACAAAGGCGCCGGTCTCGTCCACCTCTGCGGGGCCGTTCAGGGTGAAGTAGCTGCCCAAGCCCTCATCATAGTGCTCCCCGCCAAGGCCAACTTCGACGCTGGCCGCATGAGACGGTACACCGTCCTCATCGAGCACAAAGAGCATCCAACCGCCGGGGGTGAAGACATTCGAGTTGGTATTCGTGGTGGCAACGAGATAGCCCTCTTCGTCCACCTCAAAGCTCAGTTCTTCAAAACGGGTCTCCATATTGACCGTGTGGGTCACCGAGCCGTTTTTCACCATGGTCACCCGCGCCACCGCTTCGGGGTCATCCACCTTGATCCGCATCTGATCGCCCTGTTCGATCTTGCTTGGCGCATCGACGATCACAAGCCGCTCGGCAGGGGTGCCATCCTCTTCGTAGAGGTAGTCGGGGCGGAAATTTTCCGCATTGGTGTTGTTCAGCGGACCGGGCGCACCGCCCCCCAAAGACATAACCGTGCCATCGGGCAAGAGGATTGCGGTCGAGTGATACAGCCGTGCCAGCGCCTCGCTGTCATGGGTGGTCACTTCGCCGGTATCCGGGTTCCATGTCACCGCGGATTTATCCGGGTTGCCATAGGCGGTGGTCGCGCCCTCATCGGTGCCACCAACGATCAAAACCTCACCATTTGGCGTGATCAGCATATTCGAGAAAATCCGCGCTTGATCAAGCTGCGCCACCTTCGTGGTCACAGGCGCATCGCCGGACACATCAAGCGAGAACAACCCGCCTTCGTTGTCCATCACAAGGATTTTGTCCTCGCGGTACATCAGCGCTGGCACCGAGGCGCTGGTGAAGAAATCGACTTGGCCATAATAGCTCATCGAGCCGTCGCCCGAGGGGTCGATCATGTGCATGGTGCCCGACCAAGTGTCCGAAATCACCGCAACCTTGCCGCTCGATGTGGGGAAGGCGCGGGTGTAGAACCAACTGATCCCCAGCGCTTCAACATCCGCATCGCTCAGGCCATCCAGGGTCTTGAAACCAACGCCGGGGGTATAAACCTCCGGGCGGCCCACGGGATTGCCATCGGTGTCGATCCCGCCGATCAACATGGTCTTGCCGTTCGCCAGCGTCACCGCAGTTTCATACCAGCGCGTGTAATTCATATCTCCGGTTTCAAGCTCTTTGAGCGACCGGTCCGCAGGGTCGTAAACATTGGCGTCCTCGACCCCTTTGTTCACCGCCCCCAAGGGCCGCGCATCACCTCCTGCGATGATCACTCGTCCGCTGATCGGATCGAAGAACGGCACCGAGCAGAAAATATCCGTGCCGGTGGTATTGGGCAGCGTGTAATGGGTCTTGGTCTCGTAATCCCAGACGTCGTAAATAACCTGTCCGGTTTGAATGCCGCTGCCATCGGTGCCGAAGGTCAGGACTTGGAAATCCGGCGTGATAATGGCGTGGATGCCGATAAGGGGCCAATCCTCGACCCCTTGCCAAACCCCGCCACCATCGGCGTCAAAATCATCTGCGTAAGGGGTCGTGAAGACCTCGATGTCACCGTCAAGCAGGTTGCTGCTAACACCGCCCGTGTCCGGCCCTGTGATCTCAAGATCAAGCGCCGCGAGGCCGGTGTTTTCGAAATAGATCAGCTCGATGTCATGCACACCAGCCTCAAGATCGAGGGTGCCGTTTACATAACTTAGATCGTGAACCCCATCATTGGTCAAAAGCGCTGCGCCATTGATCAAGAGCTTGGCCCCATCGTCTGAGCCTAAGTTGAAACTATAGCTCCCGCCTTCGGTGATGCGGATTTGGCCCGTGTATCGGATTGAAAATGTTTCATCGGAGTTCGTGACGTCGCGGGCCAATGCCTCTACGTCGAGATCCGAGATCACCCCGGTGGCCAAAGCGTCTTCGGTGGGCATGTTCTCGATGGTCAGCCCCTCAGGCGTGCCATCGTAGAACTCATAGCTCATGGCATTTTCCACGACATTGGCCGAGGCATAGGGGATTTCCAGATCGAACGGCCGCCGGCCTTCGTTGCCAACAGCCCAATCGAGCGAGGCAATATCGCCCTTAGCATGGCTTAGATATTCAACGGTGATGTCATGCACGCCCGCATCAATCGTAAGAATTTCCGCATCGGCTTTGTAGCGGCTGCCTGCGTTACACAGACACATGGAACCGCCACTATTGGGGCAGGGGCCCTGCGCTGCACCCTCAAGGGTCTCGCAGCGCACGCTGGCAACTTCCATGCCATCAACATAAATTGTGGCATCGCCTGCGGCGGCCAAATAAAGCGCGATCTCTTCGGCTTCATCAAGCGTTACAGTCGTCGTGAATTTCGCCGCATAGCCGGTGCCGGGCACATCGCCAGATGTGGCATTCAGAGCAGAGGCAATATCGCCCGTGACCTGCGTTTGAATGATGGGAGTACCTTCGAAGTCAATATCATCGATGGTGTAAACGCCGCCGGACGTAAAATAAGACAGGTCCCAAAATGAACCAATACCAACAACTGGCATATCCAATTTCCCCCACGTTTAAAATTCAGCACAACTTTAAGCGGATTTGAGCGTTTAGTGGCCTTTACGTCAAGAGAAACTAGTGCGTCTTTGAACGATTCCTGCGTAAATACCGACTTTTTGGTCATATTGCTGTTGCACAAATACGTCGATTTAAACCGATGATTGCTGAATTAAACCGGACCTCGCCACCCGGCCACCAGAGCATCTGTTCGGCTTTGGGACTGATTTGGGGCTTGGGGGCACAGAGTTTCGCACAAGGCCGAAAGCCTGCAAAAACCTGAGCAAATTGCTATTAACAAGCAGGCCCACGCAGACTATCGTCGCCTCTGGAACAAACCCAACGCAGGAGAGACGCAGGTGGCCAAAGACATGACAAGCGATGCGCAAAAAACCGTGGTCAAAAGCTGGAACGAGTGGGACCCCTTGCGCCATGTCATCGTCGGGCGCGCGGATGATTGCCACATCCCCCCCGAAGAGCCTGCCCTTGAGGCCAAGGTGCCCGAAGATAGCGACATGCGCGGGCAATGGGGCCGCCGCCCGCAAGAGACCATCGACCGGGCCAATGAGCTGCTTGACGGGTTTGCCGCCCAGCTAGAGGCGCGGGGTGTCCGTGTGGATCGGCCAGATTCAATCGATCATGCCCAGCCCGTCACAACGCCGGATTTCCATACCGATAGCCAGTTCGGCTGTATGCCCCCGCGCGATGTGCTGTTGACCGTGGGCTCGGAAATCCTTGAGGCGACCATGTCCTATCGTTGTCGCTGGTTCGAATATCTCAACTACCGCCCGCTCATGCAGCGCTACTGGGACGAAGACCCGAATTTCCGCCATGAGGCCGCGCCCAAGCCGCGTTTGACCAACGCGGATTATCACCCCGATTATCTCTCGGATAAAATCGGCGTGGAAAAGCGGCTGAAATGGGCGGCCGAAAAGTTCTTTGTGACCACAGAGGAAGAGCCCCTGTTCGATGCTGCCGATGTGCTGCGCTTTGGCCGCGATCTGGTGGTGCAACACGGGTTCACCACGAACCTTAAAGGTATTGAATGGCTGCGGCGGCATTTCCCCGAGCACCGCGTCCACACAGTCAATTTCCCCGGTGATCCTTATCCGATCCACATCGATGCGACCTTCACGCCCCTGCGTCCGGGTCTGATCCTGAACAACCCGCAGCGCCGCTTGCCCGACGACCAGCGCGCCATGTTTGAAAACAATGGTTGGGAAATCCACGACGCGGCCCAGCCCGCCCACAACACGCCGCCGCCCCTGTGCTATTCCTCGGTTTGGCTGTCGATGAACGTGCTGGTGCTTGATCCCAAAACCGTCTGCGTTGAGAAATCCGAGGTGTATCAAGCCGAGCAAATGGACAAGCTGGGCATGGAGGTCGTCGAGGTAGATCTGCGCGATGCCTATGCCTTTGGCGGCGGTCTGCATTGCTGCACGGCGGATGTGTACCGCGAGGGCGAGTGCGAGGATTATTTCCCGAATTTGTAAAAGGAGCTAGACCTTTGCTTAGACAAGTTGTTTTGCCCATCTCGCTTAGTGCAATGATCCTAACATCATGCACGTTTCACGGCGTTCAAACTGGTGAGGCCGCCAAGGCCCCGCCTGAAACCACAGAGGTTTCAGCCGCGCCGGAAGTGCCATCATTCGTCAAATGGACATTGATTGCGCTTATCGCGACCTACTTGATCCGGTCCGAGTTCGACTCGTTTTTATGCGATAGCTGCTGACCCTAGAACGAGGCGCCGCGCCATCCAGCTTGCCGCCAAGTCACAAGACCATCGCGGTTGGTAAAGCAAATCAGCCGATGGCCCACGGCGATCATGTAGCTATAGGGTTTGGCGAAACAGGATAATGCGCCTGAGGGTGTGCCTGTGAGGCCGGACAAAGCCGATGTTTGATTGGGCTATTTCTGTTAGTGTAACTGGGGCCGTTGGGCGGACAATCGCGGGGTGCAATGCAACCTCTCGAAAGCCTCGCCGTTCTATGATCCGGCGGGCTTGGGCTTCGCTCATTCCCACCGCAACGTCTTTATCCAAAAATGCCACATCGGCCTTAGGGATGCTGACGCAGCCTGACAGCAGGCCTGCGACCATGACGGCCCATAGCAGTTTCAAATCACCGACCATGCGAGCGGCTGTAGCTTGAGGGTGCCGAGGTCAGCGGGGCGGGTTTGTCCGCCGTGAAGACCTCCATCAAGAGCGGATGGCAGACGGCGGCATCGCTTGAATGTTCGGCCGAACAATCACCGCCCGGGCAGGCGGACAGTCCCGCGACTAGGTCCATTTCAGCGAAAAACTCGATGTAATCGCCGGGGCGCACGGGGCTGGCCTTCATGAAATACTGATAGCTCGGGGGCAAAAATCCGGTGCACATAAAGACGTTGAGCACGTCATGCACATGGGGCTCGGCCTCGGTGAGCGATAGCCCCGCATGATCCGCCAGCGCGCGGGTCAGGTTTGAGTGGCAGCAATAGTGATACTCGTCGCCGGACAAAAGCTTGCCCGTATAAGGATCGCAGCGGGTGCCGATCACATCATGGACCGAGCCGCCGTCGGCGTCGAACCCGTACCAATCAAGCGTGTCCGCCACGATGGTCGCCATGGGGCGCAGATGCGGGAATGACGACCACATCCGGTCGCCGGTGCTCAGGTGAGTGCCGTGAAGCGCGCGGGTCTTGCCCGAGTAGAACTGCTGGGTCAGATCCCCCGCCGCCCATAGGTTCAGATCACCCACTTGCGGCCCGTCCACGGAGGTGATGCGCAGATATGAGCCTGCGGGCACGTCGATGCAGCGGGCATCGCGGGGCGGCACCTGCGCCTCGGCAGATTTGTGCGCGGTTTTGCGGGCGGCTTGATAGGCGTTCAGATCAGGGGGGGCGAGGCTATCGGGCGGATAGCAAATCACCGCAGGCTTGGCCTGACGCGCGGCGGCGTCCGTGGGCCGCTTATGCTCGGGGCGCTCTAGCTTCAACTTGGGGAGGCGCCGCGCAACCGCTCGGAGCGGCGGCGCAGCAGCTCTACCGTGGTCAAAAGCGAGACCGAGATGATCACCAGAATGGTGGCCACCGCAAGGATCGCGGGGCTGATTTGCTCGCGGATGCCGTTCCACATTTGGCGCGGGATCGTCTGTTGGTCAAAATCCGCCACGAACAAGACCACGACCACCTCGTCAAAGCTGGTGACAAAGGCAAAAAGCGCCCCCGAAATCACGCCAGGCAGGATCAGCGGCATGGTGATTTTGAAAAAGCTGCGCGCGGGGCTGGCCCCTAGGCTGGCGGCGGCGCGGGTCAGGGAATGGTCAAAGCCCACCAGCGTCGCGGTGACGGTGATGATGACGTAGGGAATGCCCAAGGTCGCATGGGCCATGATGATGCCGGGGTAGGAATTGGCCAGACCGGTTTTCGAGTAGAAAAAGAACAGCCCCGTGGCGGTGATGATAATGGGCACGATCATGGGCGAGATCAGCACGGCCATGATGGCGCGCCGGTAGGGCATTTCTGGGCGCGAGAGGCCAAGGGCGGCCAAAGTGCCAAGGGCCGTGGCCAGCAGGGTCGAGAAAAACCCGATGATAAAGGAGTTTTTTGTGGCCCGCACCCAAGCGGCGTTGTTCCAGACATCCGACCACCACGACCCATCGCGCGGCGCTTCGGGGTTTTGCATCCCGAAAGTCAGCAGCAGATCATACCAGCGCGTCGAATAGCCCGTGGGATCGAACGCGAGCATCTTTTGCGTGAAGGTGAAATAGGGCTCGGCGTTAAAGCTCAGCGGGATCACGATCAGAATGGGCGCGATCAGAAACAGAAAGATCAGCGCGCAGATGATGCGAAAGGCGTAGTACCAGATCGTCTCTAGCGGTGTGGCATATGTCGGTAGCGCCATGGGCTATCCCAGCTTCATGTTGTCGATGCCCACCAGCCGGTCATAGAGCCAGTAGAGGATCAAGATGCCGCCCAAGAGCAGCCCCGCCAATGCGGCGGCCAGCGACCAGTTGAGCGATTTTTGCATGTGAAAGGCGATGATGTTCGAGATCAGCTGCCCATCGGCCCCGCCCACCAGCGCGGGCGTGATGTAATAGCCCACCGCGAGGATAAAGACCAAGAGCGAGCCCGCCGCGATGCCCGGAATTGTCAGGGGCAGATAGATGCGGCGAAAGCTGGTCCAACTGGTCGCGCCCAGAGAGCGGGCGGCGCGCACATAGGACGGGTTGATCGGGCGCATCACCGAATAGAGCGGCAGGATCATGAAGGGCAGCAGAATATGGGTCATGGCGATGATCGTGCCGGTTTGGTTATAGATCATCTGCAAGCGGCTTTCATCGGCCCAAAGCCCGACGCTCACCGCCACATCGTTGATCACGCCCTCGCTTTGCAAAAGCACGATCCAGCTCGTTGTGCGCACCAAAAGCGAGGTCCAAAACGGCAAGAGCACGAGGATCATTAGCACGTTGGAGGTGCGCAGGGGCAGGGTCGCCAAGAGATAGGCCACGGGGTAGCCGAGGATTAGGGTCAGGGCGGTGATAATGACCGAGAGGATAAACGTGCGCTCGAACAGCAGCAGATGCACGGCGCGCCGCTCATCTACGCGCTCAATTGAGCCATCGGTGCCGCGGGTGCGATCCACCGCGGCAAGGTAGAAATCAATCGTATAGCGCTTGGAGGCGCCGCGCATGGCCTGCCACAGCTCGGGGTTGGCCCAATCCTCGTCCATCTCAAGAACCGAAGCCATAAAGGGCGGCTCAAGCCGTTTGGCCTTGCGCGCCCCCGAGGTGAACATCGAGCGCGAGCCGGGGTAGACGTAATTGATCCGCGTGCCCACATTGCCCTGCGCTTTGATTTCGCGCAGATGCACCATATCCGCCGCCAGCGCCGCAAAAGCGGCCTCATCGGGCGCGGTGCCTTGGGGGTTGTCCTTAAGCCACGCGCGGGTGGCGACCATCACGGGGGTCTTATCGCCGGTGGTCACATCTGTATGTTCGATAAAGCGCGCATCCGAGACCGAACGCAGCAGCATTTGCCCGATAGGGGCAACGAAGGTGATCAGCACAAAGGCCAATAGCGGTAGGACCAGTAAAAACGCCCGCCGCCGCGCCACGCTTTCGGCCAATGCCAGCGCTTGTTTCAGCGGGCGGCCATCTGCGGTCGTCAAAGCGGTTGTTGGATCGGCTGTGTCGGTCATCTACCGTAAATCTCGTGTAAAAGAGGCGGCCCCGTGAAGGGACCGCCCAATGGTATCGCTTAGTTCGCGAGCCAAGCGTTGAAACGCTCGGACAGCTCAGTGTCGCGGTCTGCCCAGAACTCAAAGTTGTTCACGAGGGCATTGGCAAGGTTTGCCTCAGCGGTTGGCATGTGAGGCGCCATTTCGGTCGCATCATCTTTGTAAAGACCAACGAGCGCACCCGAAGATTTACGCGCGGGACCGTAGGAAATCCACTTGGCCTGATCCGCCAGACGCTGGGTGTCCGTGGAGAATTTAACATACTCCATGGCCAGCTCTTTGTTTGGCGCGCCTTTGGGGATCACGAAGAGGTCGAAATCCATGACCTGACCGTCCCAAACGATTTCAAACGGCTGGTTTTCACCAACAGCGGCGTTGAAGATACGGCCGTTGTAAGCTGTGGACATGACAACTTCGCCATCAGCCAAAAGCTGTGGAGGCTGCGCGCCCGCTTCCCACCAAACAACGCTGTCCTTGATGGTGTCGAGCTTGGCAAAGGCGCGATCTACGCCTTCGTCGGTTTCGAGCATGGCATAAACCTCAGCCGCAGGAACACCGTCCGCGATCAGAGCCATTTCCATGTTCGCCTTGGCCGCTTTACGCATGCCGCGCTTGCCAGGGAACGTCTCAAGGTCGTAAAAATCCGCCATAGTGGTCGGCGTGCCTTCAACGCTATCGGCGTTATAGGCGAAAACTGTCGACCAAACGATGTTGGCAACGGCACATTCGGTCAAAGCGCCCGCGATGAAATCGTCGGCTGCAGATGTCCCGTCTGGGGCCGCTGGCAAAGAGGCCATGTCGATTTCTTCCAACAGGCCTTCGTCGCACAAACGGATCGCGTCCGAATACTCAACATCAGCCACATCGATGGTCACATTGCCCGCTTCGACTTGCGCTTTGATCGGTGTCGCAGGGTTATCCGCGTCAACCATCACGATGTCTTTGCCGGTCAACTCAGCGAAGGGTTTGTTATAGGCTTCGACTTGGCTGGTGCCATAGGCGCCGCCCCAGCTCATGACTGTCAGGTCAGCGGCATGGGCCGCGCCGCCAAGGGCGATCAAAGCTGTGGTTAGGATAAGATGTTTTTTCATGGTCTTTCTCCAAGTTGGTTATTTATTGATTGGTTCGGTCGTTCGGTTAGGACGCCGTATCTTGCGTTGCATCCAGCGCGCGGGCGTCGGCGGCACTCCAAGTCACGGCGGTGGTTTCGCCGACTTTCAGATGCGCCTGATCGGCGGAATTCGGGATTTTTACAATGAATTCGTCATTGCCATGCACATCGAGGCGGCAGCGGATGTGATCGCCCAGATAAATCAGCTCAAGCACTTTGCCCGTGGTCGCGTTCACACCGCTGCTATCCCCGACGCGCACCCGCTCGGGGCGGATCGAGATTAGAGCCGGATCGCCGGTATTGCCGCAATTCACCGCCAGCGCCTGCGCGGTCTGGCCGCTTGACAGCACCACATTCACCAAATCGCCTTCGCGCTTGGCCACGGTGCCCGTCAGCTTGTTATTCTCGCCAATGAACTGCGCCACAAAGGCGTTGTCGGGCCGTTCGTAAATCTCGCTGGGCGGCGCAAGTTGCTGGATCACACCGTCGTTAAACACCGCGACACGGTCCGACATGGTCAACGCCTCGGATTGGTCGTGGGTGACGTAGACCACGGTGATGCCCAAGGTCTCGTGCAGGTGTTTGATCTCGTATTGCATATGCTCGCGCAATTGCTTGTCGAGCGCGCCCAGAGGCTCATCCATCAGCACCAATTCGGGGTCGAAGACCAAAGCGCGCGCGAGCGCGATGCGCTGTTGCTGCCCGCCCGATAGCTGCGCAGGGCGGCGCCCGCCAAACTCATCCATCTGCACCATCTCAAGGGCGCGGCGGACTTTGGCTTCGCGATCAGATTTGCCCAGACCGCGCACTTCGAGCGGGAAGGCCAGATTTTCGGCCACGGTCAGATGGGGGAACAGCGCATAGCTTTGAAACACCATGCCGATGCCGCGTTTGTGGGGGGGGATATTGTTAATCTCGCGCCCGTTCAGGAGGATATTGCCGTGGGTCGCGCTCTCGAACCCTGCCAGCATCATCAAACAGGTCGTCTTACCAGAGCCCGAGGGGCCCAACATGGTCAAAAACTCGCCTTTGGGCATTGAGAGATTCAGATCTTTGACGACGAGCGCCTCGCCATCGTAACTCTTTTGTACTCGGTCAAAGACCACAAAATCGGCCGTCATTTACTATCCATCAGCTTGCCCCAGCCCAGAGTGTAGAAAATTGCTGCGGTGAAACGCAAGCGGATTGCCGAATTAATGCGCCATAATCCCATTTTGCTTCATTTCTGAGCAAATTTATCCAGCCGAGCCGCGATTGTGCAAAATTCTGCCGATGAAATTCATCAGAATCTGCGCAGCCAGCGTCGAGGTTGAGCCGCTGACATCGTAATCCGGCGCCACTTCCACCAGATCAACCCCGATCACATCGCCCTGTTTGGTCAGCCCGTCCAGCAGCTCTAGAACCTCGTAATACAAGAACCCGCCGTGGCTGGGCGTGCCAGTGCCCGGTGCAACCGAGGGATCAAAAGCGTCAATATCGATGGTCACATAATAAGGCGCGCCTTTGGGAATACGCGCCAGCATCGCGGCGGTGCCCATGGCGCGGACATGGCGCACGGACTGGATATCCGAGCCCATGGCGCGGGCGTCCAGATAGCCTTCTCGGGCGGTGGATGAGACATTGCGGATACCGATCTGCGAGAGGCCGGTGACATAGGGCTTTTCGGCGGCGCGGCGCATAGGATTGCCGTGGCCGTAGCGCACCCCGTGACGCTCATCGACGAAATCCAGATGCGCGTCGATCTGCACCACATGGAGCGCCGGCACATCGTCAAAGGCGTTGATACATGGGATATTGATCGAGTGATCGCCCCCCAGCACCACCGGCAGCGCCCCAGCCTTGCGGATCGCGCGCACCCCCGCCTCGATATTGGCATGGCTGCGGATCGTGTCGGTGTGGATGATATCCGCGTCGCCCAAATCCACGATGCGGGTCTTGGCCGGATCAAGATAGGTCACATCGTCTTCGAAGTCGTAAGCCCCCGCGTGGCCAAAGGAAAACAGCGTCGAGGCCTCGCGGATGCCCCGCGGCCCCATGCGTGCGCCGCTGCGCCATTGGGTGCCAAAATCAAAAGGCGCGCCCATGATCGCCACGTCCGCCTCGATCTTGGACCAATCCTCGACATAGGGATATTTCCCAAAGGTCGAAATCCCCACAAAAGGCAAATTTAACCGCCCGCTCTCATATCCATGGCTTGTCATTCGCGGGCCTCATACGGGTTTGGTGTCGTTTCTACTTGCTATTGGCATATCAAATGCAAAACTCGGCGCAATAACAAGCCGCGCGACCCATAAAAAGCGGCACGTAAGGGAGAGACCATGGCCGATACCCGCGCCAAGAAACGTTATCGTAGCCAAGAGTGGTTCGATAATCCCAATAACCCCGGCATGACCGCGCTTTATCTTGAGCGCTATCAAAACAGCAGTTTTACCCGCGAGGAATTGCAAAGCGGGCGGCCGGTGATTGGCATCGCGCAAACCGGATCTGATCTGGTGCCCTGCAATAAAATCCACGTCTTTTTGGTGGATCGCATCAAGGCAGGTATCCGCGAGGCGGGGGGGATTCCCATGGAATTCCCGGTCCACCCGATCCAAGAAACCGGAAAACGCCCCACCGCCGCTCTTGATCGGAATTTGCAGTATCTAAGCCTCGTTGAGGTGCTGCATGGCTATCCCATCGATGGTGTGGTGCTGACCACGGGCTGCGATAAAACGACCCCGGCGATGCTAATGGGCGCGGCCACGGTTGATCTGCCAGCGATTGCCCTGAACGGCGGGCCGATGCTCGATGGCTGGTGGCAAGGCAAACGGGCTGGCTCGGGCGCGATTGTCTGGGAAAGTCGGCGGCTCTTGGCCGCAGGCGAGATTGATTACGACGAATTCATGGCCCGCGTCTGTTCTTCGGCGCCCTCGCTGGGCCATTGCAACACCATGGGCACCGCCAGCACGATGAACGCCATGGCTGAGGCGCTGGGCATGAGCTTGCCGGGCAATGCGGCGATCCCTGCGCCCTTTCGCGAGCGCATGGCGATGGCCTTTGAAACCGGCAAGCGCATCGTTGAGATGACGAAGGCCGATCTGAAGCCCTCGGATATCATGACCCGCGCAGCTTTCGAGAATGCGATTGTGGTCAATGCGGCCATTGGCGGCTCAACGAATGCGCCGCCGCATCTGCAGGCCGTAGCGCGGCACATCGGGGTAGAGCTGGATGTGACGGATTGGGAGACATACGGCTTTGATGTGCCTTTGATGGTCAATATGCAGCCTGCGGGCGCATTTTTGGGCGAGAGCTTTTTTCGCGCGGGCGGTGTGCCTGCGGTGATGGGTGAATTGCTGCGGGCAGGGCGGCTCCATGGGGGCGCGATGACCGCGACCGGGGCCACCATGGGCGAAAATCTGGCGGATTGGACGAGCCAAGATCACGAGGTGATCACCACCTATGATGCGCCTTTGCGCCAGAACGCAGGCTTTAAGGTGCTGTCGGGTAATCTGTTTGACAGCGCGCTGATGAAAACCTCGGTGATCTCGGCAGATTTTCGCGAGCGTTTCCTTAGCCAGCCGGGTCAGATTGGGATTTTTGACGCCAAAGCTGTGGTGTTCGAAGGCCCCGAAGATTACCATGATCGGATCAACGACGAGAGCCTTGAGATCGACCAGAAAACGATCCTGTTCATTCGTGGGGTTGGCTGCGTGGGCTATCCCGGCTCGGCGGAGGTGGTGAACATGCAGCCCCCCGACGCGATTATCAAAGCCGGGATCGCGCATCTGCCCACCGTGGGCGACGGGCGGCAATCGGGGACCTCTGAGAGCCCCTCGATCCTGAATGCATCGCCCGAAAGCGTGGTTGGCGGCGGTTTGGCTTACCTGCAAACTGGCGACACGGTGCGGCTTGATCTGAATGCCTCAACTCTGATGGCGCTGGTAGAGGAAGACGCATGGCAAGCGCGCATTGCCGCGTGGCAGCCGCCCGAATTGGCGCATCAAACCCCGTGGCAAGAGATTTACCGGACGCATGTGGGGCAGCTCGATAAGGGCGGCTGTCTGGAACTGGCGACGGCCTATCAGAAAATTGCCCATGATCTGCCACGGGACAATCATTGAGGTGGATTGGGTGCTGGATGGCGGCCAAAACGGGCTGGATTACGTGGGGCGTACTAAGGGGCGGCTTCAAACGACTAACTTCTGATGACCGCTTTGAGCCCAAAAGAGTACCGGATGCTGCGCGTTGCACGAATGGCCGCTTTGTTCAGCCAGATAAGAAAATCGCTGCACCCATCAAAGCAATGATACCAATTGTCCAATCATCAAATGCGAGCATCGGCCATTTGTTGAATGAGCTATTCGTCAGCGGGTTTAGTAGCCAAGGAAGGGGCCCGATCGTTCGGTCTTGAACAGATTTCCTAATTCGTAATCCGCACCATGCGGACACAACGCCGAAAAGGAAAAATAGGGGCGAGAACACGGTGGCCCCGAACATGATTGCCATCAATGCAAAAGCAAACGGCAAAACAGGTTTTATCTCGTCTTCGATTGGCCCCTGATATTTCTCGTAAAGGGGAAGAAATCCGTGACTGACCTGTAAGGCAACAATCAGATAAACGAACCCCGCAAAGGGTACAACAAAGGCCATAACTTGCATTAGACGTCATCCACTTAATAGATTTCAAGCAGTTGTAGGGTTGCAATTGCTGTTCGGGGTGATGAGCTATAGCGGCCATTCGCAAGGCTCAAGCAAAAGTCCGTTTGGTCCCCCTTAACTGCCAATCCCAGGTTAGAGCCAAGCATGCGCACAACACCGCATGCAAAGCCCCCGATCACCCCCGTTCAAACCCTCGTGATCCGCCACCTCCCCTTTGCCCAGCCCTTATAATTCCTGCGCAATCAAGCTAAGGATCGGCCGATAGACGACAGGAGGGCAGCCATGCCAATGCAGCGATTGAGTTTCACTGGCCATAGCGGCGATGAGTTGGCCGCGCGGCTTGATCTGCCCGAGGGCCCGCATCACGCCACGGCGCTGTTTGCCCATTGCTTTACCTGTTCCAAGGATATCCCTGCCGCGCGGCGGATCGCCCAGACCCTTGCAGCAGCGGGCGTGGCAGTGTTGCGGTTTGATTTTACCGGGCTAGGTCATTCGGACGGCGAATTTGCCAATACAGATTTTTCCTCGAATGTGGCTGATCTTGTCGCCGCCGCAAAAGCGCTTGAGGCGCGCGGGATGGCCCCTGACTTGTTGATCGGGCATTCGCTGGGCGGCGCGGCGGTGCTTAAGGCGGCGGGCCAGATCGCCTCAAGCAAAGCGGTGGTCACCATCGGCGCGCCCTCTGATCCAGCGCATGTGGTGCATAACTTTGGCTCTGACGTTGAGCGCATCGAACGTGAGGGGCAAGCCGAGATTATGCTGGGCGGGCGGCCCTTTACCATCCGCAAATCTTTCCTTGATGACGTAGCCGGCGCGCAGCTGATGACGGATATCAGCGCCTTGCACAAACCGCTCTTGGTCATGCATGCCCCCGGAGACGTGACCGTGGGGATCGAGAATGCGACCGAGATTTTTGTGGCAGCCAAACACCCCAAAAGCTTTGTTAGTCTCGATGGCGCGGATCACCTGATTACTGAGGCAGATGACGCCGAATATGCCGCGGGGGTCATTGCCGGTTGGGCTGCGCCTTACTTGCCCAAGCCCGATGCGCAAACGCGACCTGAGCCGCCTACCGAGGGGCATATCCGGGTCAGCGAATCTGATGCCAAAGGGTTTTTGCAGGACATCATTTCCGGGCGCGGCCACCACACTCTGGCGGACGAGCCGCGCAGCTTTGGGGGAACCGACCGAGGTCTGACCCCCTATGAGCTGGTCTCGGCCGGGCTGGGGGCCTGCACCTCGATGACGATCCGCATGTATGCGCGGCGGAAGAACTGGCCATTGACCCATGTGTTCGTCGATGTGGCGCATAATAAAATCCACGCCAGCGATTGCGAAAGCTGTGAGACGGTGCAGGGTAAAATCGACCGCTTTACAAGGACCATTCGCCTAACCGGTGATCTTGATGGTGAGCAGCGCGCGCGCCTGCTGGAGATCGCCGACCGTTGCCCCGTCCACCGCACCCTAGAAGGCGAGATCGACATCGAAACGCAGCTCTTGGCATGAACTCGCGTGTAAAAGCGACAAGTTAACAACAAAGCACTTGTGAGCCAGCGCCAGTTTGCGCTAGACCCGCCGGTGGAGACGTGGCCGAGTGGTCGAAGGCGCTCCCCTGCTAAGGGAGTATACCGGAAACGGTATCGAGGGTTCGAATCCCTTCGTCTCCGCCACAATGCCCAGACAAGTGTATGTTTTTTAAAGAAAAAAACGATATTTGGCGCGGCTGTTCCCACATTTAGTCCCACGCTTGGTTTTGCCGTCAGTGCTTTGTCGATGGCTCAATCGAAGGAAGCCCAAGCTAAAGTGGATCTTGGTTGATTATTGCTAACGGTTGGTCACGATGCGGGGGGTGGCAAAAGTTTGTTGATTTTGAGGGCGGGAACGTGCAGCAATATTAGGTAAGATCACAGTTCAAGGTGTATAAACCTGATTAGTTTGAGTGGAGGTGGATGATTACCTTCAGAAATAGTGTAATTCATTGAATTTGAAGTATAATATCTGAACCGGTTCAGAAATTTTATAGGTAAGAATGCGTTTTATTTTCCGTCAACAGATTTGCCATCAGGAAGCCGATGTTTTATTTGCTTGAAAACAATGGGATGCAGGAGGTAAGTCAGTAACGAGTGTCCGCACGAAGGCGGATTGAGACTCGTTGTGTGGCTTGAGGTGCCACCGTCCAGTCAGTAACGAGTGTCCGCACGAAGGCGGATTGAGACACGTAATTTACGTCGCCGTCAC
>CAYLLD010000038.1:0-20236 GCA_964384315.1 uncultured Rhodobacterales bacterium | reverse complement strand
CCAAGATCAAGCGCGAGGCAGGCGATATGCAGCGCCGAGGTCGCCGAGTTGACCGCCACCGCATGGGCCGCGCCGCTCGCCTGCGTGATCGCCGCCTCGAAGGCACCAACCGCAGGGCCTTGGGTCAGCCAATCGCCACCCAGCACATCAAGAACCGCTTGCTTGTCCGCCTCTGAAATATCCTGACGACCGTAGGGGATCATGTGCTAGATCTTGCCAATCTTTTCGGCATTGGCCTCGATCCACGTCCGCAGCTCGGGCGCGTCCATCCAATCCGCATTATTATCCGACGCATAGGTAAAGCCCTCGTCCACCTTGCGCCCGTCTTTGATGCGCGCAGGATCGTTCGACCAATCGTTGATCGCAGGCAGGATTTTGTAATGGGCGTCGTATTCAAAGGTATGGGCCGCATCCTCCGCCGAGATCATCTGCTCGTGCAGCTTTTCACCCGGCCTGATCCCGATGATCTTTTGGGTCGCATCAGGGTCAACCGCCTCAGCGATCTGGCCGATGGTCATCGAGGGGATTTTCTTGACGTAAATTTCGCCGCCCAGCATGTCTTCGAAGGCGTGCCAGACCAGCTCAACCCCCTGTTCGAGGGTGATCATAAAGCGGGTCATGCGCGGGTCGGTGATCGGAAACTCACCGTCGCCGCGCATGTTGTAAAACAGTGGAATGACCGAGCCGCGCGAGCCCATGACATTGCCGTAACGCACCACGGAAAAGCGGCAGCCCGAGGCCCCCGAATAGGAATTTCCCGCCACGAACATCTTATCCGACGC
The DNA here is from genome assembly GCA_964384315.1 of uncultured Rhodobacterales bacterium. Lineage (GTDB taxonomy): Bacteria > Pseudomonadota > Alphaproteobacteria > Rhodobacterales > Rhodobacteraceae > CAYLLD01. Next base: position 19,454 of record CAYLLD010000038.1, on the reverse strand, counting down.
CAGTTTGGTGGCCCCGTAAAGATTGATCGGCGATGAGGCCTTATCGGTCGAAAGCGCCACGCAGCCCTTCACGCCCTTATCGATACAAGCATCGATCACATGCATCGCGCCGTTGATATTGGTTTTGACGCATTCGAACGGGTTATATTCCGCCGTTGGCACGATCTTTGAGGCGGCGGCATGGACCACATAATCCACCCCGTCCAGCGCGCGATAAAGCCGGTCGCGGTCGCGCACATCGCCGATGAAAAACCGCACGCGGTCATCGCCCTCAAAGCGCTTGGCCATATCCCATTGCTTCATCTCATCGCGGGAATAGATGATAACCTTGCGCGGATTGTAGCGGGCCAAAACCATCGGCACGAATACATTACCAAAAGAACCGGTCCCGCCGGTGATCAAAATGACCTGATCGTCGAACATGTTACTGCTGTGCCTTTGTTGGCTTTGATTTGGTCGCAAACTAACCCTAAGCGGGCTGGGATTAAAGGGATCAGTTTCGCGAAAGCGCTTGCGGCGCGGTTGCCCCGAAAATCGCCAGACCGCGACAGGTCTGGCGAGGGGTCAGTGGCCTAGCCTAGCCAATGATTGCGTTGAGCGTGGCCGACGGGCGCATAACGGCGGCAACTTTGGCCTCATCCGCGTGGTAATAGCCGCCCAAATCCGCAGGTTTGCCGCGCACCGCAGCCAGTTCAGCGACAATCGCCGCCTCACCATCGGCCAACGCTTGAGCGATGGGACCAAATTGCGACGCCAATTCGACATCATCGGTTTGCTGCGACAGCGCCTCGGCCCAGTAGCGGGCAAACCAGTAATGGCTGTCGCGGTTGTCGGGCTGACCTACCTTACGACTAGGGCTGCGGCCATGATCTAGGATGCCTTGGGTGGCCGCCTCAACCGCCTCGCCCAGCACCCGCGCCTTGGCATTGCCGCGTGCGTCCGCGAGGAACTTAAAGCTTTCGCCCAGCGCGCAGAACTCGCCGAGACTATCCCAGCGCAGGTGATTTTCTTCGACCAATTGCTGTACGTGTTTGGGGGCCGAGCCGCCCGCACCAGTTTCAAACAGCCCGCCGCCCTGCATCAATTTCACAATCGAGAGCATCTTGGCCGAGGTCGCCAGTTCAAGGATCGGGAACAGGTCCGTCAGGTAATCGCGCAGTACATTGCCTGTGATCGCAATCGAGGTTTTGCCCTGCCGGATCGTCTCGAAGGCTGCACGGGTTGCGGCGCGCGGGGCGAGGATTTGGAACTTATCCGCGACACCTTTGGCCTCAAGGATCGGGGTCACCAGTTTGATCAGTTCCGCGTCATGGGCGCGGGTCGCATCGAGCCAGAAAATCGCCTCGCAGCCTTCGGCTTTTTGCCGATCAATCGCCAGCGCCACCCAATCTTCAATCGGGGCTTTGCGCGCAGAGCAAGCCCGCCAGATGTCGCCTGCCTCAACCGCATGTTCGTGCAGCACCGTGCCGTCGCCCAGCACCATTTTGACCACACCATCAGCGGCAATCTCAAAGGTCGTGGGGTGCGAGCCGTATTCTTGGGCTTTTTGCGCCATCAAGCCAATGTTCTGCACCGTGCCTGCGGTGGCGGGGTCCAGCTTGCCGGTCTCTTTAAAGTATTTGATCGTCTCGTCGTAAACCGGCGCATAGGAATTATCGGGGATCACACAGGCCGCATCCGCCTCATTGCCATCAGGGCCCCAGCCCTTACCACCAGCGCGAATAAGTGCAGGCATCGAGGCGTCGATGATCACGTCCGAAGGCACATGCAGGTTGGTGATGCCGCGGTCGCTATCGACCATATACATCGGCGGGCGCGTGGCCATGACCTTGTCGATTGCGGCCATAATCTTGGGCTCGTCCTTGACCCGCTCTAGCAGATCGCCCAGCCCGAAGTTCGGATTGACGCCCAGCGCAGTCAGCTCGGCGCCGAACTCTTCGAAAACCGGCGCCAGAAACACCCGCACCGCATGGCCAAAGATGATCGGGTCCGACACCTTCATCATCGTCGCCTTCATATGCAGCGAAAACAGCGTGCCCTCGGCCTTGGTCTTGGCAATCTCATCGGCCAAAAACGCATCAAGCGCCTTGCCGGACATGAAAGTCGCATCGACCACGGTGCCCGCCGGATAGCTCACGCCATCCTTGAGCAGAGTTTCCGTGCCATCGGCGGCCACATGAACGATCTTGGCCGTGGCCTCGCCCGCCAGCGTCACGGATTTTTCGTTCGAGAAAAAGTCATTGCCGGACATCGAGGCCACACGGGTTTTGCTATTGGCTGCCCAGTCACCCATGCGGTGCGGGTTGGCCTGCGCGAAAGCCTTGACCGCCTTGGCCGCGCGCCGGTCCGAATTGCCCTCGCGCAATACAGGGTTCACCGCCGAGCCCTTAATCGCGTCATAGCGCGCGCGGGTGGCTTTTTCGGCATCGTTCTTGGGCGCCTCGGGATAATCGGGGATCGCGAAACCTTGGGATTGCAGCTCTTTGACCGCCGCCACAAGCTGCGGCACCGAGGCCGAGATATTGGGCAGTTTGATCACATTCGCCTCGGCGGTTTTCACCAGGACCCCAAGGGCCGCAAGATCGTCGCTTTGGCTTTGCGCGCCGCTGAGCGCCTCGGGGAAGGTCGCCAGAATGCGCCCCGCCAGCGAGATATCCTTGCGCCCGACATTCACACCCGCCGCCGCCGCGAAATGCTGGATAATCGGCAAAAGCGAGGCAGAGGCCAGTTCCGGCGCTTCGTCAACGGTGGTGTAAATGATGTCGGGGTTGGTCATGGTCGCGGCCTTTGTTGGTTTGGCTCTTATGTCGCGCGCATCAGTTTAAAAATAGTATGCGCAAGAGCGGAAATTGGTTCGCGCATGCATTAGTATACCAAACCGGGCGCGTCCACTGTCGTGGTGGTCGACGGGCTAACCGGGGGCATTGGCGACGCTATTGAGCCGGGTGTTTCAACCGAACCGCCAAGCCGATGACCGACAAACCGCCTCGGTTATCGTGCGCGACCCCGCCTGTTTGACCAATGCTTTTTTGCGACTTCTGACGGTGCGATCCGACACGCCCATCGCATCGGCAATCCCTTGGTCCGACATTCCAGAGGCTAAATAATCTGCAAGCGCAATCGAGATAGGCGTCAACGGGAGCTTGGTAGAATTCTGGGAAATGGTCGCAATCACCCCAAGCGCAGAGCGCACAACGTTGATCTCTTGTTCGGTCAATTCTGGCTTGGAATGGGCCAATGACACAAAACACTTTTTCCCCAATGCATGAGAAACAACAACGGTTCCATTGGCTAATCCTGCCTCGGCTGCATCTTTCATAAAGGCCTGCCCGGCCCGCGTAACTGGCAGGTCTTTCCACTGGCAGTACCCAAAATTATCCAACGACCATGAGATGACGGGATCCACCTCAAACAATCGCTCGCTTAGATAGTGATCACGCCATTTCTCGGGATAAGACGTTGCGATGCTGCACTCCTTGCTGCCAACGTCACCCAGAATAATCGTGTAACCGCCATCCGCAAGCTCCTCTAAAACCCGAATAGCGCCGTCACAAAGAATATCATTTTGAGGCGCCAGCGGCACAGCCGGGGTTTGACGAAGCTGGTCTTCCAGAGTTTTCCATCGGTTGCGGTCTTCTTCATTGAGAGCAGGAGCATTGACGAGACCATTCAGGATGTAATCCGTCGATAGCCCAAACTTTTCGATGACGTCTCTCAACTCACCGACGCTTGGCTCTTTTGCTCCTGAGGCAATCGCTTTGAACTGAGCGGTGGTGATCTCCAGCTTGCCTGCTGCGGTCTTAAAGCTGTTTGGATCGTTGGCCTTCAGGCTATCCAATTCGCGGCAAAGCCTGCCGTACCAATCTTGGTCATTCACACCCATGGCACCCCCCATGCTTGAATTGAAAACCTATCGCCAACCACGCAAATCGTATCTGAATACCACTTCATGAGACTTCCAATTTCGGAAATTAATCTCGGGTCTTCCAATTTTGGAACTAGGTTTGGCGAAAAATTACGCCTTGGCAATGTGAAATATGCGCCTTCAATTGTCACAAATCTCCAAACCAACTCAGATCATAAGCACCAGGCCTTCACGACGATGGCCTTGGATAAAACCAATAAAACATGAGGAGAATTGACCGTGGAAATCACAATTTCGAGCGCATCACAGCTTAAGGCTGAGCTGCGCAAAGACATTTCGCAGGACACAACGTTTAAACTTGAGGCGGGGACCTATACCGGCCTCAACCTAAGCGGCAAAAAATATGCCGCTTTGTCAAAAGCGAACGGCTTTGACGTGACGATTACCAGCGCAGATGCGACCGATCCGGCGATTCTATCCGGGACATGGATTACCGACGCCGCCAATGTGACCTTTGACGCGGTGCGCTTTGAATATGCGCAAAAACCCATGAGCGAGAAAAATGCCGCCGGAACGCAGCTTGCAGCGGTTGTACGCAGTGACAATGTTTCAATCATCAACACAACCTTTGAAGGCGGCGAGACTTCGGGCCTTCCAGACAAGGTTAGTAGTAAAACGGGCCTTGCTTTCGATGAGAACAATCAACACGCGGGCCTAGGTGTTCGCTTTGTCGAAAGCACCGACGTGACCCTGCGCGGCAATCTGTTCAAAGACCTTTGGAAAGGCGCCGTTTTCACCGAAAGCCGCGACACCAAGCCAAACGATGGCATTCCGAACATCCTTTTGGAAAGAAACGAACTTGTTGGCCTTGCGTCAGACGGGTTTGCCTTTTGGAACGTCCATGGGGTCAAAATCAGCGAGAATTATTTCCACGACTTTGAGCGGAACCTTTTGTCAAATCAACATGCGGACATGATCCAAGTGTTCCACAACTCGAAAAGAAACGAAGTGGATAATTTCCAAAAAAGCTCCGATATCGAGATCAGCAACAACGTCTTTGATAGTGGCACCGCGCCCACCGACCCAAATACCGTCAAATATGTGCACTCGATTCTAATCGGTGATTCTGGGGTCAACCCGGTTGCTCATTCCGATATCACGATCACCGACAATTGGATCAAGGGCTCGCAAGCGAATGCACTCAGCGCAAAATCGGCGCAAAATCTTACGGTCACAAACAACACGTTTCTCAAGAATCTCGACACAGTGCCGAGCCTGTCGCAGCACCAGAAGTTTCTTGATGTAAAAAACGGAAATACGGCGGGGGCTGGTACGTTCGATCTGAAAATTCAAATCAGCAATGGTGCAACCGATGTCGGCAACTACCTGACGAACGCACCAACCGCCGCTGAGCTTGCAAATTTTGACCTTCAGGTTGATGCAATCAAAACTCTGCTTGGCAGTGATCTTCCAACCGACCCCGGAACCGGGGGGAGCTTTGACTTTGCCAATTATACCGCCGTGAGCGGGCTGCGTGGCACAAGCGGCGACGATCTGATCACGGGCACAAGCGGCAATGACCGCATTAAAGGCGGCGATGGCGACGACTACATCGACGCGGGCACTGGCCCGGATTGGTGGGTTGTCGGCGGTGACGGATCGGACATCTTTGAGTTCGGCGATGAGGCAAATGTTCTTGCTATCGCCAAAAACGATTGGGACGATGGCCAAGATTTGATCCGGCTCACGGGCACCAACGATGACGGCTCAGCGATGACCTTTGACAATCTCGATTATAACGAGAGCGCATCGCTTCGATTGGGTGTGGTTCAGTTCGACACTGAGGACGGAAGCCGCTTGATCATTCGCGACGTCACCATCGATCAGATTACCGCTGAGGATTTCATCTAACAAACCGCCGATCATCTTAGGCGGTTTGCTTGAGGTGATCGGCCACTACGAAAAAATGCTCTCATGGGCCGCGTTCACCAGCCCGCCTTGGCGCAGGGTGTCCACAGGATAGCTGGGGTCCTTGAAGAACCGGTCAATCGCGAAACCCGGCTCGTATTTGCGCAGCAATTCGAACTGCGTTTTGGCCTCTTCGATGCGGTTTTCATGCAGATAAAGCCCCAAGAGCTGCCGCCGTGGTGCGTTGAATTCCGTGCAACGCGCCGAAGCCCTTTCCGCAGAGGTCAGCGCCTCGGGGGTGCGCCCCGCCGCGATACAGACCAGCGCGTGATACAGATCCCAAAGATGCCGCGAATCGTCATCGGGCAGCAGGCTCTGGCAGGATTTCGACAGGGTATAAGCCCCTTTGATATCCCCCGAATTGCCCCGCACCAGCGCCATGGCCTGCCGCGCAAAGAGGTTCTTGGGGTTCAACTTCAGCGCCTGTTTGGCCAGCTGGGCGCTATCATCCTCGCCCACCTGCCCCATGGACCGCGCAATCGCCACAAGCGCCACCGCGAGGGCATTGTCGCCAGACACCTCCAGCGCCTCCGCCGAAAGCGCCCGCAGATCGTCAGCCTTGCCTTCGCGATCATCGCAAAACGTGTCCACAAGCTGGGCCATGCGGATAAAAGCCTGCCACGCCACGAACACCCCGTGCTCGTGGGCCGCACGGGCCTGAGACATCAGACCATAAGCCTCATCCATGCTCTCAGGATCAAAGGTCAGCAGCCGCTGTTTGCCAAAATGCGCCAGCCCCGCCGCCACGCTTTCCGCGCGATCAACGCCGATAAAGACCGGCACTTTGGATGACACCTTCGAGGCGGCCGCATGGATCAGCCCCGCCACCGTGTCGCGATCCACCGCCTCAAGGGGCGAGCCGTGATAGCTGCGGTGACCAGAAAACAGCAACCGCCCGCTGGCCACGTGATTGACGTTCACATAGGTCACGCAAACCCCGCCGTCTTGGGTCACATCGCAGACCACCTCAAGATCGGCATCGCCAGCGCTGACCGCTTGGGGGGAATTGGCGCGGACCCAAGAGCCGAACCAATCCTCAAAATTCGTCGCCACGCAATCCGCCACAAGCTGTGCCGCCATGCCTTCGGCGCGGTTCGACACCCGCCCAATGCGCGAACTGACCAGAATGCCATTCATCGTGGCATGGGACGGGCCAGTTTGCGGGGTTGAGGCCATCGGCACGACCCGTGGCGCTTCGGTGCGCACCTCGTAAATGGCACGTTTCTCGCGCAGCCAGTCTTCGAATTCGGGATCGCGGATATCCAAACCTTCAAGAAACTCGCGCCCGGCCTCGGCAAAATCTGCCCCCGGCTCAAGATCGGTTTTCACCCGCGATTGATCGAGCCAGACATCCGAGCGATTGGCCTGTAGTAAATCAGCATGATCCCCCAGCGCCTTACGGATCATCCGCAGCGCCTCACGAAAACTGCCTCCGGCCTGTTTGGCGTCGCGCATGCTCCAGAGCCGATCTTCGATCCAGCGCCGCGACCGCCGCAGATCGGGCGATTCGGCAACAAGAGCCAGCAAGGCACGGTGGCGCGCGCTCGAAGGGGCTAAATCAGCCCCATCAGGAGAGATTAGTCGGAAATTTCCAAAAAAGTGGACCTGATAATTCATGTGGACTGTCCAATATCAACGCAACGTCAACCTATCTTAAAATGGGTGAGTTGGGAATAGGGCGTCAGTTTACCGTCAAATTCAGCACGAAAGACCGGGCCCTTTGCGCGAGGGAATTGACGTAACGTAGCCTGATGATCACACTTGGGGGCAGATGAGACCTTTGGGGGAGACGGAAAAATGGTGACTTTAGCAGGGCGCGCAGGCCGCGCCGGAAGAGCCGGACGCGCCGGCAGAGCAGGCCGGGCCGGACGTGCGGGCCGCGCAGGACGTGCGGGCAAGGCGCAGGCCGGAGAGGATCTATTTCAGGACGTCAGCGGCAGTTCATCCGACGCGCTTTTGACCACCCGCGAAGGCGAATTGCCGGTTTGGGATGGATCGCCAGATTTTATCCCACCAAACACGCCGCCTGCCCCGCTGACGTCGGATTATCGCTTTGGCCAACTTTCGCGGCTGTCCAAAATTCCACGCGAAGTGATGATCGACACGCTGGTTTTGCCGCTCTTCACCGCGGTGGGCCCAAACGTTCAATCGGCAATCATCGATCCTAGCGCGCCAATTCTGGTCGAACTAAAACCGCCTGCGCGCACATCACCCTACTGGGCAAACCAGCTTACATTTGTGCGCGATGCGGCGGATTTGCGCGATGATCGCCTGAACGAGATCGAGATGCACATCGAGGACATCACGACGTTTTTCGCGGCAGCGATGCGGCTGGATGCGACGCGCTCGAAATGGACGCTTGAGTGGCTGGAGGCTGTGGTGCGTCTGTGCGGCTACGTCGAGTTCCCGCTGAAGTTTGAGCACAACATTCCGCGCCCTGCGGATTACTCCTCGCGGGTCTATCCGGTGGTACAAACCCCGACCCACGGCTCTTGGCCCAGTGGTCACGGTACCGAGGCTTTTGCCATCGCCACCTTCCTTGCGGGGATGATCCACGCCAAGGCCAACCCCGGCAATGATTTTCGGGTGCGCGATGTGATTGGCGATGTCGATACGGCGACCAACCTAATGTTCCGCATCGCCACGCGCATCGCGGATAACCGCACGGTTGCGGGGCTGCATTTCCCGTCGGACAGCATGGCCGGTGCGCTTTGTGGGATCGCCATGGGTGAAGCGCTGATCAATCACTTGCTAGGGCGAAAAGAGACTTCCGTGCAGTCATTTGCTCCAACGGTGGCAAGTTCGGTTGATTTCACGCTGTCGAATGTGATCGCGACGCTTGCGCCTGATACGGTGGCGATGAACGGGGCCGCTGATCCGCTCTTGCTTGAAATTTGGGAACGCGCTTTGGCCGAGATTTCTGACACGGCCTAGCGGCCAACCTATCACAGCTAAAGTAAGTGAGCCCGCCATTGTCGCGGGCTCATTTGTTTTAGGCCTGTGTTTTAGGCCTGTGTTTTAGGCCTGCCGCCGCAATCGGATGGCCCGGTTGCCGACGATCACCTTTGGCCCCACCCGCGCCACGTCTACGCCCGCAACCGCTTGGGTGGCCGAGGCAATGCCCAGCCCGCTTTCAAGCCGATGCCGCGTGGCGGTGGCCGAGGCGGTGCTTGTCCCGCTCAGCCGCGCGGTGCCGCTTGAAAACGTGCCAGCGGCTCTGATGCCTGCAAAGGCCAAATCGCTTTCAGTTATCGCGCCATAATCGGGCTGCTCGCCGGACCAGTTTGCCCCTTCGGCACAATAGCGCGCGGGCCGGATATCAAGTGCGGCACTTGGGTCCGCTTGGGGCAGCACCACGGCACCACCAACAGTGGTCACGGATTTCGAACGCACCTGAGTGAATGCCGAGTTCGAGCCGCGATAGACCACAGGCCCCGTGTCATCCAGATTATCAAACTGACGGCTGCGCGGCAGATAGGCCCGCGTGTTCGGCCCCTCAAAATAGGCCTGCCGCGCCCCGGTTAAGGCCCCAGCAGGACGATCATCGCGCTGCATTTGCGCGGTCAGCTCCATCTTGTTGTCTCTGGAAACCAACCGCAGCGACCACCGCCCCGCAGGCGCGGTTGCCACGCCAAAGCCTGCTTGCGGGTTCGCGCGCGAGGGCAGGAAGGCAACGATGATGAAATCCCGGCGGCCCAGGAAATTTTGCGGCACAAAGGTCACCCGCCCCACCACGCGCCCATCCACGAAAATATCCTCGTCAATGCGCCCAAAGGGGCCAGCCACGATGGTCTGACCGGGGCCACCGGGCGGCGTGACGGTGATTTCCAGATCGTTCAGATCGACAGGACTGGGAAACTTATGCTGAATCTCAAAGTAGCCCGGCGTCAGATCATCGGGCACGATTTGCCAGTCGATAACCGCGTCTTGCTCGGGGCCAGGGTTCAGCTCGCCCGCAAGCTGATCTTGATACGAGTTGCCATAGGGCAAAAACACCTCAATTTTCACGCCCAAAAACGCCCCAAAGGCAATCGCGCTTTGGATGATCACCTCTTCGGTCGAGGTGCCATCTTTGGGACCAGCGGTGATCCCAAGGGACATATTCACCAAGAGCCGCTCGGCCCCGTTGAAATACGCACTTAGCACCAGCCAACGCAGCGCGGGCCAAAGATCGCGCATCAGCTTGCGGCCCGATGTATCGTCATAAGTCTGGGGCGGAAGTTGGACGCCCAATAACTCAATATCGCGCATAGGATCAGCCAGATCATCAGGCTGCGCCCCCGCTGCAAGATCGAGCATATGCGTGCCGTGACTTTCCGAGGACAGCAATCGGTGGCGCGTGCCGGGGCGAAATGCGTCCCGAGCCAGCTCTTTGTAAATCTCAGCCTCGCTGCGCCTGTCCAGTTGCGCAGCCACATTGGCAATGGGCACCGCCCCCGCATTCGGCCCATCACCCATCATCCAAAACCCGGCAAACCGCGAGGTATCACCGCGCATGAACCGCCCGTTTAGAAAGCCAATCCCGTCATCAATGATGCCAATCATCTGCTTGCCGCCGCGCGATGGGCGCCTGCGCCTAAAGAGCACCTCATTGAGCAGCACGACGCCAGTGCTGGGGTGCTCGTTGCCAGATAGCGGCAGCTCAAAGCGGGTCACGACGGGCAATCGCTGCAACACTTCGACAAAATCCGGCAGTTGCGAGCCGCCGCGCAATCTTTCGTATACCAGCAGCTCAACTGGCGCTTCGGGGTCGCGCTCTTTGGGGCCGGGGAATTGCCAGCCTTCGGCAAATAAATCCGGCGGGTCCTCGCGGCTCATGGGCTCTAAAGGCACCAAACGCTCTTGAAGCTCTTCGAGCGCCTCGTCGGGAACACGCACCACCAGCGGCACCCAAAGCTGGTTCAGCTCTTGGAGCGGCGCGACCGGCTTTTCGTTGAATGTGGTAGGCAGCTTGCCTTGCAGAACCAACCGAGACGGGTCATCGCGCATCAAGCGCAGCGCCCAATCGGTGTAGGGATCGCCTGTTGGATTGCGCTCCGGATCTGGTTCCTTGTCACCTTCAAAAACAGCCATGGCTGCGCCCTCCTCCAAAATCCCCATTCATTCAATACTGTAAACTGTGTTGTGAACCGCGCGTTTTGGCAATGGTTTCCGCCAAAAGAGCCCCGGTTTTTGACGCAGCACTGACGAAATCCCGGCCTGCAGTGGGGCGTTGCGCGCGCTTTAGGGAATCAGTAACGTAAATTAACGGACGAAAAGTGGTAAAAGGGAGCACCCACATGAAACATTATCTGGTCGCCGCATTCATCGCGGCAGGTCTAACACCTGCGTTCGCCGACGGTCACGCCGTTCGCCTCGGCACCGAGGGCGCCTACCCTCCGTTCAACTTTATCAATGATAGCGGCGAAATCGACGGGTTCGAGCGCGAGGTTGGCGACGAGATTTGCGCCCGCGCCAAGCTTGAGTGCACATGGGTCACCAACGCTTGGGACAGCATCATCCCCAACCTCTTGTCGAGCAACTACGACATCATCATCGCCGGCATGTCGATCACCGATGAGCGCGACGAGGTGATTGATTTCACCCAAGCCTATTTCCCGCCCGACCCGTCGTCATACGTTGCCCTCGCAGGGGCCGACATGGCGGTCACCAAAGGCATTGTGGCCGCACAAACCGCCACGATCCAAGCCGCCTTTGCTGCGGAAAGCGGCGCGACGGTGGTTGAGTTTTCCACCCCCGATGAGACAATCGCAGCGGTGAAAAACGGCGAAGTGGATGCGGTGCTTGCGGATAAATCCTTCCTTACGGATATCGTAAACGGCTCGGGCGGTGAGTTGGTTTTCTTGGATGCCGACGTTGAAATCGGCGGCGGTGTCGGCATGGGTCTGCGCGAGAGCGACGCGGCGCTCGGCGGCAAGCTGAATGCGGCGATTACCTCGATGAAAGAGGACGGCACCTTGAGCGGCATGATCGCCAAGTGGTTCGACGGCAAGGTCGCCTACTAAACTACAATGATCGGGATCAGCGATGTTTGAATTTTGCGCTGATCCCAGATCGCTCGACGGGCTAAGCTGGTGGGCCTGTTACCTAAGCACACCCAAACACCTCAATATCTTCTCCAGCGCCTTAGTCGTTTTCGCCATTCTCGCCATTGTCGCACCAGCAGCGGTGGCCCTTGGCCTGATCTCCGCACTAGCACGGCGCTCGCCCTACAAATCCCTGCGGTGGTTTTCTTTGGGCTGGTCAGGGACCGTGCGCGGCGTGCCCGATATCATCTTTTATCTCTTCGTCCCCTTGGCCCTCGATCAAGGCTTAGAGATCATCCGCCACGTCACCCTATGCCCCGGCTGGGACCAGCCAATCTGGCGCGGCAATGATTTTGTGGTCTGCGCCGAGGCCAAACTGCCCCGCACCGCCGCCGCCCCTTGGGTTCACGAACTATACAACATCGCGCTGGCCATCCTCGCCTTCTCGCTGGTCTTCGGCGCCTTTGCGGCCAACACCATTCACGGCGCGCTCAAGGCGATCCCCAAAGGACAATTCGACGCCGCCAAAGCCCTCGGCCTTACCCCCGCGCAAACCATGCGCCGCGCCATCATCCCGCAGATGTGGGTCTACGCCCTGCCGGGGCTGGCGAACCTATGGGCGCTTTTGCTCAAAGCCACGCCGCTTTTGTTCCTCTTGGGCATCGAAGACATCGTCTATTGGGCGCGCGAATTGGGCGGGTCGAAAACCGAGCGGTTCTCCTACCCCCATGGCGATTGGCGGCTGTGGTATTTCATCGGCGTGGCCGCGTTTTACCTCGCGGTGACATGGGTGAGCGAACGGGTCTTTGCGCGGCTTGAACGCGGCCTGCGCGCACGCCGAGGGATGGTGGGGGCATGATCACATGAGCTGTCTTGAAACCCTCAGCGCCTATGGCCTGCGCGCCTTAGGCTTTGGCGAACGGCTTTTGCCACGGGGCGACTACACCCTCTGCGAACATGTGGCGCTGATCGGCTCGGGCATGTTGTGGAACATCTATTTCGCAGTGATCGCCATCGGCCTCGGGTTTTTCGCCGCCACCGCCTTGGCCTTTGCGCTGATCCACCCGTCGCGCTGGGTCCGCGCGCCCGCCACCGCCTATGTCTACCTGTTTCGCGGCACGCCGCTGTTTGTGCAGTTTTTCGTGGTCTACGAGGCCTTCGTGCTGCTGCCCAAACTCACCGCCACGCTCGATCTGGGCCTATTTACCCTGACCGCCGAAACCCGCTGGCTGACCCGCGCTTGGGCCGGGGCCACGCTTGTGCTCTTTCTGAACACCACCGCCTATGTCACCCATATTTTCCACGGCGCGCTGCGCACCGCCCCTGTGGGCCTACGCGAGGCCGGTGAGGCCTTGGGCCTGCCGCGCCGCCAGATCAACCGCCTGATCCTGCGTCCCACCATGCTGCGCATCGCATGGTCCAGCTACACCAACGAGGCGATTTTTCTGCTGCACGCCACCAGCTTGGTCTTTGTGTCGAGCTTTCCGGCGTGGCGCCAACAGGGCGATGCGCTTTACTATGCGTCGTATTTTGCAGACAAAACCTTTAATCCTTTCATCGCTTTCCCCATAGTGGCGGTATATTTTATTTTAGCAACTTGGATCATGACATGGATTTTGTCTCGAATTGGATCAAAATTAATACGCCCATAGCCCCTATGCTGTCCTTTTTCTGTCCACTGTAGTTTCAGCACTGACGCTGCATTGACGCGCGGCTGTTAACCTATTTTTGGTTTCAAGAGTACAGTTCGGAAGACAGATGAATTCAAAGGATTTAGGGACACAAAAGGTTGCGGGGGACGCCGCGCCTTTTGAGGGGAGTTTTGGCTATCTTTTCGAGGATGCCAGTTTAGCGCGGTATGACTTTGCGGCTGCGCATAGATTTTATCAATCAATCGCGCCAGCAGATGCAGGCCAGAGCGATCCTTGGCATGGCTTTTTCAGCCTGCTTGAGATGGATATTTTGCAGCCCGTGCCACCGGATAGGGAAATGGCAGAGGCGCTTCTCGGCGGTTTGACCGATGCGCCGCCGCCCCAAAGCCGCGCGGATATCGCGCGCCGCCTTAAAAACAGCGCACCCGGTTTCGCACGGCTACGCCCGCTTTACCCGGCCAAGGCGATCCCGCCCGAAACGGCCAAACTGCAAGAGGCTCTGGCCCAAAACGAGCGCCTGATCCGCGAGCGCATGGCCCATAAAACCAGCCAAACGCTGGCCCCGGCACAGCGGCTTAATCAATGGCTCTATCAATTCACGATCCTGAACCATTTTTTGCCTCATGTTTGCGCGCCAGAGGTTCTAAGTGGCGCGCTGGAAACGCGCGGGGCGCTCTACACGACTTTCATTCGGCAAAACCCGCCCAAAAGCGATGACAGTCTGCCTGTGCCGCTAGAATTTCTCGTGGCTATGCGTGCGCTTCGGGCCAATCTGTCCGGGGCGGGACTAAGCCAAATCGATCTGGCCTATGACTGGACGCTAAATCTGCCAAGCGGCCAAAGCCTGTCCGATGAATTATCCATGGCAACAGGGCAGCAAATGGCCTCTGTCGTTCGGCCCAAAGGGGGCAAAATCCCCCAAGAGCTGGCCAGCGCGACACCTCTAAACGCCTACATCTACCTAGAGCCGGACGTGCCCGCGCGCCTTGGGGTTTTGGGTAGTCTGATCGTAGCCAGCACCCTCATCGGTCTGATCATCACCGATCCAACCAGCTATTGGCATCGCCAAGGCAGCGGGCCAAACGGGCGCTGGCATCCAAAGGATGATCGGCTGTCAGAGGCGGTGCTTTTGCCAGCGGAATAAATCGGAGATTTCACCTGAGGTGGATGGGCTGTGCAAAGCACAAGAGGTGGCAGATCGCTCCGCCACCTCCCCCACATGTTACCGGCGGCGCAGCACGCGTTGACAAACCGATGCCGCAAGTAACATCGCGATCCAAAATGGCCCAAAATTGGCCCTGCGTGTTGAAATTCGCACGGATGGGATCACAGTGTGTAAATGTGTGGCGACGCGTTTTAAATAAACCTCGTGATGCGCCGCCACTTTAAAAATGTATTTATTTCAATGCCTTAAGAATTCACGCTCCGAGACCATCAACCGGGCGGGACTACTTACAGGGACTAAGGTGCACCCGGTTGGTGGTCTCGATAACGCACCTCAGGGATAACCCGTGTTGAGTGAGGTCAAGGTCAGATGAGCGTCAAGCGCTCGTCAAAATTCGGGAAAATTCGGGAAAATTTGCGGAAATTGACGAGAATCTGCGTTTTTCTGCATTTGGGATTACTAAAACCCCCGCCCTGCCGCGCAATTTAGCCCTGCAGAATCGCCGGGCTGCCCCCCAGCCGCAAAACGCGCTGCGCCAGCGTGTCCGCCTCGGTCTGACTATGGGTAACCAACAACAAGGCCACGCCCCGGTCCACGGTCATGGCGCGGGTCAAGGCGCACATCTCTTCGGACAAACCCGGATCAAGCGAGGCGAAAGGCTCATCTAGGAACAACACATCCGGCTTAGTCAAAAGCGCCCGTGCCAGAGCCACCCGGCGCTGTTGACCCAGTGACAACTGCCCCGGAAAATGCGCCGCCTTATCTCCAAGGCCAACCTCACCCAGCATTGCGGTGATCTCGGCAGCCCCAGCACGGGTGGTCAGGGAGAGATTTGCCGTAACCGAGCGCCATGGCAGCAAGGTCGGTTCTTGGAACATGAACGAGCGTTTATCAGGGCTTTTGATCACCCCCTCGTAACTCGTGTCCAGCCCGGCAATGATCCGCAGCAGCGTCGATTTGCCAACCCCCGATGGCCCAAGGATCGCCAAACGCTCACCTGCAGCCATCGTGAAATCTATCGCGCCTAAAATCTGGGTACGGCGAAAGCTTTTGCCCCTAAGCGCCACCTCGATCATAGGTCTCTCCAACGGTTGGCGCGGCGCTCTAGGGGCTGCAAAATCGCCCATTCAATCGCCAGCATGATCAGCACAAATGTGACCGCATAGGCCAGCACGCGGCCCACATCGAAGAGTTGGAAATAGAGGTGGATTTGGAACCCGACCCCGTTCGAGCGGCCCAGAAATTCCACCACCAGCACGATTTTCCAGATCAGCGCGATGCCGGTGCGGGTGGCGGCGGCCAGTTGCGGGGCGAGCTGGGGCAAGGTGACGTGGCGCAAGGTGGCCAGAGGCGTCATGCGGAAAATCTTGGCCATATCCGCCAGAGGATGGCTCAACGCCCGCGCCCCTTCGCGCATGATCACGACCACCATGGGGATTTTATTGATCGCCACCGCCGCAATCGCCGCCACTTCGGTCAAGCCGATCCACAGATAACACAGCACAATGGTCACAAGCGCCGGAATGTTCAGCATGATTACGACCCATGCATCCAGCCAGCGATCCGCCCCCTGCTGGCGGCCCAAAAACACGCCAATGGCGGTGCCGATACACATGGCAATCACAAAGGCCAAAGCCACCCGCACCAGCGTTGCGCCGACATGGGTGACCAACTCGCCGGAGCGGAATTCCGAGGCGATGAGGCTAAAGACTTTCGCCGGACCGGGAAAAACGGCTGGATCGCCCATAGCCGTCGCTAGGGCGATCCAGAGCAGGCCAAAACTTGCGAACGAGATTAAACGGATCATCGCTCAAATGGACCTAGGGGAAAACTTAGGGGTTATAAAAAACGCCCTCGGGCATGGTTGAGGCCGCGCCGACCAGCTTTTCGCCGCCGAGCTTGGCCATCAGCGCCAAAAGCTCTGCCGCATTTGCCTCATTCACGCTTTGCGAGGCGGGGATACCCGCGCGAAATCCGGCTTTCAGCGCGTCGAACTGGCTGTCTTTATCGGCGTTCATGCGCGGGCGGATGCGATCCCACTCGGCGTCATTCGCGGCCAAAATCGCCTTGGCCTCACGCGAGGCCGCGGCCAGACCCGCCACCAGATCAGGATTGCTGCGCAGCATCTCGCCCTTGACCACATAGCCCAAAAGCGGCGTGTCCGCGCTTAGGCCCAGTGTCTCGGCGGCGTCTTGCACCGACACCAGCGGGCGCATCCCAGCGGCCTGCATCTTGGCGCCAAAGTGCCAAAAGTTGATCGCGCCATCGACCTCACCGCTCAGGGCGGATTTAAAGATCAGCGGGGGGGCACCGAAGACCTGTTCTGTTTCCGAAACCAAATCGAGACCCATTTTCTGCGAGGCCAATGCCTGAATGAGCAGCCAGCTTTTATCGACCGGACCGCCCGCGATGCCGATCTTTTTGCCCTTAAGGTCCTCAAGCGAGTTCAGCCCGCTGTCGTTTTTGACCATCAAGCCACCAACGGCGGTCGAATAAGGAATAAAGACAAAATCTTTGCCCTCGGCCCGCTGCCGCGCCACCCAAATCCAATCGGCCACAACGATATCCGCCTCGCCGCCTTGAAAGGCCACGCGGGTCGCGGGATTGCCCGCCAACCCCTGCACCTCAAGATTGAACCCGTGTTTGGTGTCCAGCCCGTTGTGCTTGATCACATCAAGCTCCCAGTTCACCGTGCCGATTTTCAGCACCGCCGCTTTGAGGGTCGGGGTATCGGCCAAGGCCCCAAAGGCGCTCATGGCGAGGGTCGCGCAAACTGCCGCTATTTTCTGAAATGCATTCATGATCTTTTCCCTATCGTTTGGTGTCGTTTTTTCTGTTCAAGATGACCGGCCAAACCGGACCGACTTAAAACAGACTCGCACCTTTGTTTGATACAGGTTTATCATGATCGTCCGACAACGCCCGTTTCGTTTTCTAAGAGGAACCTGAGAATTGGGGACAACTGCCCTTAGCCCACACCCTAAGTCGGGGCGCACTCTAAGCCTCGCGCGCAAGCTTGGCCTTGGGGCGCTGCTCTTGGCTTTGGGCTCGGTTTTGGCCTGCGGGATCGGCATCGTGGGCCTCTCGCTTAGCTCGGCGCGGCTTGAAAACGCCCTGAACGCCGATGAGCGGCTCAAGGGCTATGCCGCGCTCTCGTCGCAGATTTCCTCGCTGGCCTTTGTGAACTACGAGCCGGTGGGCAAGGCGGATATCTCGAACACGCGCAAGGATCGGATCGCGGGGCTGGTGACCACGATCAACGGGACGTTCAGGGCCATTGGCACCAATCTGGAACGCGATGTTGCAAACGCGCGCGGCCTTGGGCTGAATGAGCAATCGCGGCGGGCGACCCGCGGGCTTAATCTGGCGCGGATGCAGGCCAGTTTCGATGGGTTGGTGCGCGCCATTGACCGTGTTGATACGACGCCGGACCGCGTGGCCACCGAGCTGACGATTTTCTCGTCGCGGTTTCAGCCCCTGCTCGCCCGCGCCATCGGCGACGAGCAGCGGATCAAGGACGACGCCTATGCCCAGATCGCGCGCATCCGCATCTGGCTGACCCGCGCGGCCATTGCCGTGACAGTGCTGACGCTTTGCGCGCTGGCGGCGTTTTACATCGTCTTGGTCCGCCCGCAGCTTGGGCGTCTGGAACGGCTGCGGCTGGCGGCGCGCGAAATCGCTGCCGAGAATTTTGAGGCCCGTCTGCCCGAGACCACCCGCGACGAAATCGGTGATCTTTTCGTTGAGGTCAATCGCATGGCGGATCAGCTGGGCCGCGACCGCGCGATGCTCAATGACACCATCGCCAGCCAGACGGAAAAGCTGCGCGCCGCCAATGCCAAGCTGACCAGCGTCGACACCAACCGCCGCCGGTTTTTCGCCGACATCAGCCATGAAATGCGCACGCCTCTGACGGTGATTTTGATGGAGGCGGAGCTGGCGCAAAAAGAGGCGGCGGGGCCCCAGACCTTTGAGGCGATCATCTCGCGGGCGCGGCTGCTGAGCCGCCGGATCGATGATCTGTTACGGATTTCCAAATCCGAAAGCGGGATTTTGAGCATCGAACACGAGCGCTTTGATCTGCAAAGCGCGGCGCAATCGGCCATGGATGATCTGGCGCGCCGCGCAGAGCGGCTGGGGTTCTCGCTGCGGCTGGCGCCCAGTGATCCAGCATTTGGCCCCGCACAGGTCATCGGCGATCACAACTGGATCAGGCAGGTGATCACGGGCCTGGTGGATAACGCGCTGCGCCACGCTGGGCACGAATGCGCGATCGAGATGCGGATCATCCACGGCGCACAGGCACATATGCAGACACATATGCTTCAGGTCATCGACGCAGGGGCTGGCATGGCGCAGGCGGATCAAGCGACCGCCTTTGAGCGCTTTGCGCGCGGCACCGATCAGGCGGAGGGCAGCAACGGCTTTGGCATCGGGCTTGGCCTTGCGAAATGGGTGGTCGAGGAACACGGCGGGACGATCACGCTGGCCTCGCCGCCCCCCGATGAAAACGCGCTGGTCATCGGAAAAGGGACAATGGTAGCCTTGCGTTTTCCGGCTCATACGGACCAAGCGGCACATGCCTGATGCAATCGATATCCTTCTGGTCGAAGACGACCCTGACATCGCCTCGGCGCTCACCCGCGGTTTGGCCGCCGAGGGCCTGCGCGTGCATCACACCGCGCGCGTTGAGCAGGGCCTCGCGCTCTTGCAAGGGCCGGAGATTCAGGCCGCCATCGTCGATGTGATGATCGGCGAGGAAAGCGGGCTTGATCTGG
>CAYLLD010000037.1:0-20462 GCA_964384315.1 uncultured Rhodobacterales bacterium | reverse complement strand
CCATTTGGGCGATCATGAACATGCAGCGCTACTCAACCGAGTTATACGCGCGCCTCGGGGACGAGGTGGATTACCCGATGAATTACCACCAAACGGGCTCAATCCGCATCGCCCATACCCCGGAGCGAGTGCAGGAATTCAAGCGCGCCTGTTCAATGGGCCGCTATCAAGGCATCGACATGAAGATGATGAGCGCGGATGAAGCCAAGGCGCTCTATCCGTTCTTGGAAACCCACGACATGGCTGGCGCGCTTTGGGACCCCACCGACGGCGACATTGACCCTGCGCAGCTGACCCAAGCGCTGGCAAAAGGCGCCCGCGATATGGGCGCGCAGATCATCCGCTTTTGCCCTGCCACTGGTGTGACCCAGCATGACGACGGCACGTGGACCGTGGCGACCCCCAAGGGCGAGATTGCCTGCGATTATGTGGTCAATGCCGCCGGTTATTACGCCCAAGAGGTCGGCGAGTGGTTCAAACCCTACGGCGGGCGCACCGTCCCGATGATGGTCATGAGCCATCAATATGTGCTCACCAGCCAAGTCCCAGAGATCGAGGCGTGGTCCAAAGAGAACGGCGGCAAACTGCCCCTGATCCGCGACGTCGATGTCTCGTATTATCTGCGCCAAGAGAAAAACGGGTTCAACATCGGCCCCTATGAGCCGAATTGTAAGGGCCATTGGATGGGCGCGGATGACCCGATGCCTGATGATTTCTCGTTCCAGCTCTACCCCGATGATCTGGACCGGATCGAGGACATTGTGGTCGACGCCATGGAGCGCGTGCCGCTGGCAGGCACCGCCGGGATTGAGCGGATCATCAACGGCCCCATTCCCTACGCCCCGGACGGCCTGCCGCTGCTTGGCCCCATGCCCGGCGTGAAAAACGCCTTTGAGGCCTGTGTCTTTACCTTTGGAATTGCCCAAGCAGGTGGTGCGGGCAAGGTTTTGGCCGAATGGATCACCCAAGGGGCAACCGAATGGGATATGTGGGCGGTCGATCCACGGCGCTTCACCGATTACACCGATCAAGCCTATTGCGATGCCAAAGGCCTAGAGGTTTACGGCCACGAATATGCCATGCATTTTCCCCATCATGAATGGCCTGCGGGGCGTGACAAAAAACAATCGGCGCTACATTCCCGGCTTGCGGATGCGGGGGCGGTCTTTGGCGTTTATAATGGCTGGGAGCGGGCAAATTGGTTCGCGAAACCGGGCGATGACACCTCCGAGGCGGCCACCCAAACTTGGGATCGAGACGGCCCTTGGGCCCCGCGCATCAAGGCCGAATGCGAGGCGGTGCGCGATCATTGCGGGATGCTGCCGATCACCGGGTTTTCGCGCTATCTTGTTCGCGGCCCCGGTGCCAAGGACTGGATCGACACCCTGACCGCCTCGCGGCTTCCATCACCGGGGCGCATTGGCTTGGCCTATTTCCCCGACGCGCGCGGGCGGATTGTGACCGAGATGTCGGTCATGGTGCATTCGGACCAAGAGGTTGGGCTGATCACCGCCGCCGCTGCGCAGTGGCATGACTTGGAACTTCTGACCCAGAAAAAGCCCCAAGATATTGAAATCACATCACATTCCCATGATGCCGAGTGCCTTCTAGTCACAGGCCCCAAGGCGCGCGACATCCTTGCACCGCTTGTTGCGGGCCATGATCTAAACGCGCCTTGGCTCTCAGTTTCTATGAGCGGCACCGTCGCGGGCGTGGACTGCGCCTTGGTGCGGGTTAGTTTTGCGGGTGAATTGGGTTGGGAAATCCACGCGGGGGCAGATCAAACCCCGGCAATCTGGGATGCGCTGAGAAAAGCCGGGGTGACGCCCTTTGGCATGTACGCTTTGAACAGTTTGCGCCTCGAAAAAGGCTACCGCGCGTGGAAGGGTGATTTATCGTCTGATTACAGCCTGTTAGAGGGCGGTCTTGATCGGTTTATCCGTCTCGATAAGCCAGCTGATTTCCCCGGAAAAGCGGCCTTGCTAAGCCAGAAACAGCAAGGGGTCAAAAAGCGTTTTGCCACGCTGACCATTGAGGCTGGGGATGCGGATGCGCCTTATATGTCGACTATTTGGCTGGGCGGAGACATCGTTGGGGAAACCACTTCTGGCGGTTGGGGATACCGCGTTAATAAATCCATTGCTCTGGCTATGGTACGAGTGGATTTAACGACGCCGGGAACTGAGCTTGAAGTCGATATCTATGGCCAGCGCTATAAAGCGCGCGTAGAATTGGATCAGCCGCTTTGGGACCCGAAAAACGAAAGGCTACGCGCTTGAAGCTCCCCGAAAAAGCCATTGATATTATTGAAACTTGGCGGCTAGGATTCGTGGCGACTGTCGCATCCGACGGCACGCCCAATGTATCGCCCAAAGGCACCTTTGTGGTGCTGAACGACACCAATATTGCCTTTGGCGAGATCGCCTCGCCAAATACGATCGCAAATATCAAGCATCAACCACAGGTCGAGGTGAATTTTGTCGATATCCTCTCGCGGCGCGGCCTCAGGGTGCGCGGAGATGCGTCGGTGATCAATCGTGGTCAGGATTGGTTTGTGCGGCTTATGCCCAATTTCGAAGGGCTCTGGGACGAGGCGCTCTTGGCCAAATTCAATGCAATCGTGATGATTGAAATTTCTACTTTTAGTCAACTAAAATCACCCAGCTACGCGCTGGGCACCACCGAGCAGGAATTCCGAACGAAATGGCAAGAGAAGATCGCGGCCATGCCGCAAACTCTAGATCGTTAATGCAGGTCTCGCGCCGCATAAAAACCCTCAACGGCGAGGCCACCAGTGATGATGGTGTCGCCGATGACGGGTGGTCCGTGTGGTACCGCGCCAATGAGATGATCGCCGCCGGGCAGGATGTGACGCTTTTGTGCATTGGCGATCACGATCTGTCCACGCCGGATGTGGTGATTGATGCCACACGTGAGGCACTTGCGAAACGCCAGACCCGCTATGCTGCGGTCAATGGCACGGCGGCCCTGCGCGACGCCATCGCCAGCCGGGTTTCGGCGCGCAGCGGCATCCCCACCAGCCCCGAAAACGTCTTTGTCTCAAACGGTGGGCAAGGCGCGCTTTATTCGTGCTTAATGGCGGTCACCGACCCGGGCGACGAAGTGACAATCATCGATCCTTACTATGCGACCTATGTGCCAACGGTTCATGCGGCATCGTGCAAGTTGAATGTGATCAGCGCGCGGCCCGAGGATGGGTTCCAACCAGCGCCAAGCGCTGTGATGGCCGCCACCGCGTCCAGCCGCGCTTTGTTGATGAACACGCCAAACAACCCAACTGGCGCGGTTTATTCCGCCGCTTGTCTTGAGGGCATTGCCGCCGCGGCTCAGGCCCATGATATGTGGGTGATCTCGGACGAGGTTTACGACACGCAGGTCCACCAAGGCACACATATATCGCCGCGCCAAGTCGATGGACTGACGGATCGCACCCTTGTGGTCGGCTCCATGTCCAAAAGCCATGTGATGACCGGGTTTCGCGTCGGCTGGGCTGTCGGCCCGCAAGAGGTGATCGCCCCCATGACCGATCTGGCCAATGCGCTCACCTATGGCGTCTCTAGCTTTGTGCAAGCGGGCGCCTTGGCGGGACTGCAAGGGGGCGATGCCGCTGAGGCAGAGGCCACTGCCGTGTACACAAGGCGGCGCAATCTGGCGCTTTCACAACTGCAAGGCTCGAACGTGCTGGGAATTTCGCCCCCCGATGGGGCCATGTATGTGATGCTCGATGTGCGGCGCACGGGGCTGTCGGGCTATGATTTCGCCCATCGTCTAATCGAGACCGAAAAGATCGCTGTCATGCCCGGTGAGAGTTTCGGGACCGCCGCCGCAGGGCATATCCGCGTCGCGCTCACGGTGCCCGATGACGTCTTAACCGAGGCTTTGGGGCGCCTGCACAGCTTTGCGGCCAATATTTCAGCGCCAATGGACGCGGTATGATGGCGACCGCTGCACCATGACTGACTTGCCCCAAAAAGCCCGCGCCGTGATCATTGGCGGCGGTGTGATTGGCACCTCGGTGGCCTATCACCTGACGAAATTGGGCTGGCAGGACGTGGTGCTTTTAGAGCGCAAAAAACTAACCTCTGGCACCACATGGCACGCCGCTGGGCTGGTCGCGCAGTTGCGCGCTTCGGCCAATATGACCAAACTGGCCAAATACACCCAAGAGCTGATGGTCTCGCTGGGCGAGGAAACCGGGGTTGAGACCGGGTTTAAACGCGTGGGCTCGATGACCGTTGCCAAAACCGCTGATCGGCTGGAAGAGATCCGGCGGCAGGCGTCGATGGCGCGGGCTTTCGGGGTCGAGGTCGAAGAAATCTCGCTGGCGGATGTGCGCACGCGCTACCCGCATCTACACACCGACGATCTAAAAGGCGCGGTCTATCTGCCCGGCGATGGGCAAGCGGACCCGGCCAATGTCGCGCTGGCCTTTGCCAAAGGCGCGCGGGCGCGGGGCGCTTTGATCCGCGAAAACGTGGCGGTCACAGATATTTTGACCCATGATGGTGCGGTGCAGGGGGTCGCTTGGGCTGGGGATGATGGCACGAGCGGTTCGATCACCTGCGATTTCGTGGTGAATGCCGCTGGAATGTGGGGCCGTGAGGTGGGGCAAATGGCAGGGGTCGCCGTGCCGCTACAGGCCTGCGAGCATTTTTATATCGTCACCGAGCCGATCGCGGGACTGACTGCCCTGCCCGTTCTGCGGGTTCCCGATGAATGCGCCTATTTCAAAGAGGACGCGGGCAAAATTCTCTTGGGTGCCTTTGAGCCCGTGGCCAAACCTTGGGGCATGGACGGCATCCCCCCCGCCTTCGAGTTTGACCAACTGCCCGAAGATTTCGACCACTTCGAGCCGATCCTAGAGGCCGCTTGTGCGCGGATGCCAATGCTGGCCGAGGCGGGCATTCACACGTTTTTCAACGGCCCCGAGAGCTTTACCCCCGACGATGCTTACCATCTGGGCGAGGCCCCGAACCTGCGCAATTTCTTTGTCGCGGCGGGCTTTAATTCCATCGGCATTCAATCCTCTGGCGGCGCGGGGTGGGCGCTGGCGGAGTGGATGGATAAGGGCGCGCGGCCCTTTGATCTGGGCGACGTCGACATTGCGCGCATGCACCCGTTTCAGAACAACAAACGCTATCTTGCGGCCCGCGCAACCGAAACGCTTGGGCTGCTTTACGCGGATCACTGGCCCTACCGCCAAAAGGCCACAGCGCGCGGCGTGCGGCGCTCACCGCTTCACGAACATCTGAAAGGACATGGCGCGGTTTTTGGCGAGCTTGCGGGATGGGAGCGCGCGAATTGGTTTGCCAATCCGGGTCAGCCAGCCGCCTACACTTATAGCTGGGGCCGCCAGAATTGGTTCGAAAACCAAGCCGCCGAGCACCGCGCGATCCGCGAGCAGGTTGGGCTCTATGACATGTCGAGCTTCGGCAAATTGCGCGTTGAGGGACCAGACGCCTGCGCATTTCTAAATCACATCTGCGGCGCGCAAATGGACGTGCCTGTGGGCAAAATCGTCTACACACAGTTCCTGAATGACGCGGGCGGGATCGAGGCGGATGTGACCGTGAACCGCCTCTCTGAGAGAGCCTATCTAGTGGTCACCCCCGCCGCAACCCGGCAGGCGGATGAGACATGGCTGCGCCGTCACCTTGGCGAGCGCCGGGTAACGATCACCGACATGACCGCCGCAGAGGCCTGTTTGGCGGTGATGGGCCCGAATGCCCGCGCGCTGATGCAGGCGGTCTCACCGAACGATTTTTCAAACGCGGCCAATCCTTTTGGCACCTTTCAAAATATCGAACTCGGTCTTGGCCTCGCACGGGCGCACCGCGTCTCTTACGTGGGCGAGTTGGGTTGGGAGATTTATTGCTCCACCGAGTTCGCCGCGCATATTTTTGAGACGATCATCGAAGCAGGCAGCGATCACGGGCTGCGCTTGTGCGGGATGCACATGATGGACAGCGCTCGGATTGAGAAGGCTTACCGCCATTTTGGCCATGACATTACCTGCGAAGATCATGTGCTTGAGGCGGGGTTGGGCTTTGCGGTGGCCAAGGACAAGCCTGCATTTATGGGCCGCGATGCGGTGGAGCGCAAACGCGATGAGGGGCTGAAGAGCCGGCTTTTGCAGTTTCGTCTGACCGAGCCTGAGCCTTTGCTGTTTCATAACGAACCGATCCTGCGGGACGGCGAATTTGTGGGCTATATCTCGTCGGGTAATTACGGCCACACCCTAGGCGGGGCGATTGGGCTGGGCTATGTCCCCTGCCCCAACCAGAGCGCCACAGAGGTTTTGGCCTCGCGCTACGAAATCGAAGTCGCAGGGACACGGGTTGTCGCCGAGGCAAGTTTGAAACCGATGTACGACCCAAAATCCGAACGCCCCAAGTCATGACGTCGTTTCGCGACCTCCATGTCAAAGCCACGCCCTTTGTGATGCCAAACGCGTGGGATATTGGCAGCGCCAAGGTTCTGAGCGCCCTTGGGGCCAAGGCCATCGGCACGTCGTCGGCGGCCCATGCCTTTACCCTCGGCAGGCCCGATATGGGAACGATCACGCGGGACGAGGCGCTGGCCCATGCACAGGATTTGATCGCGGCAACCGGTATCCCTGTGAATGGCGATTTCGAAGAGGGCTTTGGCGACACGCCCGAGGCGGTTGCTCAAACCGTGCGTCTTTCGGGCGAGATTGGCCTTGCTGGCTGCGGGATCGAGGACATGATTTATCCCGGCAATGCTGCCGTGCCATTCGAGCTTGCGGTCGAGAAAATTGCCGCCGCCGCCGCCGCTGCCCGCGCGTTGCCGCATGATTTTGTGCTGACCGCCCGCGCAGATGGGGTGATGAACGGGGTTTATGACATGCAAGAGGCGCTGCGGCGCATTAAGGCATTCGACAAAGCAGGTGCGGACTGTCTTTATGTGCCGCTCCCCCCTGATCTGGATGCGCTGCGTGCGGTTTGTGCCGCGACCAGTAAACCCGTGAACGCATTGGTCGCGGGGCAATTCACCAAGCTACCGCTTGCGGCGATTGCCAAAACAGGGGTTGCCCGGATTTCTGTGGGCGCAGCTTTGGCGAGATCCACCCATAAGACGCTGATCGACACCGCACGCGCGGCACTGGCCCATGGTGATTTTAGCAAGCTTGGCGGCGTGGATGGCGACACTGTCGATGCTTTGCTGGAGGGCGCAGGAGCATTTGCCCCCAAGGCGCCACAAGGTTAAGGGTCCGAAATCTTGACCCCCTAAATTCGACCCCGCTAAACCTGACGGGGCCAAAGGATTAAAATGTTCCGCCACCGCTTCACTGCCCCGCTTGATCCTGACGCGCCAATTTACGCGGTGGGCGATATTCACGGGATGCATGTGCATCTGGTCGAGATGCTGGAGCTGATCGACAAGGATGCCCAAGCGCAGGGCCACGGTCCGGCGACCATCGTGATGCTGGGGGATTACATTGATCGCGGCCCGGCCTCCAAAGAGGTGATTGATGCCTTGATGGCGCAAAAACAGGCGCGCGGGGATCGCTTTATTCTGCTTTTGGGCAATCACGATGACTATGTGCTCAAATTTCTCGCCGACCCGCTCGCGCCCACCCGCTGGCTCAAGGATAATATCGGCGGCACTGACACGCTCTGGAGCTTTGGTGTCAGGCTTTTTCACGATGCCGATGACGAGACAAAACGCGCCGGGGCCGCAGCACTGACCGCGGCGCTTGGGCCTGCACGGATCGGTTTTTTCAACGAACTGGCCCTGAGCCACCGCTCGGGCAACGTGTTTTTCACCCATGCGGGCGCCGATCCTGCCCGCGCCATCGATGATCAGGACCGCCATGATCTGCTCTGGATCAGAGGCGTGAGCAAAGCCCGCAAGGACGGGATTTGGGTGGTGCACGGCCATACCCCGCAACCCGCCGCCAGCTGCGAGGACGGGCGCATCGCGCTTGATACCGGCTGCGTCTACTCTGGCATCCTAAGCGCGGCCTGTATTACCAAGGACGGCTGTCGCTTTTTGACCGTGGGCGGATAGACCCACCAGCCGCTTATTGCCATAACGCGCACCCTGCCCTAAACGCTGCCCGAACGGATGCAAACATTTAGGTCAGGAGCCCGCTTCGCGATGCCCAAAATCAACGGCAATGAAATTCGCCCCGGTAACGTGCTGGAACATCAGGACGGCCTTTGGGTCGCGGTTAAGGTCAATCACGTCAAGCCTGGCAAGGGCGGTGCCTTTGCGCAGGTCGAGATGAAAAACATCCGCAACGGTTCAAAGCTGAACGAGCGGTTCCGCTCGGCGGATAAGGTAGAGCGCGTGCGCCTTGAGCAAAAGGACCAGCAGTTCCTTTATGAGGAAAACGGTAAACTGGTCTTCATGGACACCGAGAGCTACGAGCAGATCGAAATCGATGCCGAGATGCTGGGCGACACCCGTCCGTTTTTGCAAGACGGGATGATGGTGAAGGTCGAATTTTACGACGAAGAGGCGCTCTCGGCCAAGGTGCCCGAGCGGGTGACTTGCGTGATTGCCGAGACCGAGCCTGCGGTCAAAGGCCAAACGGCGGCCAATAGTTTCAAACCGGCGGTGCTTGATAACGGCGTGCGCGTGATGATCCCGCCTTTCGTGGGCGAAGGCGAAGCGGTGGTCATCACGACCGAAACCGCCGAGTATGTGGAGCGGGCGACAAGCTGATGGCAGGGGATCGCTTTTCCGCGAATATCAACGTGATGATGACCACGGCGCGCAAGGCTGCGCGCAGTTTGCTCAAAGATTTTGGCGAGGTCGAGAACCTGCAGGTGTCGTCCAAATCCGCAGGGGATTTTGTCTCGCGCGCGGATATCGCCGCCGAGGAAATCATCCGTGAAGAGCTTGGCACCGCGCGGCCCAACTATGGGTTTTTGGGCGAGGAAGGCGGCTTTAAAGAAGGCCGCGACCCGACCCGCCGCTGGATCGTCGACCCGCTTGATGGCACGACGAATTTTCTGCACGGGCTGCCCCATTGGGCGGTGTCCATTGCGCTTGAATACAAAGAAGAGATCGTCGCGGGGGTCGTGCTTGATCCGGTGAAAAACGAGATGTTCGTGGCCGAAAAGGGCATTGGCGCTTGGTTAAACGACCAGCGCATCCGTGTCTCGGATCGTCGCGACATGAGCGGTGCAATTTTTGCCACCGGCGTGCCTTTTGGCGGTTCAAAGCACCTGCCTGCCATGCTGCGCCAAACCGCAGCGCTGGCCCCGCAATGCGCGGGCATCCGGCGCTGGGGCGCGGCCTCGCTCGATCTGGTTTACGTGGCTGCAGGGCGTTACGACGGCTATTGGGAAACTGGTGTTCAGCCTTGGGATGTTGCGGCTGGCATGGCGATTTTGCGCGAGGCGGGC
Source organism: uncultured Rhodobacterales bacterium (assembly GCA_964384315.1). Taxonomy (GTDB): domain Bacteria; phylum Pseudomonadota; class Alphaproteobacteria; order Rhodobacterales; family Rhodobacteraceae; genus CAYLLD01. The sequence continues at coordinate 11,064 of CAYLLD010000037.1, read as the reverse complement.
GGGTTTCATTCGCCCATCGACCCCAAAGACACCGCGCTTTATCCCAAAGGGTTTGTGGCCTCGAACAGCGAGTTGAACGACAAGTTTCTCAAGGTCATTCGAGAGGCGTAATCCGCGCCGCGCCGGCGGTCATCTCGTCTTGGATGCGATCAAAGCGCAGATAGGCCAGCGCCTGCCCGCCCGCGATCGTCCCAAGACGGCCCGCAACTTTGCCACCCGCAACAATCTCGGCGCCCTCTTGGGCGTCGCCCGACACCCCGACCCTGCGCAGACCTTTGCGCAGCTCGGTTTTATGCTTCATGCGCGCCGTGACCTCTTGGCCCACATAGCAGCCCTTGCGAAAATCAACGCCTTGCAAGCGCTCAAAGCCGTACTCCAGCACAAACGCATCCTCAGCATGTAAATCCCGCATGGCCTCGGGCACCGCATGGGCCACCCGCAACTCATCATAATGCGCAGGATCAATAGACGCGAAATCCGGCGCTTGATCCGCGATCACCCGCGCCCCTAGCGCGCTATGACGCGGGTCCGCCTCACCTGCGCCGTCCCAGATTTGCCAAACCTGTAACCCCGTCTGTTCGAGGGTGACATTGGCGCGCAGCTTGTAAAGACTGAGGCGACGATAGACATCTGCCGCTTGATCCGCATGCACATCCATGAGCCAAGCCTCATCACGACGCAGCAGGAAAAAATCCGCCAGATATTTGCCCTGCGGCGTCAAAAGCGCCGCATAGATCAGCCCCTGAGCCTCGTCTTTGACGTCATTGGTGACAAGGTTTTGCAGAAAACTGGTCGCATCTGGCCCGGCAATTTGAACCACGCGCCGTTCATTGGCCAAAAAACCTCTGCTCTTTCCCATGGTCATGCCTTGCCTTTCTCTTGCTGGTGCCAAAGATATAGGCCATGGGCGCGCCACTGACCATCATCATCCCCACGCTAAACGCGGCTTCGACCATCGGGCCGTGCCTTGAACGCGTTTTCGAAGGCGTTTCTGCCGGATTGGTGGCGCGGGTCATCTTTAGCGATGGCGGCTCTAGCGATGATATTGCTGAAATTGCCGATGACACTGGTGCCACGCTGGTGACCGGACCTGCGGGGCGCGGGGCGCAATTGCGCCTTGGGGCAGAACTAGCACATAGCCCTTGGCTTTTGTTCCTGCATGCCGACAGCCGCTTGCCAGAGAATTGGTCCCGTGCGGTTGCCGATCACATTCGCGCGGATGCCCCGGCCGCGGCCTTCCGCCTTGCCTTTGACAGCACGGCTATTGGCGCGCGAATTACAGCGGGTTGGGCCAATTTGCGCGGCCGCATCTTCGGGCTGCCCTACGGCGATCAGGGCCTCTTGATCTCGCATCAAGCATATAAGGCGGCCAGCGGCTATGATCCGATCCCCCTGATGGAGGACGTCGCTTTGGCGCGCCGTTTGCGTCCGCGCCCGGTGCTGTTGCCTGCGGTGATCACCACCAGCGCCGCCGGCTATGAACGCAGTGGTTGGCTGCGGCGCGGCACGCGCAATCTTTCGATCCTGCTGCGCTATCTAATGGGGGCTAGCCCCGAGCGGCTGTACCGCGAATACTATAAGTGACCGCTTACGCGGTAGGGCTTATGCGGTCCCGGCTTGCAGCGCGTATAGCTCTGCATAAACACCGCCGCGCTTAATCAGCTCGTCATGTTTGCCCATGTCGATGATCTGCCCCCCCTGCATCACCACAATCCGGTCTGCATCCCTAATCGTCGAAAGCCGATGCGCAATAATGAGCGTTGTGCGCCCATTCGACATCCGATCGAGCGCCCGTTTAATCGCCGCTTCGGCCTTTGCATCAAGGGCGCTCGTGGGCTCATCGAGCAGCAAAATCGGTGCATCGCGCAAAATTGCTCGCGCAATCGACAGGCGCTGGCGCTCACCACCTGAAAACGCAGCCTCAGTGGGGGAAATCACAGTGTCATAACCCTTGGGCAGGGCCGTGATAAACTCATGAGCCTCAGCATCACGCGCTGCCGCCTCGATGGCCTCGCGGGTGGCACCTTCGCGGCCAAAGCCGATGTTCTCAGCGATGGTGCCGCTCAAGAGCACGCTGTCTTGACTGACAACAGAAATGTTCGAGCGCAAACTGGCGATGGTATAAGCAGGTAGCGCGCGCCCATCGATGCTTACCTCGCCTTCGCTGGGATCAAACAGACGCGGCAGGATGTTAAAGATCGTTGTTTTGCCGGCGCCCGACCGGCCCACAAATGCCACGCGCTCACCCGGTCCGATGTTAAGATTAACCCCGGTCAAGGCGCGGGTGCCATCGGGATAGTGAAAGCCAACATCACGAAACGAGATGGCCCCTTTGATGTTTTGCGCCTCTTGGGCGTCCGCTGCATCGAAGATACGATCTGGGCGATCCAACAGTCCAAAAACCCGTGCCAAAGCCGCCGCACCGACCTGCGCTGCGGTATAGATATTGCCCACACGCCTTGCAGGGGCTGAGGCGACGCCTAATCCGGTCAACAGCGCAATAAAATCAGACAAAACCCCCTGCCCGCGCGAGATTTGAAACGCCACCAGCGCCAAAAGCCCGGCCAAAGCCAAACCACCCACGACCTCCATCACCAGATCAACCCCGGCGGTCCAGGTTTTAAGGCGAACTTTTTCGGCACGCAGCCGATCAAAAAGCGCATCAGCCATGCGGGTCAGCCGCCCTTCGAGCCGATAAGTGCGCACCAGCCGAATACCCGCCAACCCCTCGTTCACATCCCCGGTCATATCAGCAACCTGTCCTTGCACATGCCCCGAGATGGCGCGCGCTTTGCGGCCAATCCATTGCACTGGCCAGACCGAGAGAATGAAAATACCCAAAAGCCCGATGGTCATGAACCAGTTGATCGAAAGCATCACCCCAAAAGTCGCCACAACGACGAGCGCGTTGGATAGACCGTTCAGGATGGCCTCGGTGGCAGCGCGCACCGCACCTACATCCGATGAAAACCGCGCCGCGATTGCCGCCGGAGGCTCGGATTGCAGATGCGCCATATCCGTATGAACCAGGCGATGATAAAGGTCGTTTTGCAAATTCGCCTCGGCCTTCGACAGTGCCTTAGCGGTCAAAAGCAATTGACAGAAATACGCGATGCCCTTGAGGGTCGTCAGAGCGACGATCACCACCGGAGCGATGTAGAGAAACTCTAGATCGCGCGCCTGAATACCGTCGATGAGCATTTGCACGAATTTGGCATAGCCTGCCGACACCGCCGCGCCGATTGCCATCAAAACCAGCACCACCAGCAACCGCCCTCGGTACGGTTTGATATAGTCTGTCCAAAGGCGGCGATAGTCGCTGCTCATGCCCCGTGATCTCCTGTCACCCGCCCCCCTGCGGGGACATATTCGGGGCCTAGTAACATGCGGCTAATTGGGGGGAAAGCCGCCCAAGCGCTGTGATCGCTTGCTGCGACGCAAAAGCCCTTGGCGATTGGCATTTTTTTGCAGTAAGCCGATAATAGACCCTGTTTTAGTCAAAGGCCCAAGCCCATGTCCTTGAAATTTGGCCGCCCTCAGCTGGCGATCCCCGGTCCTTCGATCATCCCCGACCGCGTGTTGGCCGCGATGCACCGCCCTGCGCCCAATATTTACGCGGGCGATCTGGTGGATGTGACCGCAAAGATCAAAACCGATCTGGCGGCGGTTGCGCGCACCAAGGGCGATGCCCTGATTTACATCGCCAATGGCCACGGCGGCTGGGAGGCGGCGCTCTCGAATGTGCTGACCCCCGGCGACAAGGTTCTGGCGCTCTCGACGGGTAGGTTTTGCAAAGGTTGGGCGGATATGGCCACGGCGCTAGGCGCTGAGGTCGAAATCATGGATTTTGGCAATGCCCATCCTTTGGACGCAAATGCCGTAGAAGAGCGCCTGCGCAAGGATAAAGCGGGCGAGATCGTCGCCGTTTTGACCGTTCACACGGATACCGCCTCTTCGGTGCGCAATGATATTCCCGCGCTGCGCGGTGCCATGGACGCAGCAGGTCACGACGCGCTTTTGATGGTGGATTGCATCGCCTCTTTGGCCTGCGAGCCCTTTGAGATGGACGCTTGGGGCGTCGATGTGATGGTTGCGGGCTGTCAAAAGGGGCTGATGACGCCCCCCGGTTTGGCCTTTAACTTCGTGAACGAAAAAGCCACCGCGCGCCGGGCCAAGATCACCACAACCACGGGCTATTGGGATTGGACCATGCGCCAGTCCCCTGACATCTATTATATGAATTTTTATGGCACTGCCCCGACCCACCACCTCTTTGGTCTGGCGGAGGCATTGCAAATCCTGCTGCGCGAAGAGGGTCTTGAGGCGGCTTGGGCCCGGCATCACATCCACGCGCAGGCGGTTTGGGCGGCACTAGAGAATTGGGGCAGCGAGGGCGCGCTGAATATGAACATCGCAGACCCGGCGCAGCGCTCTTGGGCGGTGACGACGATCCATTGCGAGGGGGCTGAAGCGCTGCGATCGTTAACGGAAGAGGCCGCGGGTTTGACCCTCGGGATTGGGCTAGATTTGGGCGGCACAACTGGCGCACAGCCCAAAGGGACGTTCCGCATCGGGCATATGGGCCATCTGAACCCGCCAATGGTGATGGGTACGCTGGGCACGATCGAGGCGGCGCTGGGCGCGCTTAAGATCAAACGCGGCGACGGGGCCCTGAATGCGGCGGCGGCGGTTTTGTCTGGGGCCATGGGCTAGGCCGCGCGGCTTACCCCCCCTTCAATCGAACCTATGATGCCGGAAATGCCGCATTTTCGCAGTATTTCCCCTGAATTTTATGTGATCACTCGCTTAAATTAACCTCATCAACATTTTGGGGAAGAGAGCGAGGACATCATGTTCGTTAGTTTTATTGCAGGTCTTGTGTTTGGCGTCGGGTCGGGTTTTTTCGAAAAAACCATCGGCGCGCCGCTGCGCAAACAGCTAGATTTTTCTGACAGCGAGCTGTCGATTGTCAGCTTTGCGGCGCTGATGCTGCTGGCCTCGATCATCGTGGCGGCTCTGGGCGCGAATTCATCGGCATTCTGGCTGGTTTTGGGCGGCGCAATCGGCGCATTTGCCATTCGCGGCTATATCTTTGGCCAAGCCAAAGTCGAAGAACGCCGCGTGGCGCAAAAAGCTGCCACAACAATCGAAGACGCGGTTAGCGAAGTCACCGATACTTAAGTTCGGTATCTGTTTTGGTTGCGTAAGTTTCCTTAGTTGCCGGAGGTTTCGGCCAAGGTGCAATCACCCGCCCCCAGTATGGGGCGGGTGATTTTTTTTACTCTTCGATCCACCAAACATCGGGCATAAACCCGATCCAATCGCCATACATCGGCAAGCGATCCGAAAATTTCAGCTTGGCTTTATGGGCGATGCGCGATGTCGGCGCATGCCAGATCGGGATCACATAGCGACCCGAGATCAAAATCCGATCCAGCGCCCTCACCGCCGCCCGATAAGCCGCCTGATCTGGCGCATTGAGCATCTGATCAACAATCGCATCCACCGCTGGGACGTTCATCCCCATGTAATTGCGCGTGCCCGGCTTCTCGACACCCTCGCCGCCCCAATAGAGCAACTGCTCATTGCCGGGGCTCAAGGACAGACCGCGCCGATAATAGGTCATGTCAAAATCATAAGCCGTGGCCCGCTCTTTATATTGCGCGCTATCGACCTGTTTCACCTCAGCCGCAATCCCGATCCGGCGCAGGGTCTCAACGTAGATATCAGCGATCTGCTTGTTGCGCGCCGAGCCTTGGGACAGCAGGATTTCCATCTCAAAAGGCACACCATTGGCATCGGCCAGTTTGCCCTCTTGCACGGTCCATCCGGCCTCGGCCAAAATCTCTAAGGCCCGCGAAATATTCGCGCGATTGCGCTCTGAGCCATCGGAAACCGGCAGCGTATAGCCCTCAATCGCACCTGGCAAAAGATCAGCCGCAAAGGGATCGAGCAGCGCTTTGGTCGCGCCCGCGGCCGCCCCCGGCTCCATCGCCAGCACGGAATTTGCGAAATACGAGCTGATCCGTGGCAGTTCGCGCCCGTTGAGCGTCTGATTGATGAACTCGAAGTTAAAGGCGTGAATGAGCGCATCGCGCACGCGCCAATCGTCAAAGGGCGCGCGGCGCGTGTTCATCACGAACCCCGTGATACCCGTGGGGCGCAGATGCGGGACGATGCTTTTGACCACCTCGCCCGATTGCACCGCAGGAAAGGCATATTGCGTCTCCCATTTGGCCACATCAGTCTCGCGCAGCGCATCGGTATCGCCGGCCTTAAAGGCCTCGAAGTGCGCGGTGCCATCGGTGAAAAACTCCATGCGGATTTCATCGATGTTATTGGTGCCGCGCCGAAACGGCACGTCTTTGCCCCAATAATCCGGATTGCGCTTGAGCGAGACGTAGCGCCCCGCCTCAAAGCTGTCGATCACGTAAGGGGCCGAGGAAATCGGGATCACATCGACGCCGCTTTGGGCAAAATCAATCCCCTCCCATTGCGCCTTTTTCAGGATCGGGCGCAGGCCCATGATCAGCGCCAACTCGCGGTCCGCCACATTGAAGGTAAACCGGATTTTGCGCGCACCGGTGATCTCGGCCTTGGCGACCTTGCCCCAGGTGCCGTGATAGCGAGGATGACCTTCGGTGCCCAAGGTCTCGTAGGACCACAAGACATCCTCGATGGTCACAGGGGTGCCGTCAGAGAATCGCGCCTCTTCGCGCAGGGTAAATTCGACCCAAGTCCGCTCGGGATCGGTCTCAACCGATTCGGCCAGCAGCCCATAAAGCGTGAACGGCTCATCATAAGAGCGGCCCATCAGGCTTTCATGGGCCAGAAACCGCAACTGCCACGGCACACGGCCTTTTCGGATGTGCGGATTGAGGCTGTCAAAGCTGCCGGTCTCGCCGGAAATGAACACCCCGCCCTTGGGCGCATCGGGGTTCGCGTAGGGCAGCGACACAAAATCCTGTGGTAGCGCCGGTGTCCCGTACATAGCGATGCCATGTTCTGGGCCATGTTCGGGCTCCGCCTGTGCAGGCGCGACAAACGCCCCCAATGCGATCAGGGCCGCTAGCCCCCGTGCCGCTAGACCTCTATTAGTTTTCCACATCGCCCGCTCCTCGTGGTGACCAAATTGTTACTATCGGATCACATCCTAGCGCGCGCAGGGCAAGGCGCAAATTTTAACTTGGCCTAAGGGGCTGTATTGCTTATATTAACCGCACTGCTCGATAGGTTTCTTGCCTGTATGAAACCTGCCTCAATAACTCTCGCCCACCTTGTGTGGGCGTTTTTTTTTGCTTGAAATACAAGTATTTCACCCGCGCTGATTGTATTTTTGGTGACACCGTTTCATGCTAGTGAAATCCTTAATAAATCCTTTATTTCAAGGGGAATATGGAATGTCACTCAGCATGAAAACCGCGCTTGTGACCGGCTCAAACTCGGGGATCGGGCTTGGGGTCGCGCGCGAATTGGCAAAGCTTGGCGCGAAAGTGGCGCTAAACTCTTTTACCGATTCGAAAGAAGATCACGCCCTCGCCGCCGATTTGGCCCAGGAAACTGGCTCTGAGGTGATTTATGTTAGCGCCGACATGAGTGATGGCGATGCCTGCCGCGCGGCGGTGGCGCAAACCCACGCGCGCTTGGGCAGCATTGATATTCTGGTGAATAACGCAGGCATTCAGCACGTCGAGCCGGTCGAGAGCTTTCCGGCCACCAAATGGGACGCGATCATCGCGATTAATCTGTCCTCGGCCTTTCACACCAGCGCCGCCGCCATTCCGTTGATGCGCGAGGCCGGCTGGGGCCGCGTGATCAACATCGCCTCGGCCCATGGTCTGCGCGCCTCGCCCTTTAAATCCGCCTATGTCGCCGCCAAACACGGGGTGATCGGTCTGACCAAGACTTTGGGCCTTGAGACCGCGCAGGATCCGATCACGGTAAACGCGATTTGTCCGGGCTATGTGCTGACCCCGCTGGTGGATGCGCAAATTCCCGATCAGATGAAGAGCCACGGCCTTGATCGTGAGACGGTCATTCGCGATGTGCTTTTGGCCAAGCAGCCCTCGAAGGAATTCGCCACGGTCGAGCAAATGGGGGGCACCTGCGCCTTTTTATGCTCGGATCATGCAGCGCAGATCACCGGGACGAGCATTTCGGTTGATGGTGGGTGGACAGCACAATGAGTAAAACACCATGAGCAAGATCAAAAAAGTTTCGCTCGCTCTGCAAGGCGGGGGGGCTCATGGCGCCTTCACTTGGGGGGTATTGGATCGGCTTTTAGATGAGACCGATATTGAGGTTACCGCAATTTCGGCGGCCAGTGCTGGGGCAATGAATGCCGCGGCTTTCAAAAGCGGCTGGGCCAAAGGTGGCCGCGATGGCGCGCGGGCGGCACTGGCGGAGTTTTGGCGCTCTATCGACGGGCTTGGCAATATTCTGGCCGAGCCCCTGCGCGATTGGATCACCGCCCTATCCCCGCCGCTTGCCGCATTGGCGCAAAACGCGCAGCTCAACCCCGCCTATCAAGGCGGCGCGGCTGTGATGCGGACACTCTCGCCCTATCAGACCAATCCGCTCAATATTCACCCCTTACGCCGGATCGTGGAGGGGTTTAATTTTGACGAGGTTTGCGCCGAGGACGGCCCTGCCCTGCATATTTCAGCCACCAATGTACGCACGGGTAAAATCCGGGTCTTTTCGCACAAAGAGGTCACGGCGGATGCGGTTTTAGCCTCGGGTGCGCTGCCGCAGCTTTATCAGGCAGTTGAGATCGACGACCCCAAGACCGGCAAGCGCGAGGCCTATTGGGATGGTGGTTTCATGGGCAATCCGGCGCTGTTTCCACTATTTGGCAAGCAAAACGCCCCTGATGTGCTGATCGTCCACATCAACCCGCTTTACCGCAGCGAAATCCCCCGTACCCCAAGCGAGATTGAGGACCGGGTGAATGAAATCAGCTTTAACGCAACGCTTTTGCGCGAATTGCGGGCGATTGATTTTGTGCAGCGGCTCATCGACGAAGGCTCTTTGACAGCCAAGCAGAAACCTGCGCCTTTCATTCACTCGATTGCGGATGATGAAACAATGGACCAACTCGGCGTGGCCACAAAGATGACGCCGTCGCCGGGGTTGGTTGAGCAGCTATTTGCGGCAGGCCACAGCACCATGGAGCAGTTTCTGAGCGCGCATCGAGATGATCTTGGCAAACGCTCATCCTGCGATTTGCGCGCAATGTTTCAGTAATCTGCCTAGGTCCAATCGCCCCGCGCGCGGATCTGGGACGAAGAAATATCAATGGTTTTGCCTGTGAGCAACGTCCAGCATGGCGCTTGACGAAACCGCAAAGCGGCTGCGCGTCGGTGATGCAGACGATTGCGCGCATAACGCTCGGCCGCCACGGAGAGCCCTGCCGCGATTTGCTCACGCGGGCGGGCCATGACACCTATGGGCAGGGTCTCCATGATCCAATTCCAGCGATCCCATTCATGAAACTGCGCCAAATTATCCGCCCCCATCAGCCAGACAAACCCGACCCCCGGCTTGTGTTTCATAATACCTGCAATGGTATCGGCAGTGTAGCGCGTGCCAAGATGCGTCTCGACATCGGTGACATCTATGCGTGGATGCGCCGCCACATCGCGACAAGCCGCCATGCGCTGGGCCAAGGGTTTGGGCGGATTGGCCTTGAGCGGATTGCCTGGGCTCACCAGCCACCACACCCGATCAAGCCGCAGCCGCCGCAGCGCCCAGCGTGAAATATGCAAGTGACCCGCATGAGGGGGGTCAAACGAGCCACCCAAAAGGCCAATGCTCATTCCCGGCGTCGTTAACGGCATTCTGTTAATCATTTGAGCATCTTGCCCTCTTTTTGATCGAACCGTTTCCGTCAAAACTTAATCCAAAGCTGGATTGCAGGTTTCGGGTCGAACTTTCGGCGATTAATCGCCGGTTTTGCAGCGAGATCGTTGACTAAACTGGGTCGATCCAACAGCCTAAGAGTTAACAAATATAGGACCCCCACCGCTATGACGTTCGTTTCATTGCGTTTCAAACCGAAACTTTGCCTCGCCGCAACCCTATTAGGGTTACTAGCAACGCCTGTCTGGGCGAGCAGCGACGCAGTATTGGATAGCGGGACAAGCAGAATTCCGGGCAACTTGGGGCTATTTGCTATCCTTTGCATCTTGGCGATCTTTTTGATCGCCCGCGCGCGCCGGGCCCAGCGACTGGCGGCTCAAAAACAAATCGCCGCAAAATCGGCCTCGATCACCCATAGCTTTGATCCTCGCTCGCTTTAAAGCGCCAGCGCGCTTCAATCGCGGGATAAAATCAAACACACTATCAAACATTCGGGCAATTCGGCGGGTTTCCATCGCCTCTGCGATGATTTAAACCACACCCGCAGTTCCCAATCAGCAGAGCACCCCGATGGCTAAAAATCAATTCGTCTACTTCATGGATGGCGTGACCAAAACCTATCCCGGTGGCAAAAAATGCTTTGAAAATATCCGCCTGAATTTTCTGCCCGGTGTTAAAATCGGCGTGGTTGGCGTAAACGGCGCGGGTAAATCGACGCTGATGCGGATCATGGCGGGGATGGACACGGAATTCACTGGCGAGGCTTGGGCCGCCGAGGGCGCGCGCGTGGGTTATCTGCCCCAAGAGCCGCAGCTTGACGAGAGCATGGATGTGCGCGGGAATGTCATGCTGGGGGTGAAGGCCAAAAAGGATATTCTGGACCGCTATAACGAGCTGGCGATGAATTATTCCGACGAGACCGCCGATGAGATGGCCAAGCTGCAGGATGAGATCGACGCGCAGAACCTGTGGGATCTTGATGCGCAGGTCGACGTCTCGATGGAGGCGCTGCGCTGCCCCCCCGATGATGCGGCGGTTGCGACGCTCTCGGGCGGTGAAAAACGCCGCGTGGCCCTGTGCAAATTGCTGCTCGACGCCCCTGATATGCTGCTCTTGGATGAGCCAACCAACCACCTCGACGCCGAGACCATCGCGTGGCTGCAACGGCACCTGATCGACTATAAAGGCACGATCCTGATCGTG
>CAYLLD010000036.1:14743-20726 GCA_964384315.1 uncultured Rhodobacterales bacterium | reverse complement strand
CTCATGGGTGTAATCGCCGCCAATCGGCCCACTATCCGCGCGCATCGGGATCGCCTGCAGGCCCATGCGCTCATAGGTGCGCAGGTAGCTGACCAGATGGCGGTTATAGGCGTGCAGCGCGTCTTCGCGGGTCAGGTCAAAGTTATAGCCGTCCTTCATGAAAAACTCGCGCCCGCGCATCACGCCGAAACGGGGGCGGATCTCGTCGCGGAATTTCCACTGGATGTGATACAGCGTGAGCGGCAGCGCCCGATAGCTGTTCACATGGGTGGCCACGATATCGGTGATCATCTCTTCGTTGGTCGGCCCATAGAGCATCTCGCGGTCGTGCCGGTCGGTCATGCGCAGCATTTCGGGGCCATAGGCGTCGTAGCGGCCCGATTTGCGCCAAAGATCCGCCGATTGCAGCGTCGGCATCAGCATGGGGTGGTGCCCCGCTTTGATCTGCTCTTCGTGAACGATGGTCTCTAGGCGTCTTAGGATTTTAAAACCCATAGGCAGCCACGAATAAATCCCTGCTGATTGCTGCTTAATCAAGCCTGCACGCAGCATAAGCTGGTGCGACACAATTTGCGCGTCAGTGGGGTTTTCTTTGAGTATCGGCAAAAAATATTGCGACAGTCTCATGTGTGTGCTCATTCGTTGGAAATCTAGGTTGGCCCAAAGTTGTATTCCAACCGCAATCGCGAGGCAATCGGGAAGAATGGCAAAACAATCTTACCCAAAACCGGACCTCTTTGAGAAGATTATTGCATTTTACGGTTGATCGCCCTGCGTAAATCGAATATCCGATATGCACAGAGCACATAAGTGCCGCACGTATAACCACACAACATAAACGTGCCAAAGAATACGCCAAGAGGCCGATAACGGCTCAGGTCTAGGGAAAAACAACGGCTCGCCCATAAGGTTGATCGCAACCGGATTGGGTGGGCCTTTTTTACGTCTAAAGTTTACGGCTAGAGGAAATTATTCTTTAATTTCAATGGCTGCCTCTAACCCAAAGGCCGACGCCAATGAGGCCAAACGCCGCTCGACGACCTCGCCTGAATGGGCCGCTGCCTCGGATTTGAGCCGCAACACCAGATGGGTGTCAGACCTCTCAAGCTTCATTTTTTCTAAAAGCGCATCCGAGCCACCCGCCAACATGGCCCCAAGCCGCATGGCTTTGCCAAGTTTCAACGCCTCGGCCCGCTCGTCCTCATTCAAAAGCTGCAGGGCGGTTAAAGGGGCGCGCAGCTCTCCGGAAGTTTTATAACGGTTCAGCAGCGCATAGCCCAAAAACACCCGCTCTTTATGGGTCAGCCCGCCCAGATTGGCGCGGGTGACGTTTTCAAAGCAAACCTCAGCGCGATAATCAGGATGCGCGCGCCATGTCACATCATGCAGATAGCACGCGGCCTTAAGCAAGCGGCCCTGCGCGCGCTTTTGGCCTTTGAAAATCGGCTTGAGCCAACGGTAGAGCGCGATGCCAAAGCCCGGAAACCGCGAGGTGGAGCGCTCCATGAACTTCACCGCCTCAATCAGCGGGTCCAGTTTGCGCAAACTTGCGGGCATATGCGCATAAAGCAGGCCCTCGCGGATGCCATAGCTCGAAATCGCCAATTCGCGCGGCGCAAAGGTCTTAACCAGCGGAATAATCACCGAAGCGGCCGTGGGCAAAAGCGAGAGCCGCGCGCTTGAGGTTTCGGTCAGCGGTTTCATCGCCCCGGGGGTTTGCCCCGCGGTCCAAATCGCAGTCTCCTGCAGGTTTTGTGGCGACATGCGGTACTCATGAAGCACATGCAGCGGGTAATTGCGCCGGGCCATATCGATTCGCCCCAGCGCGCGCCACGAGCCACCAACCAGAAATATCCGCTCAACGCTCTCTTGGAAATTCGCGCGCAACCCGTCCAGCTCGGCCTGAATAAAGGGCGCGCGTTCCTCGGGCGGCATGTCCAAAAGGCGCAAGGGGCCGAGCATCGAGGTTTGCGCCGCCGTGATCTCACCCTTGTTGATCCGGGCCATTTCCATAGACGAGCCGCCCATATCGCAGACCAGTCCTTGTGCATCGGGCCACCCCAAAAGCACGCCCTGCGCGCTGAGCATCGCCTCTTGCTGGCCGGTGGCGATCAAGACATCAAGCCCCGTCGCCGCTTCAAGTTCGGCGACAAATTGCGAACCGTCATGGGCCTCGCGCACCGCCGCCGTCGAGACAGCGGTCAGCGCGGTAAGGTCCATATGTTTGCCCAGCGCCACGAACCGCTCAATGGCCTGAAACGCCGAAAGCCGCCCCTCGGGGTTCAACCGTCCAGTCTCACGCATGCCCCGGCCCAAGCCACAGAGCACTTTTTCGTTGTAAAAATACGCAGGCGAGCGGGCGGCCCCGTCAAAGACCACCATACGCACCGAGTTAGAGCCGATGTCGATCACACCCACGCGCTTGAGCCGCTCGCGGATCACGGCAGGGCTAGCCTTGCCAGCAAAACTGGGCAGGTCGATCAAAAAATTATCCGGCTTGCTCACCGATATGCCCCATAAAACACCGCACCGGGCGCGACCGCTTTGGCTATTGGCCGTGGAACCCGGTCACGCGGGGCGAGTTGTGGCACCGGGGCGGTGCAAGGGTCAACTGATTTATGGTCGCAATTTGACACATCAAATATGGTAAAACGAAACGCGACCCCAACCGGGGCCACGCTCTAGAGGCAGCATCTAAGCCGCCCAAACATGAAACGCTTGGCTCAGCCGCGCGCCGCTTTGCGACGCCCTAACAGGCCCAAACCGCCAATCGCACCCAAGAGCAATGGCAAACCCGCAGGCACGGGCACATGCGTCGGGTCAACCGGGTCCATTGGTGTGGGGTCAGGCATGACAGTGGTGGGTGGAATGATCACTTCGATTTGACCAATGTCACCGATGGTCATGTCATCAAACCCAAAAACGTCATCACCGCCCGGTTCATTATTAAAGGCAATCGACGAATAAGACGCGTCAGGATCGATAAACCCAAAGAACCCCAAAGAGCCGCTGGTGCTGCCACCGGAGCCAAGGGTCAAAGGAAAGTCCACAGTCTCGGTTACGCCATTGGTCAGCGTCAAAGTCAGCGTGTTGCCGAAATCGCCAATATCCGTGCCATAAAAGCCAAAGGCGCTGATGGGCGCAGAGAAGTCGATCTGAAAATCGCCGCCACCCCCGGTTTCAACATAGTTCGAACCCGATGTCGCGAACCGCCCTGAGCCGGCAGAGCTTTCGATAAATGTTTCGGTTCCTGATAGTGTTGCGGTGATATCGCCGGATGAGCCGGCAAAGTTGAGTGACAGACCGCCCGATTCAAAGTCTTCGGTGCCAACGCCAGAGTTCAGCGACCCCAGAAAATTGTTGCGAACATTAACCGGATCGCCTGTAGCAAGCGCGCCAGGTGACAGATTTTCGCCATAGAACACCACCGGAACGGCTGATGCGAGTTGCGCCGTACACACTGCGGCGGTGGCTGTGATAGCCAAAAAAACAGACTTCATAGTAAAACCCCATCTAGAAAAATATAGTTTGGGAAAATCCCCTGAGGCAAAATCCCTCGTGGCAAAGTTAACGCTAGGTTAATGATTTTCGCAAGAAAAATTCGCCAAAATCTGGTGCTATTCCACGAATTTTCCAGCATTTATGCGCAGATTAGCAAAGCCAATAACGATCAGGATCATTCATTTAATTAAACTAGGAATAATCTAGTAGCCGAAGCTAGGTGAAGCTAGGTGAAGCTTGCGGCCCTAATCTCAACTATGGCTCAGCTTTGGCACGTCACCGCTTCCGGCGCGCCCACGCCCCGACATGGAGGGGTTTTCCATAAAGAAGCGGTGGCAGCTAAAGCCATTGGCCTCTTCGCCCACGCCCACATCGCTAACATCGTGGCGCAAGCTTGTGCCATCGGCTTGCAACAACCAGCTATGCGCCTGATCGTAAAGATTGGCCGCCATAACCTGTTCAACAATTTGCGCATGCACCGTCGGGTTATTGATCTCAACCAGCGTTTCAACGCGGCGGTTTAAATTGCGGCCCATCCAATCCGCCGACGAGATAAAGACCCGCGCCTCATCCGAGGGCAGCCCATGTCCATTGCCAAAACACACGATGCGCGAATGCTCAAGAAAGCGGCCAACGATGGATTTCACCCGGATGTTCTCGGACAGGCCCTTCACACCGGGGCGCAGGGCACAGATCGAGCGGATCACCAGATCGATTTTTACCCCCGCCTGCGAGGCGCGGTACAGCCCGTCAATGATGTCCGGCTCCACCAGCGCGTTCAGCTTGGCCCAGACCTGTGCAGGACGGCCCGCTTGCGCGTGTTTGGCCTCATCCTCTAGCATCTCTAAGAGCCGCGATTTCATGTTAAGCGGGGCAATCGCGAGGTTTTCCAACCCGATGGGCTCGGCATAGCCCGTCACATAGTTAAAGACTTTATTGGCATCACGGCCCATTTCGGGGGCGCAGGTGAATAGCGACAAATCAGTGTAGAAATTAGCCGTTATCGGATGGTAATTGCCCGTGCCAAAATGCGTGTAGGTCCGCAGACCATCCCCCTCACGGCGCACCACCGTCGAGAGTTTGGCGTGGGTTTTCCAGTCGATAAAGCCATAGACGACCTGCGCCCCGGCTTTTTCCAAACGCCGCGATTGCTCGATGTTGCGGGCCTCATCGAAACGCGCCTTTAGCTCGATGAGCGCAATCACGGATTTACCGCGCTCCGCCGCCTCGCAAAGGGCCGCGACAATGGGCGAGGTCGCCGAGGTGCGGTAGAGCGTTTGCTTGATCGACAGCACATCCGGGTCGCGGGCGGCTTGCTGCAAAAAGCGCACAACCGTGTCGAAGGTTTCGTAGGGGTGATGGAGCAGCATGTCTTTTTGGCGCATGGCCGCGAAAATATCGCCGTCGTGATCTTGGACCCGCTCGGGCAGGCGCGGCTCGTAGCGCGGGAACAACAGGTCATCGCGCTCGGCCACGATAATCTCGCCGATATCCGCCAGCCCCATAAAGCCATCGACCTGCACCGCCACGGTTTTAGGCGCCTTGAGCGCGGTCATTATCGTCTCTCGCAGGGCCTTGGGCGCGCCTTTCAAAAAGATCAGACGGATGACATCGCCGCGCCGCCGCCGTTTGAGCGCGAACTCAAACTCGCGGACCAGATTTTCCGCCTCATCCTCCACCTCAAGCCCGCTGTCGCGCAAAAGTCGGAACTGGGCGATATCGCGCAGCTCATAGCCCGGAAATAGCTCGGGCAAAAACATCTGGATCAGCGCCTCAAGGGGCAAAAACCGCACCCCGCCCGCCTTGCTGTCGCGCAAACGAATGAACCGATCAAGCTGGTGCGGCACGGGCACCACCGCATCGATCGTCGCCCCATCGCGCACCCGCTCAAGGGCCACGGCAATGGCAAATTCACCGTTGGGGATGAAGGGAAACGGATGCGCAGGATCGATCGCCAACGGGGTCAATACCGGGAAGACGTCATCAAAAAACACCGCCTCAAGGGCTTTCTTATCGGTCTTTTTGAGATCATCCTGCGACTGGATCACGATGTCCTGGGCCGCCAGTTCTTCGCGCAGGTTGCTCCAGACCGCAATTTGGGCGTCTTGCAGATTATCGACCTCTGCCTCGATGCGCGAAAGCTGCTCGGCCGGGGTCAACCCGTCATGGGAGCGGCGCGTGATATTACGCCGGGTCAGAGCCTGCAGCGCCGCCACGCGTACCGAGTAAAACTCATCAAGGTTGCTGCCACAAATCGACAAAAACCGGAGGCGTTCCAAAAGGGGCACCTTTGGATTGCTGGCTTCCTCCAAAACACGCCACTCAAACTGCAGCCGCGACAACTCGCGGTTCACAAACCGTGCGTCATCCTCCAGCGCAGGGCCATCAACCGCCGCTGCCGGATCCACCGTGGTGTTCAGAAAATCCGCATTCACGCGGCCGAGTGACTTCAACATTCAAATTCGCCTAATTGGGGATTCGC
>CAYLLD010000036.1:0-14733 GCA_964384315.1 uncultured Rhodobacterales bacterium | reverse complement strand
CTCGTGGCGCGCTCGTGCCCGCCTCTACTGCCCGCCACTAATGGCCATCTAGGGTATCGCGAACGAAGGGGATGGTGATGGCCCGTCCCTGTCCAAGCGCCGCGCGATCCAACAGATCAACCGTCGCCGAAATTGCCGCAAAAGAGCGGTCAATCCGCCTTGTGATAAAGGTAACGACCTCCGGCTTAACATTCAACTGACGATCCAGAAACTGCTTGGCCGTAATGGCCGACAAAAGCATGTCATCGGGCTGTGTCAGTTTTGCGACATTCAACTGTGCAAGACGCGAGGCCAGATCAGGCAGCGCCACGGGCCAGCGCGCGGGGGCAGTGCGGGCGGTCAGCAAAAGCGGCACCTGCGCCTCGGCGGTGGCATTAAAAAGGTGAAAAAGCGGTGTGGCCGCTGCCGGATCGCGCAAGAGCCGGTCCACATCATCAAGCACAAGCGCGCCCGGCAAGGCGTCCGGGGCCAAATCCTCTGGGGGCGCGCTCAACAGCGAGGCCCCCGCGCGCGCCGCCCAAACATGGGCCAAATGGGTTTTACCAGAGCCTTCGGGGCCGATCAGCAAGAGCTTTGCAAGGGGCCAGCCGGGCGTCTCTAGCACTTGGTTCAGCGCAGGTTCATTCGAAGGCGAGACCATGAAATCATCGAGACCCGCGGCGTGAAATCGCGGCAGATCGAAGGCCAGTTGTTCAGGTGTCGTCATCGTCATTTTGTGTTGGGTCTTCTTCAAAGTCAGGGCGCGCATCTGGCAGCGCATCGAGGCCCCGGTATAACCGCCCCTCAAGATATTGCGAGAGGGCAAAGCGGGCCAAAACCCCGATAGCCGCCGCCAAAGGCACCGCAACAAGCAGGCCGAAAAACCCAAAGAGCGACCCAAAGGCCGAAAGCGCGAACATCAGCCAAACCGGATGGAGGCCCACGGAATTGCCCACGAGCTTGGGCGTGAGGATATTGCCCTCGATGAACTGCCCCGCAAAGAACACGCCAGCCACGGCGGCAATCCACCACCATTCGCCCCAAAACTGCGAAAAGGCGAGACCCAGCGCCAGTGCGCCGCCCACGATCGAGCCGACAAAGGGAATAAAGGAAATCAGCCCGGCGATCATGCCAACGACTGCGCCGAAATTCAGCCCAATCGCCATCAGCCCCGCCGCATAAAACAGCGCCAGAAACACCATGACCCCAAGCTGTCCGCGCAAAAATGCCGCCAAGGCCCCGTCAATTTGACGGGCCAAATGGCGCACAGTGGCCCGGTGATCGCGCGGCAGCCAGCTGTCGATCCGCGCGACCATGTGGTCCCAATCGAGCAAGAGGTAAAATGCCACCACCGGGCTGACCACCAAAAGCAGGATAAAATCGAAGACCGCAAAAGAAGACGCCAAAAGCGTGTTCAAGAGCGCCAACCCCCCATCGCGGATCGCATCACGGGCCGAGGTCAGGCCCTCGCGCATCGCACTGCCCTCGACGAAAAGGCCGGGAAAGCGCTTTGCCAGAAACTCTCGCAAGGTTTCGATGATACCGGGGGCGGCATTGACCAAATTGGTGGCCTGATCGATCAAAAACGGAATGGCGACCACGACCAGCACGAAAAACAGCAAGAGCGCGCAAAGGGTGATCACCGCTGTGGCTAAAATGCGCGACAGGCCCGCGCGCTCTAGACGGTCGGCCACCGGATCAAGGCAATAGGCCAAGGCCGCGCCCACAAAAAACGGCATCAAAACAGAGCTGAGAAAATAAAAGGCGGCGAAAAAGGCAAGCAGCCCCACCCCCCAATATCCAAATTGTTCGCGCGGACTTAGGGCCATGCTAAATACATCTCTCCGCTTGTTTCATCACATAAATTGTTCACGGATCAGCCGTTCTTCAAGCCCGTGACCGGGGTCAAACAACAGCCGATGGGAAATCTCCTTGGCGCTGGTGATCTCAACGCGGATCACGTTACGCACTTCGTAATTATCAGCACTGGCCGAGACCGGGCGTTTGTCCGGCTCAAGCACTTCAAAAGTGACATGGGCCGCTTTGGGCAAGAGCGCCCCGCGCCACCGTCTTGGCCGAAATGCAGCCATAGCCGTGAGCGCCAGCACATCGGCGTTAATGGGCAAAATCGGCCCGCGCGCCGAGTAGTTATAGGCGGTCGAGCCTGCAGGCGTGGCCAAAAGCGCACCGTCGCACACCAATTGCACCATCCGCTCGCGCCCATCGACCAAAATGCGCAGCTTGGCCGCTTGGGGGCCCGCGCGCAAAAGCGAAACCTCATTGATCGCCAGCGCCTCTTCGAAATAGCCATCCGCGCGCGAGGCAGACATGCGCAAAGGATTGGTGACCGCCTCTTCGGCGGCATCAAGGCGCTCCATCAGCAAATCTTCAGAAAAATCATTCATCAAAAAACCAACGGTGCCCCGGTGCATGCCATAAACCGGCGCAGGCAAATCTTGGGTGTCATGGAGCGTCGCCAGCATAAAGCCATCGCCGCCCAGCGCCACGATCACCTCAGCCTCTTCGGGCGGCACGTTGCCATAGCGTTTTTCCATCGCCGAAAGCGAAGCCTGCGCAGGCGCCGCCCGGCTGGCACAAAAGGCAATTTTCTCGAATTTAGGCACCGCGTGCACTCGTCCCATTTGGTTTTGCGCCACTATGCGACGGGACCGCAGGGCTGCACAAGCGGGTTTCAAAAGCTGTCTTTAAAGCAGGAACGGGCGTTCGAAAAATCATAGCAGCTATGCGGCATTTTGCTGTTTGACCAATAACGCAGATGCGATACATAGCCACCCTCAGCAGACATGAAGGGTTGCCGCCATGAACGATCAAACTCCCGTTGACACTCAACTCGCCAATTTCTTTGGCGAAGGTCTGGACACCCGCGACAGCGAGATTTTCGACGCCATCTCGAAAGAGAAAGGCCGCCAGCGCGACGAGATCGAGCTGATTGCCTCGGAAAACATCGTCAGCCGCGCCGTCATGCAGGCCCAAGGCAGCGTGATGACCAACAAATATGCCGAAGGTTATCCGGGCAAGCGCTATTACGGCGGCTGTCAGTACGTCGATCTGGCCGAGACTTTGGCCATTGAGCGGGTCTGTAAGCTGTTTGACTGTAAATTTGCCAATGTGCAGCCCAACTCGGGCAGCCAGAACAACCAAGCGGTGTTTTTGGCGCTCCTTGAGCCCGGCGATACCTTTATGGGCCTTGACCTGAACTCGGGCGGTCACCTGACCCACGGCTCGCCGGTGAATATGTCCGGCAAATGGTTCAATGTCGCGTCCTATGGCGTCGACGAAGAGACCCATCTGATCGATCTGAACAAAGTCCGCGAGACGGCGCTGGCGCAAAAGCCCAAGCTGATCATCGCTGGCGGCACCGCCTACCCCCGTGAGTGGGATTGGGCCGCTTTCCGTGCCATCGCCGATGAAGTGGGCGCTTATTTGATGGTGGATATGGCCCATATCGCGGGTCTGGTCGCCGGTGACGCCCATGCCTCGCCCATGCCTTTCGCGGATGTGGTGACCTCGACCACCCATAAATCGCTGCGTGGTCCGCGCGGGGGGATTATCCTCTCGAACGATCCGGTGATTGCCAAAAAGATGAACTCTGCGGTCTTCCCCGGCCTGCAAGGCGGCCCGCTGATGCATGTGATTGCTGCCAAGGCGGTGGCCTTCAAAGAGGCGCTGCAGCCCGAGTTTAAAACCTACGCCAAACAGGTGGTCAAAAACGCCGCCGCCATGAGCGACGAGCTGCAGAAATGCGGTCTCGATCTGGTCTCGGGCGGCACCAGCAACCACCTGCTCCTGGGCGATTTGCGCAGCAAATCTGTGACCGGTAAAGCCGCTGAAAAGGCGCTTGGTCGCGCGCATATCACCTGTAACAAAAACGGTGTGCCCTTCGATCCGGAAAGCCCCTTTGTTACCTCGGGGATCCGCCTTGGCACCCCTGCGGGCACGACCCGCGGCTTTGGCGAGGACGAATTCCGCAACGTGGCCCAGATGATCTCTAAGGTGATCGACGGATTGGCCGCAAACGGCGAAGAGGGCAATGGCGCGGTTGAGGCCGAGGTCAAGGCCGAAGCGACGGCGCTGTGCCACCGCTTCCCGATCTATGGCGATGATGTTTTGGGCTAGGGCCTGACCCGGCGCAGATGCGCCGCACATAAATTCAAATCGCCCGCAGTCAGATTGGCTGCGGGCTTTTTTGTGCTTCGATTAAACGCTTTGGCATTCAAGAAATTTTAATCAAGATTTGGAAGTTTCGCGCAATCAAACGCGAGCCTGCAAACGGGCTTGCCGCAACGCCAAATCAAGGAATAAATCCTATGCTGCCAAGCGCGCTGATCTTCGATGTCGAAGGCACAATGATTGAGACCACGGAATTGCACCGCGCGGCGTTTAATGCAGCTTTTCGAGATGTGGGGCTGAACTGGCGTTGGCCTGCGAGCGCGTTTCGTCATGTGGCGGAGCTGCAGGGCGATCAGGCGAAACTGAATTGCTATGTTGAGACATTCGGCTTGCGCGAGCCCCAAGAGGCGATTGCCTCAGAGCGTTTGGCACAAATTCTTGAGGTCAAAGCCGAGATTTACGCGCAAATGATCGAAAACGGCGGTGCACGGCTGCGTCCGGGTGTGAGCCGCTTGGTGCATGAGGCGCAAAACGCGCGGGTGCCGATGGTCTGCGTTTCGTTGGGCCGCCGCAATAATTTTGAGCCGCTGCTGCAAACGCATCTGGGCATGGATTACGCGAATTTATTTGCCGCCGTCATCACGGGCGATCAAAAGGGTGGCCCAACCACCTCCGAGCAGGCCTATGACATGGCGCTCAAGGCTTTGGGCAAGCCACCAGAGGGCACGGTTGTGTTCGATGATAGCAATGCGGGCATTGATGCGGCGTCGAATTTGGGGTGCGATGTGATTGCCGTGCCCAGTTTCTATGCCAATCGCGAGGATTACGCCGCCGCCGATCTTGTTATCAGCGATTTGGGCCACCCTGCAGCCCCGTTTCAGGTCATTCGCGGGGATGCCGGGGCGCATAATTTCATTTCGCTAGAGGCTTTGTCGGACTGGCGCGCACAGAAAACCGGACGCGCAGCGGCATAGCCCCGCCACGTCAAAGCGCGTTTAAGTCAAAGCGCTCTTTGACATACCGCCCCGGCGCATCCTCAATCGCTTTGTGGTTTTGCGCCGGTTTGCGGGCTTTGACGCGCTTATCCGACTGGGCCGACAACCAGCTCTCCCAATGGGGCCACCAAGAACCTTTGGTCTCTTGCGCCCCGGCTTTCCACGCCTCTACCTGCTCAAAATCCAAATTGTCATTGGTCCAGAACTGATATTTTCCCGGCTCAACCGGATTAACCACCCCCGCAATATGCCCCGAGCCCGAAAGCACAAAGGTCACATCTGCATTGTGCATCAATTTGGCCCCGCGAAACACCGAAGCCGCAGGCGCGATATGATCCTCGGCGGCGGCCAAATGATAGACCGGGCCGCGCA
Source organism: uncultured Rhodobacterales bacterium (assembly GCA_964384315.1). GTDB lineage: Bacteria > Pseudomonadota > Alphaproteobacteria > Rhodobacterales > Rhodobacteraceae > CAYLLD01. The sequence goes on along the minus strand of CAYLLD010000036.1, from coordinate 9,256 downwards.
CCTGCTCGGGGCCAATATGCTCTTGCGCGACGGTCATTTCGCCCTTGGCAAAGGCATTCTTGATATAGAATTCTTCAAGATAATAGCGATGCGCTTGGCCCGGCATCCGTGTGCTATCGGAGTTCCAGTATAAAAGATCGAACGGAAACGGCTCTTTGCCCATTAGGTAATTCGCCACTATATAAGACCACAGCAAATCATTGGCCCGCAGCGTGTTAAACGCCAGCGCCATGCTTTGCGCAGGCAAATACCCCGCCTGCGATGCGGCATCCACCAACTCAAGGGTCTGCTCGTCAACAAAGGCCTGCAACTCGCCTGCATCTTCAAAATCTATCTGAGCGGTAAAATACGTCGCCGAAGCCACGCGGGTATCACCCTGCCGCGACAGATGCGCCATCAGCGTCCCCGCCAATGTCCCGCCGATGCAGTAAGAGGCGATATTCGTCGCGGGCGCCTTGGTCTCGGCCAACACCACATCGATCGCCTCAAGCGCGCCCTTGAGCATATAGTCGTCCCACGTCACGGACCCATGCCGCTGATCAGGGTTCACCCAAGACATCATAAAGACCGTATGCCCCTGCCCCACGAGCCATTTCATCAGGCTCTTTTTCTCGTTCAGATCGAGCACGTAATATTTGTTAATCCACGGCGGGATAAACAAAAGCGGCACGGCCTGCACCTCTTTGGTCGTGGGCGCGTACTGAATAAGCTGAAACAGCTCGTTCTCAAAAATCACCTTGCCCGGCGTGATCGCCATATCGCGGCCGACCTCAAAGGCACTCATATCGGTTTGGCGCACCACAAGATCGCCCTGCCCGCGCATGATATCCTCAAGCATCATCTGCGCCCCGCGCACCAGATTGGCCCCGTTTTCCGCGCGGGTGATTTCCATAACCTCGGGGTTGAGCGCGGCAAAATTGGCCGGATTATGGGCATCCACCAAATTACGGATCAAAAACTCGATCTTGCGCTGATCGCGCGGGCCCATTTGTGGCCGCGCCGCCTCAATCATTTCTTGTGACCAATGGGCGTTGAGCAAATAGGACCGCCGCACAAAATCAAATAGCGCATTCTCATGCCACTGCGGATGGGCAAACCGCCGCCCGCCATCGCCCAAATCAGGCAGGCGTGTCGCCTCGGCTGGCTCCTGGGCCCCGACAATCCGCGCCGTCGCCTGCTGCCAAAGCGCCATTTGATCCGACCAGAACTTACTGGCAAGTGCCACGGTTTCATCGGGATTATCCCAAAAATGGCCGACAAACTTCGACATGGTCGGCATCAAATTCAGCGGGTCCGGTTGACCAAGCGGCGTCCCTTCGTTTTGTGCAAATTTATCGAGCTGCTGGCTGGCAATCTGTCCATAAATTTCAAAAATCTGGCTCAGATTGCGCGAGAACTCTGCCGCATCACTAAAATCAACAGGCTCCGAAGGCGGTGAGGGTTGGTCTGAATCGCTCATCGTTCAGGCAAATGCTCCATTGGCCGTCTGCATTAGTTTCCCCCGCGCATCATAAATTCGCTAGAGCGCCATGGGCCAAGTGGTTATGGTGCGCCCATGACCATTTGCGAGCGCGATCATGATTAAGGCAAGTTTAGCATTTTTGAGCTTTGGGGCAATCGTTCTGACAAGCGGGTGCCAAAATGGTCAAGCTTTCGCGCCGATGGACTTTCAAGTGGGCGCAGCGGCCCAGCGCGCGCCATATCCACAACTGTTGCCGCTGCAAGCGGGGATTCAATTGCGCGATGCTCAGCCTCGGGCGGATATTGGCGCAACAAACGATGATCTTGCGGCCCGCGCCGCCGCCTTGCGCACCCGCGCGCGCGGTTTGCAAGCGGATGTGATTGCCCAAAACGAACGGGCGCGTCTAGATGCCGCGCGCCAAGACCCAAGCTGAGAGCGTTTGCGATACAATCTTACCGTTGCCCCAGCAGGCAACCCAGCGTATCAGCGCTGTCAAAATTGAAAAGGTCCGCCCAATGCCCGAAGAGTTCTACCGCATCAAACGTCTGCCCCCTTATGTCTTCGCCGAGGTCAATCGGCTTAAGGCGGCCTATCGGGCCGAGGGCGCGGATATTATCGACTTTGGCATGGGCAATCCGGATATGGATACCCCGTCCCATATTGTCGAAAAGCTGATCGAGACGGTGCAAAAGCCGCGCACCCACCGCTATTCCGCCTCGCGCGGCATTCCGGGGCTGCGCCGCGCTCAGGCGGGCTATTACGAGCGCCGATTTGGGGTAAAGCTGAACCCCGAAACCGAGATTATCGCGACCCTTGGCTCTAAAGAGGGTCTGGCGAATTTGGCCATGGCCATCACCGCGCCAGGCGATGTGATGCTGGTGCCGAACCCCTCTTATCCCATCCACCCCTATGGTTTCATGATCGCGGGCGGCACGTTGCGGCACATCCAGACCCTGCACGAAGGCCGGTTTGATCCCGAAGTTTACATGCAGGCGCTGCACCGCGCGGTGGCCCATTCGGTACCAAAGCCCACGGCGATTGTGGTGAATTTCCCCTCGAACCCGACGGCCCAGACCTGTGACTTGGATTTTTACGCCGAGCTGGTGCGCTTCGCCAAAGCCCATGAAATTTGGCTTTTGTCCGATCTGGCCTATGCCGAGATTTACTTTGACGGCAACCCGCCCCCTTCGATTTTGCAGGTCGAGGGCGCGCGGGACGTGGCGGTTGAGTTTACATCCCTCTCCAAAACCTTCGCCATGCCCGGTTGGCGCATGGGCTTTGCGGTGGGCAACGAGCGGCTGATCGGCGCGCTGACGCGGATTAAATCCTATCTCGATTACGGGGCCTTCACGCCGGTGCAGGTCGCCGCCGCCGCTGCGCTTAACGGCCCCACCGAATGCATCGACGAAATTCGCGGCATCTATAAAGCGCGCCGCGACACATTGATCGACGCCATGAGCCGCGCGGGCTGGGACATCCCCGCGCCCTCCTCAACCATGTTCGCTTGGGCCCCGATTCCTGAAAAATTCCAACAGCTCGGCTCAATGGCTTTCTCGAAAATCTTGCTCAAAGAGGCCGATGTGGCGGTCTCGCCCGGCGTCGGTTTTGGCGAGTTTGGCGAGGGGTTTGTGCGCCTTGGCCTTGTGGAAAACGAGCAGCGCATCCGCCAAGCCGCGCGCGGGGTGCGCCGTGTCATTGATGAGGCCGACCGGATTTTGGGCGAGTACCAGCAGGAGCCAGTAACATGAGCGATACCGACAATGCGGCCGAAGAAAACTGGGATTTCGAAGCCCAGCGGGCCGATACCGCCGACACGCTTGACCACATGGCCAAAGAGGAAAGCCTGCCCATTGGGACAGGCGCGCGGGTTAATCTCGACGTGTTTTTGGTCCCCGGCGAAGGGGCCGACCAAGAGGCGCTTGAGCGCGCGCTGGCGATGTTTGGCTATGGCGGCGAGTTGACCGAGGACGAAGAGGACGGCTCGGTCAGTTTTGTGGTCACCGCCGAGGACACCGAGATGTCCCTTGAGGGCATTTGGCTGCACGAAGAGCGCATCACCAAGGTTGGGCTGGCGCGCGGGTACACCCCCGACGGCTGGGGATTTTGGGAGCCTTGATCCGCGATTTTTCGGCTCAAGCGGCCTTTATGGGGCTGCTTGCCGCCTTTGTCGGGTTCTCCTCGGCCTTTATCGTGGTCCTCGAAGGGCTGCGCGCCGCCGGAGCCACCGACGCCCAAGCCGCCTCGGGCCTCATGGCGGTCACGGTCTCAATGGGACTGGCCGCCATCACCTTTTCAATCTGGAGCCGCGTCCCTGTTTGGATCGCATGGTCCACCCCGGGCGCGGCGCTTTTGGTAGCCGCAGGCCCCCCCACTGGCGGATTTGCCGAGAGCGTGGGCGCCTTTATCATCGCCGCCGCCCTCACGGTGCTCACCGGCCTGATCAAACCCATCACCCGCGCCATCTCGTGCATCCCCGCCGCGCTGGCGAACGCACTGGTCGCAGGGGTTTTGCTCGATCTATGCCTCGCGCCTTTCGAAGCCATTGCCTTTGATGCCGCCTTGGGCCTGCCCATTCTGCTCGCGTGGCTCGTCACTTATTATTGCGCCCCAAAATTCGCCGTCCCCGCCGCCCTCGCCGCCTTTTCCATTGTGATCACCCTCGGGGTCGAGCTGCCCGAGACCGCCAGCCAAACCCTAGGCGCGGCGCTGATGCCGCAGCCGGTCTGGGTCACCCCCCAATTCACCCTAAGCGCCGCCATCAACATCGCCCTGCCGCTTTACGTCGTCACCATGGCCTCGCAAAATATTCCCGGCGTCGCAATCTTGTCCTCGAACGGCTACGAGGTGACCCCCGCCCGCTGGTTCGCTGGCACCGGCCTGTTTTCCGCCCTTGGCGCATTCGCCGGAGGCCATGCGGTGAATTTGGCCGCCCTAACCGCCGCCATGTGCGCCTCGCCCGAGGCCCATGCCGATCCCGCGCGGCGCTATTGGGCGGGGATCATCGCGGGGATCGCAGCGGTCATCATCGGTCTCTTTGCCGGATTGGTCGCCGCCTTTGTCTCGCTGGCCCCCTCGGTGCTGATCGCCGCCGTGGCCGGACTGGCGCTGATCCCGACCTTCATGACCGCCACCCACGAGGCCTTTGCCGCCGAGCCCAGCCGTCTTGCGGCAGCGCTCACATTCCTTTTGACCGCCTCGGGCGTGTCGATCATGGGCGTATCCGGCGCGTTTTGGGGGCTGATCGCAGGGCTAATCGCGCTTTGGCTGACGAAACGCCGATTGCCCTCGCCCCGCCTCTAACTTAGTAAGCGGCCCATCACGCAAGATATAAAGGCAGATCAAATGAGCACTCCGTTACGCATTGGCATCGCAGGTCTAGGCACCGTGGGCGTTGGGGTTCTGCGGATGATTTCCCAAAATGGCGCGCTGATCGAAGCTCGCGCTGGGCGGGCCCTTGAGGTTGTCGCCGTGTCTGCCCGTTCGCGCAGCAAGGATCGCGGTGTCGATCTGAGCGGGTTCGCTTGGGAAGACGATCCGGTGCAAATCGCGCGCCGCGGCGATGTCGACGTCGTGATTGAGGTGATGGGCGGCGAAGATGGCCCTGCAAAAGCTGCCACCGAAACCGCGCTTGCGGGCGGCAAACACGTGGTCAGCGCCAATAAAGCGCTTTTGGCCCATCACGGCCAAGCCCTTGCGCAAAGCGCCGAGGCCAACGGCGTTTGTCTGCGCTTTGAGGCGGCGGTGGCGGGCGGCATTCCTTGCGTGAAAGCGCTGGGTGAGGGGCTTGCAGGCAATGAGATTACCTCGGTGCGCGGCGTGATGAACGGCACCTGCAACTATATTCTGACCACCATGGAAGAGACCGGTGCCGATTACGCCGATGTGCTAAGTGATGCGCAAAAGCTGGGCTATGCCGAGGCGGATCCGCTCTTTGACGTGGGCGGGATCGATGCGGCCCATAAGCTGGCGCTTTTGGCCTCGACCGCCTTCGGGACGCAGGTCGATTTTGACGGTGTGACCGTTGAGGGCATCGAGAATGTAACTTTGGACGACATCCGCCATGCCCGCGATATGGGCTATGCGGTCAAGCTTTTGGGCGTCGCGCGGATGAACCAAGACGGGCTTGAACAGCGAATGCAGCCCTGTCTGGTGCGCGCCAACTCGCCTTTCGGGCAGCTTGGCGGCGTGACTAACATGGTCGCTTTCGACGGCGATTTTGTGAACGAGACGGTCTATCAGGGCCCCGGTGCCGGCGAAGGCCCAACCGCCTCGGCCATTTTGGGCGATTTGATCGACATCGCGCGCGGCAGCACAACGCCGACATTTGGCCAACCGGCGGCGCTACTGCAAAAGGCAAACCGCTCGCGCATTGGCGCGCCTGCGCAATTTTACGTGCGGGTTCTGCTAGAAGATCGCCCCGGCACACTCGCGGAGGTGGCACGGATTTTGGCCGAGGGCGGTGTGTCCATCGACCGGATGCGCCAGATTTCCCACGAAGGCGATGCCGCCCCTGTGATTCTTGTGACCCATGAAACCGAACGGGCCGCGCTTGATAAAGCCCTTGGCGCAGCAGAGGCCGCTCAGGCGGTGCTGGCCAAACCTGTGGCTTTGCGGATTGAAAGCTAAAGCTGATTAAACTTGTCGCAAAAACGGCAAAACACATACAAACCTGCAACGATTTTTGGTTAGGTCTTCGCTGCGCGCCTCTGGGCCTTGCTCTGACGCGTAAGCTTCGACTAAACGGGGCCAAATTTTCTAGCGAAGCGATGCACGCAAAAGGACTACGATAGATGTCGAGCAATGAGATTTTCAAAGACCGCATGTTGAGCCTTGGGCTCGCACGCGTATCTGAGGCGGCAGCGGTTGCCTCCGCTAAACTGATCGGACGTGGCGACGAAAAGGCTGCGGACCAAGCGGCAGTCGACGCCATGCGCACACAGCTCAACATGCTGGATATCAAAGGTGTGGTGGTTATCGGCGAGGGTGAACGCGACGAAGCACCGATGCTTTATATTGGCGAAGAGGTGGGCACTGGCACTGGTCCGGGCGTGGATATTGCGCTTGATCCGCTTGAGGGCACGACCCTGACCGCCAAAGACATGCCAAACGCCTTGGCCGTGATCGCATTGGGGCCGCGCGGCTCCATGTTGCATGCGCCAGATGTTTACATGGATAAGCTGGCAATCGGGCCGGGCTATTCCAAAAACATCGTCACTTTGGATATGTCTCCCTCAGAGCGGGTGGCCAAACTGGCCGAAGCCAAAGGCTGCGCGCAAGAGGACATCACCGTTTGCGTGCTCGAGCGTCCTCGTCACGAAGCGATGATCCAAGAACTGCGCAAAACCGGCGTTAGCATTCGCTTGATTACTGACGGCGATGTGGCTGGCGTGATCCATTGTGCGGAGGCCGAATTGACCGGCATCGATATGTATATGGGTTCGGGCGGTGCACCTGAGGGTGTGCTTGCGGCGGCGGCTCTCAAATGTATGGGCGGCCAAATGCAGGGCCGGCTTACGTTCCGCAACGACGACGAGAAAAAACGCGCCACCAAGGCGGGCATCAAAGATTTCGACAAAATCTACTCCCGCGATGAGATGGTCACCGAAGATGTGATCTTTGCGGCAACCGGCGTGACCGATGGATCGATCCTTAAGGGCGCGCATAGAGTTGGTGAGTATCTGGAAACAGAAACGATCCTGATGCGCTCGAAAACTGGCTCAATCCGGCGGTTGAACTATCGCCAGAAAATTAGCTGATCGTACAGCTGCGGGCGGGCATTTTAGTCTCGCCCGCGCCATGATAACCTTGGGTCACAGTAGGCATCCGGGGCGGGACTGGCAATGACCACGACAACACAATCTAATGCTGCCACCTTTTTGGGGGTTGAACGGTCATTGACCGGGCGGCGCTGGATCGGGCTTGCACCCGATCAGGACCGCGCCGCCGCGCGCATTGCCCAAGCCACATCCCTGCCGCCCACAGTTGCCTCTGTTCTGGCGCAACGCGGGGTCGAGCCTGAGGATACCGCCGCATTTTTGGCGCCCACATTGCGCGAACTAATGCCCGACCCCCGAGATTTAAAAGACATGGAAGCCGCCGCCCAGCGCCTTGCGCAGGCCACCCAAGCACAGGAGCGCATTGCCGTCTTTGCGGATTATGACGTGGACGGCGCGGCCTCGGGCGCGCTTTTGGTCAATTGGCTCGCAGCCTTTGGCATCACGGCCACCGCCTATGTGCCCGACCGCGTGATCGAAGGCTACGGCCCCAACAATGCCGCCATGGAGGCATTGGGCCGCGCCCATGATCTAATTATTTGCGTCGATTGCGGCACCTTGAGCCATGAGCCCATCGCCGCCGCGCGCACGGCTGGCGCCGATGTCATCGTGCTCGATCACCATTTGGGCGGCGAGACCCTGCCCGAGTGTACCGCCGTCGTGAACCCCAACCGCCAAGATGAAACCAGCCCCCTCACCTATCTTTGCGCCGCGGGGGTCGTCTTTATGCTGCTGGTCGAGGTCAACCGCACCCTGCGCGACAAAGGCCAAAACGTGCCCGACCTGCTTTCAATGCTCGATCTGGTTGCGCTGGCAACCGTGGCTGATGTGGCCCCGCTCAAGGGGCTGAACCGTGCCTTCGTGCGCCAAGGCCTCAAGGTCATGGCCCGCCGCGCGCATCTGGGGCTCGCGCATCTGGCGGATGTGGCATCGGTGACCAGCGCGCCCAATGCTTATGCGCTGGGCTACCTGATGGGGCCGCGCATCAACGCGGGCGGGCGCATTGGCAAGGCGGATCTGGGGCTGCGGCTCTTGACCACCGGCGATCCCCACGAGGCAAGGGCCATGGCGGATCAGCTCAATATTCTCAACAAAGAGCGTCGCGACATTGAGATCAAAGTGCTGGCTGAGGCGCGGGCGCAGGTCGAGGCGCGGGGCTTTGACGGCCCGCTGGTTTGGGCGGCGAGCGAGGGGTGGCATCCGGGGGTCGTGGGCATCGTGGCCTCGCGGCTCAAAGAGGCCTTCAACCGCCCTGCGCTGGTGATGGGTTTTGATGGCGAGGATGGCAAGGGCTCGGGCCGCTCGGTCTCGCCGATTGATCTGGGCGCGAGCATTGCTACATTGGCCCGTGAAGAGCTGATCGAGCGCGGCGGTGGGCATAAAATGGCGGCGGGGGTGAGCCTGACCCCCGCGCAGCTAGAGCCTGCCATGGAACGGCTCTCGGCGCTTTTGGAACGCCAAGGCGCCAATCTTTTGGGCCCGCGTGATCTTTTGGTCAGCGGGATCGTGACGCCGCCGGGCGCGTCGCTGGAACTTGGCGCGGCAATCGAAGAGGCAGGCCCCTTTGGTGCCGGTGCCCCAGCGCCGCGCCTTGCCATCGCAGCGGCGCAAATTGGCTTTGCCAAACGGGCGGGTGAAAAGCATCTTTCCCTGCGTCTCAAGTCCCAAACAGGCAGCGCCCTCGATGTGATTGCCTTTAACGCCTTCGAGGGGCCGCTTGGCCCCGCGCTTGAGGCCCATGACGGCCAGCCGTTTCATCTTGCAGGGCAATTGACCGTGGATGAATGGGGCGGTCGGCGGCGGCCAAAACTGCGTCTTGAGGATGCCGCCCCTGCCGGTTGAGGCCAATCGCGCCCCTTCTATCAAATGTGCCGATCAAATTAGCAGGAAAATTTTGCGCATGGGCCAAATGCCCCCTTGCAAGCGCAGGGTAGCTTAAGTAAAGACCCCGAACGCAAATTGCTGTGCGCCCATCGTCTAGTGGTCTAGGACGCCGCCCTTTCACGGCGGAAACACGGGT
>CAYLLD010000035.1:0-21387 GCA_964384315.1 uncultured Rhodobacterales bacterium | reverse complement strand
TGGCGGCGGCGCGCATGGGCTGGTCGATGGCGGATCTTGAGACCCTGACCGTTCACGGGCGGCCCGTCGAGCAGATGATCGCCTTTATTCAGCCCGACGCGCGGCTCTTGATCCTGACCACGGGGGCTCAAACCCCCCAGCAGATCGCGACGTTTTTGCGCGCGCGCGGCTTTGGGCGCACGCGGATGACGGTGCTGGCGGCCATGGGCGGGCCGGATGAGGCGCGCTTTGACGGGCGCGCGGAGGATTGGAGCCACGAGGTGCCCGCGTTCAACACGCTGGCGGTTGAATGTATCGCCGCCCCCGATGCGGCGCTTTTGCCGCGGGTGCCCGGCTTGGCGGATGAGCTTTTCGAGGGCGATGGCACCATGACCAAGCGCGAGGGGCGCGCGGTGACCGTCGCCAAGCTGATGCCGATGCGCGGGGCGCTTTTGTGGGATATTGGCACGGGCTGCGGCTCGGTGGCGATTGAGTGGATGCGCGCCGCCCGCTACGCCAAGGCCATCGGGATTGAGCCGCGCGCAGACCGCCGCGCCTTTGCCGCGCGCAATGCGCTGGCGCTGGGCACTCCGGCGTTTCAGATCATCGACGGCACCGCCCCCGAGGCGCTTGCGGGGCTTGACGCCCCCGATGCGATCTTTATCGGCGGTGGCTTATCGCCCGAGATTTTTGCCGAGGCTTGGGCGGCGCTGCGTCCCTTGGGGCGGCTGGTCGCAAACGCGGTGACCCTGCAAAGCGAGGCGATGTTGCAGCAGCTTTACGGCCAGCACGGCGGCGAATTGGTCCGCCTGCAGGTCGCGCGCGCCGATCCGGTTGGCCCGCATCACGACGCATGGCGCCCCGGCATGGCCGTCACCCAATGGAGCTTGATCAAACGATGAGCGGGACCCTTTTTGGTGTAGGTGTTGGGCCGGGCGATCCGGAGCTGATGACGCTTAAGGCCGCGCGGCTGATCGGCGCGGCGCAGGTGATTGCCTATCCCGCCCCCTTGAACGAGGCCAGTTTCGCCCGCGCCATCGCGGCGGATTTCATCAAGGCGGGGACCAAAGAAATCCGCATCGAAATCCCCATGGAGGTGGCGCGCTACCCCGCCCAAGAGGCTTACGATGTGGCGGCGGAGGCAATTGCCGCTGAACTGGAGGCAGGGCGCGATGTGGTCTGCCTGTGCGAGGGCGATCCGCTGTTTTATGGCTCGTTCATGTATCTGATGGCGCGGCTATCGGATGCGCACCGCGTCGAGGTCATCCCCGGCGTGACCTCACTGACCGCCTGCGCCGCGCGCATCGGCCACCCTTTGTCGGCCCGTGGCGAGGTGCTTTCGATCCTGCCTGGAACTCTGCCCGAAGACGTGCTGCACCGGCGCATCCAAGACTGCGAGGCCTTCGCGATCATGAAGGTGGGGCGGCATTTGCCCAAACTCAGACGCATCCTCGAGGCGGAAAACCTCACGGGCAAGGCCCACTATATAGAGCGCGCCACGCTGGCGAGCGAGCAGGCGATGCCGCTGGCCGATGCGCCCGAGACCGCGCCTTATTTTTCGATGATCCTAGTGAACAAAGGGGCCGATCCATGGCTCAGCTGACCCCCCCAGTTTTAGGCTGCCAAGTTTTAAGCCCGCGCGTCCTATGCATAAACGAAGCCGGAGCGCCCCAAGCGCGCGCGATTGCGACGGCCCTTGGGGTGCCGCTTGAAGGCCGCGCGGGCCGTGTTGCAGGCGCAGATGCGACGTTCGAGGATGCGCTCACCCATGTGCGCGATCTGTTTTTGGCGGGGCATCCGGTGGTGGCGGTCTGCGCGGCGGGTATTTTGATCCGCGCGGTCGCGCCCTGTCTCAGCGATAAGCGCGCCGAGCCGCCGCTGATTGCTGTTGCAGATGATGGTACGGTGCTGCCGCTTTTGGGCGGGCATCGCGGCGCGAACCGTTTGGCGCGGGACATCGCCGAGGCGCTGTCTAGCCGCGCGGTGATCACGACGGCGGGGGATGCGGCGCTGGGCCTTGCGCTCGATGAGCCGCCTGCGGGTTGGCGCTTGGCCAATCCTGACGCGGCCAAGCCGGTGATGGCGGCGCTTTTGTCAGGTGCTGGTGCAAAGATCACCGGCGATGAGGCAAGCCGCGCCGCTTGGCTCGCCGCTTTGCCCAAAGGCGCTGATGACGCCGACCCGATTGAAATTTGCGCCACGATGGATCCGCTCGATGCGCCGCAAGATGGCCTGTTGTTTCACCCCACACGCGCCACCCTCGGGGTTGGCTGCGCGCGCGGTTGCCCGCCTGCGGAACTCTCGGCTTTGGTGCATCGCGCTCTGGCAGAGGCCGAGGTCTCGCCCCGTGCCCTTGCCGCCATCGGGACGCTCGATCTCAAGGCCGATGAGGCGGCGGTTCTGGCCCTCGCCCAAGAGCTGGACTTGCCCTTGCGCCTCTTTAGTGCTGCGGAACTTGAGGCTGAGACCCCCAATCTGATGAACCCCTCTGACGTGGTTTTCGCCGAGGTCGGCTGTCACGGCGTCTCCGAGGCGGCGGCGCTGGCGCTGACCGGCGACAATGGCGGGCTCTGGCTCGACAAGCGCAAGAGCGCGAATGCCACCGCCGCGCTGGGCATCTCGCCGGAGCCGATCACGCAGCTCACAGGGCGCAAACGCGGGCGTGTGGCGCTCGTGGGCATTGGCCCCGGTGATGCGGCATGGCGTGCGCCCGAGGCCTCAAAGGTGATCGCACAGGCGGAAGAGCTTGTGGGCTACGGGCTTTACATCGATCTTTTGGGCCCGCTTGCGGCGGGAAAAATTCGCAGCGATTTTGCCCTTGGCGGCGAAGAGGCGCGCTGCCGTCATGCCCTTGAGGCCGCCGCGCTGGGCCGCGATGTGGCGTTGATTTGCTCCGGCGATGCGGGGATTTATGCCATGGGCGCGCTGGTCTATGAGCTTTTGGACAAGGACGAGACGCTTTCGGATGCCGCGCGCCGCGTCGATGTGATCTCTGTGCCGGGGATATCGGCGCTGCAAGCCGCTGCCGCCCGCGCCGGTGCCCCTTTGGGCCATGATTTTTGCGCGATTTCGCTCTCTGATCTGTTGACCCCCCGCGAGGACATTTTGCGCCGCGTTGAGGCGGCAGGGGCGGGCGATTTCGTGATCGCATTTTATAACCCTGTCTCTAAAACCCGCCGTGATCTTTTGGCCCTGTCCAAGGACATCCTTCTGGCCCATAGGCCGCCCGAGACGCCGGTGATGCTGGGCCATTCGCTGGGCCGTGATGAGGAACGCTTAGAGGTTCTGACCCTCGCCGAACTAGAGGTCGATATGGTGAACATGTTAACAACTGTGATGGTCGGCTCGTCCCAAAGCCGTGTGCTTACCCATGAAGGCGGCCCGCGTGTTTATACCCCGCGCGGCTACGCCAAAAAGATGGGCGCGCAGGGCGGGAGCGGCGCATGAAAGTCTGGTTTATTGGCGCAGGCCCCGGCGATCCCGATCTGATCACGATCAAGGCGCGCGACAGGATCGCGGCCTGTCCCGTGTGCCTTTACGCAGGCTCGCTGGTCCCCCCAGCGGTGGTGGCCTGCGCCCCTGCGAACGCGCGCGTCCTCGACACCGCGCCCATGACCCTAGATGAGACCCATGCCGAGATTTTGGCCGCCAAGGCCAAGGGCGTCGATGTGGCGCGGGTGCACTCTGGCGATCCGTCGCTTTACGGGGCGATTGCCGAGCAAATCCGGCTCTTGCGCGCCGATGACATCGCCTATGAAATCATCCCCGGCGTGCCTGCCTATGCCGCCGCCGCTGCGGCTTTGGGCCAAGAGCTGACGATCCCCGAGATTGCGCAGTCGATTGTGCTGACCCGCCTGTCGGTGAAATCAACCTCGATGCCGCCCGGCGAAACCCTTGAGAATTTTGCCCGAACCGGCGCGACTTTGGCGATCCATCTGGGCATCCGTCATCTGCGATTGATCGAGCGCGAACTGGCCCCGCATTACGGTGCTGACTGTCCGGTGGTGGTGGCCTACCGCGTCGGTTGGCCGGATGAGACGCTCATTCGCGGCACCCTATCGACGATCCACGAATTGGTCCGCGCCGAAAAAATCACCCGCACCGCATTGGTGATGGTCGGGCCAGCGCTGGGGGCGATCCAAGAGTTCCGCGCCTCTGCGCTTTACGACCCGTCCTGCCCGCATGTGCTGCGCCCTAAACGAAAATAGTCCAAAACGAAAATAGGCCCAAAACGGAAGTAGCGGCGGTCTTTTGCACAAAAACACTGTTTGGTTGTTTTTTCCTAAGTTGGTAGGCAAAATGAAACAAAGTCGCGCTATAAACCATGCAAAGTCATGGGACTGGGGCCAAGACTTGGGTTGGGGTGAGGTGTCAAAATGGATTCATTTTTATCAGATGAGGTTGTCGCTGGCCTGACCCGAGCGCGCAAATTGGCAGAGCGTCGAAGCACGCGGCTGAAGGTGCGCATGGGCAATCAGGATTTCCGGATTTTGAAGCTTTGGGACAATGGGTTCTCCGTTGATCCAGACATCGTTCCGAATTTGCGCGGCTTGGTGGATATTGTTGACGGTGCAAAGCATTTGGCGCGTTGTTTGATCATCCGCTCAGAGCAGCAGGACGGTGTGATGACCTATGAGTTTAAGCGCCGCACCGAAGTGTCGCGCAACGCGCCGCTTGACTACGTGGCGGACCCCGATGCACCTGTGGCTTTGCTGCGATAATACGCAAATGAGGCTTGAGCGTTTGAAACGCTCTTAGGTTTTCTTGACATGTAAGAGCCGCTCCTCCTACGCTCATGCGCAGGAGGCCCATCAATGGACGCAAGTTTTTCCCGCCGAGATATCCTGACCCCGCCCGAGCTACGCGCGCTAAACGAGCGGTCGGACATGCGCGGCGGGCTGCAAATGGCCAGCCATATCGGCGCGATCATAGCGGCGGGTATCCTGCATGGTTTTGCTATGGGCAGCCTTTGGGTGATCGCCACGGGCTTTGTCCTTGGGGTGCTGCTGAATTTTCTTTATGCCGCGCAACACGAGCTAAGCCACGCCACGGTCTTTAAAACCCGCAAGCTCAACGAGCTGTTCGGGCGCGCCATCGGCTTTGTGATGATCTTTCCGCGGGATTTCGACCAGATCATGCATTTCGCCCATCACCAGTATACCCAAAACTGGGAAAAGGACGGCGAGTTGGTCCGCGAGCCCTACACCCTGCGCAGCTACCTGCTCTGGCTCTTCGGTCTCACCTATTGGCGCAACCGGATTTGGGGCGTCATCCGGCGCGGGCGCGGTGTGATCCTAGAGCCCTTCATTCGCACCGAAGAGCACGCCAAAGTGATCCGCGAGAGCCGTCTTCATCTGCTTGGCTACGGCGTGATCGCCCTCGCGAGCCTGATCGCGGGCAGTTGGGCCGTTCTGACCTTTTGGCTGATCCCGATGATGCTCACCAAGCCGGTGCATCAATTGCAAAACACCATCGAGCATCTGGGCCTGAGCCATGAGGATGACATCCTGCAAAACACCCGCTCGACCCGCACCAATGCGCTGATGCGCTGGTTGTGCTGGCAGATGCCCTATCACACGGCGCATCACAGTTTTCCCTCGGTGCCGTTTTGGAAGTTGCGCGCGCTGAACACCAAGCTTGAAAGCGCCGCGGGCGAGGTGCACCGCATGGGCTGGATCGAGTTTCAGATCGAAGTGATCAAGCGGCTGGCTCAAAAGGACGAGAGCCAATATCCGCAAAACGAGGTCTGGATCGTGCCCCGTGTTGGCGGGCGCGCGGCACGGGTGCCTGCCGAATAGCGCGCGATCATGTCAAAGCAAACCTTGGATATCTACACCTCGCTTTGGGCGATGCAGCCCCATGACGAGACCGGCATCACCCGCCCGATCGAAGAGATTTGCGAAATGGTCGCGGGGGCGGGCTTTACCGGCATGGCGCTCGATTTAGGGGCCTCGGATGTGGCCGCCGCCCGTGCGGCCCAGCCGCATTTGGCGCGATCTGGCCTGACCCCGCTGATCGTCGCCTTTCCCAAATCAACCGAGAGCCTGCGCGACACGCTGATCATGGCCAAGGATTTTGGCTCGCCTTTTGTCGATGTGATCGGGCAGGTCATGCCCCTTGATCAGGACGAGGCGGCGCAGGTGATCCGCCGCTGGATCGAGATGTCAGATGAGATCGGGATGCCGATCCAGTTCGAGACCCACCGCAACTGCATCACCAACGATCTTTATGCGACGTTGAACTTGATGGAGGCGGTGCCGCAGATGCGCATTTGCGCCGACCTGTCCCATTACGTAGTGGACCGCGAGTTCTGGCATCCGCTCTCGGAGCGTGATCTGGGCCTGATGTCGCGGGTTCTTGAGCGTTCGGACAGCTTTCAGGGGCGCGTGGCCAGCCGCCAGCAAATCCAATTGCAGCTTGAGTTTCCGCAGCATCAAAAATGGGTCAAATTGTTCAAGGGCTGGTGGCGCGAGGGCTTTGAAAGCTGGCGCGCGCGCAATGCCACGGGCAGCTGCCTGTTTTTATGCGAGTTGGGTCCGCCCGAATACGCCATGACCGATGCGCAGGGGCGCGAGATGTCGAACCGCTGGCAAGAGGCTTTGACGATCAAGTCGTGGGTCGAGGGCATCTGGGCCGATCTAGACGTGGGCTAGACGCGGGCTAAGCGCGTTTTGATGCTGCAAATCGTGGCAGCATGGCCGAAAAATCTCGGCCCCGCCCGTCTTCGTCCTCAACAAAAGCTGTGAACTGCGCCGTGGCCGCTTCGCCCATCGGGGTGACCGCCCCGACCGCCTCGGCTGCCATTTGCGCCAGCCGCAAATCCTTGAGCATTAATTCGGCCGCAAAACCGGGGGCATAGTCATTGTCCGCGGGGGTCCTAGGCCCGACACCCGGGGCAGGGCAATAGGCGTTCATGCTCCACGAATAGCCCGATGAGGTCGAGACCACATCGAACATCTTTTGCCGCGACAGCCCCAGCTTATCCGCCAGCGCAAAGGCTTCGCAGGTGGCGATCATCGTCGCGCCAAGGATCATATTGTTGCAAATCTTCGCCGCCTGACCCGCGCCTGCATCGCCGCAATGCACCGCCTTTTGCCCCATGATCTCAAACAGTGGCTGTGCGGTGGCGAACCCCGCGGCACTGCCACCGGCCATAAAGGTCAAACTGCCATCCGTCGCGCCGCCAATGCCCCCCGACACTGGCGCGTCGACAAAGGCCAGCCCGTGGGTTTGCGCAAGCGCATCCACCGTTTGCGCGCTTTGAACATCGACGGTCGAGCAATCCAACAAAAGCGCGCCTTGGCGCATCATCGGGGCAATTTGTGCGGCCACCTGTTGCAGGATCGGACCATCGGGCAGCATGGTGATCACAACGTCGCGCTTAGTCGCAGCCGCCTCGGCACTGTGAGCCATGCTCACCCCCGCAGCTTGGGTGCGCGCCACGTCAAAGCCCGTGACGCGGTGCCCCGCTGCCGCCAAATTAGCCGCCATAGGCGCGCCCATATTGCCAAGCCCGATAAAGCCGATCTGCATGTCTGATCCTCCCCTCTTGTAGCCAACCGCAAGTTTCAGATCAGGTCAACCACGTCCGATAATCGCTCACCAATAGATGGTCCGGCGCTTCGTCTTCGGTGATTTTTGCGAACCGCCCGATGGGCTCGCGGAAAATATTGTCGGTCTCATCGTCGTTGACCGTCGAAACCTCGCCGATCAGCACATCGCCGCCTTCACCCCAAAAGGCATGCCAATCGCCCGGGCGCAGGGTCACGCTTTCACCGGGCGCTAGGCGCAGCTTGTCGCCGGGGGCAAAGGCGCGCGCGATGCCGTCGCAATGGACCATGCCGCCGCGATCTTCGGCGAAGTGCCCCGCATCATCCGAGCCGAAGAGCTCAATCACAAGGGTCGCGCCGCCGCGATTGATGATGTCCTCGGCCTTGAGGATATGGGTGTGCATCGGGCTGAGTTGATCCTGCCGCGAGATCAGCAATTTCTCGGCGTAGCACATCCCGCCGCCCGCCTGCAGGTCGCTCAAGAGCCCGTTGCGTAGGGTGAATAGAAACAGGCCCATCCGCTCGAAATCCCCAGCGCCGTAATCTGTGATGTCCCAACCGCAGCGCGTGGAAATCACATGGGCCGCATCGCTTTTGCGCGCGGCGAACTCTTCGGGGGCCCAAGCGGCAAAGGGCGGCAGGACAAAGCCGTGGCGCGCGATCATCTCTTGCGCCTCGCCCATGATCGCGTTGATGGTTGAGCGTTTCAAATGCTGGCGCCTTCTGTTTTGAGGATTTCAATGACCATTGCGGCGGTCCATGTGAAATCGCCGCCACCGCAGGGCGCCGCGTCGCCCGGATCATAATATTCCGCAAAGCCGCTCTCGTGGATCAGCTTGATGCAATCGGCCAAAACGCGGGCGCGGGTCTCGGTTTGGCCCGCATTCTTCAGCCCGTCGGCGATCATATAATTGACGATCAGCCAGACCGGCCCGCGCCAATACCGCGCGCCTTCAAAGGCCTCATGGGTGGGGTCGTGGCTGGGCACCATATAGGTTGTGGCCTTGGCCAGCGTCATGATCCGCTGCGCCAAATCCGCAGCGCGCCTCTGCGGAATGGCGCAAAAGGCGGGCAGAATGCCCCCGATTGAGGGGCTTTGCACCGGCTTGCCCGCCGCGCGGTCGTAGCAAAGATATTGGCCGTAACTCTCGTCCCACAGGCCTTCGAGCGCATCAATTCCAGCGCGGGCCATCTCACGGGATTGGGCCGCAATCGCGGGCTCGCCCAGATCATCGGCCACCGCTGCCAGATCCGTGCAAGAGCGGATCAGGATCGCATTGAAGCCCGGATCGACCAGTTGAAACGGCGAGGCATCATGAAGCAGGTCATTGTCCCAGCCCAGCGAGCGGAACTTTTGCACCAGCCAGATATAGCGTTTGTATTGCTCATCCGTGGGCCGATGCGCGGGGTCGGCGTGAGAGGTGTCGCGGCGGGTGAAACTGCCCACCCCATCCGTGGGCACGCGGGCAAAGGCCTCATCCCAATCCGAGGAATTGTCGCGGCCGGTTTCCCACGGATGGATCACTGCGATCAGCCCTTGGCCCTTGGGATCGCGGGCGCGGTAGAACCATTGGTGCCATGCGTGGATGCGCGGCAAGAGCGCGCGGGCGTGGCGCTCGGCCAGCGCTTTATCGGCGGCGCGCTCATAGATGCGGCGCGCGGCAAAGCCTGCCACCGGCGGCTGGGTGATCCCCGAGGTGGGCACGGGGCGGCCGGTTTGCCAAACGTCGGGCCCCGGAAAATACCCCTCATCCACCTCGTGGAAAATGATATGCGGGACCATGCCGTCATCCCATTGATGGGCCATCAGCGTCTCGATCTCGGTCCAAGCGCGGGCCTCGTCAAAATGGGCAAACCCAAGGGCCGAGAGCGCGCTGTCCCAGTTCCATTGAAACGGGTAAAGCCCGTGGGTCGGGACGGTATAGGTGCCGCGATCATTGCGCTCTAACACGCGGCGGGCTTGGGCAATCATTGCCTCGGATGTTTTTGCGTCGCTCATGGGCTTACCTCACAGCAAGGGTTGTTTCGGGATCGAACCAGCGGATGCGATCGGGTAGGGGGGCAAGGGTCAGGGCATCGCCACGGGCCACCGCCGCATCGCTATCAAGGACCGCGCGGAACAGCTGGCCGTCGATGTCGCAGGTGACCAAAAGATGCGCGCCCAAGGGCTCAACCACTTTGGCCACGGCGCTTAGGCCCGTTTCAGCTGGTTTCAGATCCTCGGGGCGGATCGCAAATTTGAGCGCCCGCGCGCCCTTTGGCCCCTGTATGGTCATGCCACCCACCTGCCAGATGCCATCCCCTTGCGAGGTTGCGGGCAGGAAATTCATCGGAGGATTGCCGATAAAACTGGCCACGAACTCTGCCGCGGGGTCACGGTACACATCGATTGGCCCCGCGGCTTGCACGATCCGGCCTTCGTGCATCACAGAAATTCGGTCGGCCATCGACATGGCCTCGACCTGATCATGGGTGACATAGATCGTGGTGGTTTTGCTCTGGGCCAGCACGCCCTTCAGCTCGGCCCGCATCTCCATGCGCAAAAGCGCGTCAAGGTTCGAGAGCGGCTCATCCATCAAGATCACATCCGGCTCCATCGCCAGCGCCCGCGCCACGGCCACCCGCTGGCGCTGCCCGCCGGACAACTCGCCCGAATAGCGCCCCAAGAGCTGCTCGATATGCATCAGCTCCGCCGTGCGCTCGACCCGCTCTTTGACCTGCGCGTTCGGCAGTTTGGCCATGCGCAGCCCAAAGCCGATGTTTTCAAAGACCGTCAGATGCGGAAACACCGCGTAGTTTTGAAACACCATCGCAATGCCGCGATCCTTGGGCGGCAGGTGATCGACGCGGGTGTCGCCGATCCAAACCTCGCCGGTGCTTTGGGTCTCTAACCCCGCGATGATGCGCAAAAGCGTGGTCTTGCCGCAGCCCGAAGCGCCCAAGAGCACCATGAACTCTTGGTCCTCAATGGTCAGATTAATATCGCTAAGCGCCTGATAATCGCCAAAGCGCTTGGCCACGTTTTGAATGGATATTCGAGCCATGGCCCCCCCCTATCGGTTCGCAATGCCCCACATCGCAAAGAGGTATTTGCGAACGGCGAAGATGAAAATGAGCGCGGGCACCACGAGGATGAAGCCGCCGGCGAATTTGAGATGCAGCGCCGAGGTGTCCAAGTTTTGCAGCAAAAACGCGGTGAGGGTGCGGTTCTCGATGGTCAGCACGGCGGCGGCAAAAACCTCGTTCCACGAGATTACAAAGGCAAAAATCGCCGAGGCGGTGATGCCTGGTAAAATCAGCGGCAGCACGACTTTGGTGAAGGCGGTGAGGCGGGTGCAGCCCAAGGTCCAAGCAGCCTCTTCCAACTCAAGCGGGATGCCCGAAAAGAGCGAGAAAGTGATGAGCACCGAGAAGGGCAGGGCCAGCGTGGTGTGCACAAGGGCGAGGCCAAAGACCGTGTCGTCCAATCCGGTGCGGATGAACATGACCGCCAGCGGCAGGGCCAAAAGCGGTAGCGGAAAGGCGCGGGTGAGGAGGATCAAGAGCCGGAACAGCCCCTTGCCGCGAAACTCGAAACGCGAGAGCGCGTAGCCTGCGGGGGCGCCGATGGCGACGGAGAGGACCATGGTGATACCCGCGACGATCACCGAGTTTTTCAGCGCCGAGAGCATTCCGGCGAAATTGGCAAAAAACCGCAGGCTTTCGAGATCAAACGCGGGGATAAAGCGCTTGGGATAGCTGCTGACCGCCTCGGGTGAGCTGAGCGTGTTGATCAAGAGGAAATAGAGCGGCACCAGCACCCATGCGCAGAGCAGAACCACCCCCGCGCCATAGACAAACCGTCCGGCGCGGCGCGTATCGGCACCGGCGACATTCGAAGGGGTCACGCTCATATCTGCGCCCCCTTTGGCACCCGCAACACGCGCAGGATCACGAGGGTCGAGACGATTGAGATGCCCAAGATCACAAGGGCGACCGTGGCCGCGCCGCCGCTATTCAAGAGCTCAAACTGGTATTTATAAGTCTCGCTCATGAGCACGGGGAACAGGGTGCCGCCCAGAACTTGGACCACCGCAAAGACCTCAAAGGCGAGGATAACCCGCAGCACCAGCGCGGTCGAAAGCGAGGGGCGCAAGAGGGGTAGGGTGATGCGGGTGAAGCGTTTCCACGGCGAGGCGCCAAACACCTCGGCGGCCTCGTAGTATTCCTTGGGGATCAGCCCGATGCCCGCCACCAAAATCACCAGCATGATCGCCGTGGCGCGCCAAATCTCAGCCAGCATGATCGCCACAAAGACCAGCCCGGGATTTTGGTAATTCATCAGGTTCATTGGCCGCTCGATCAGGCCCATGCCGCCGAGCATCGAGTTGAGAAACCCCGATTGCTCAAAGATCGCCAGCCAGATGATGCCCGCCGCCAAATCCGAGATGCCCAAGGGGATGGTCCAAATATAAAGGACCAGATCGCGGCCCTTGCCCATCTTGGTGACCATGGTTGCCATCAAGAGCGAGAGCGCCAGTTGGATGGGCACCACCGCTGCGGCGAGGAAGATCGTGTTTTTCAGCGAGATCGGGAATTTCCAATGGCTGGTGACATCGCGGAAATTCTCTAGTGACCAGCCGCCGTCGGACTGGAAGGCTTGTTGGGCCACCAAAACGAACGGGTAGAGGAAGAACGCGCATAAAAACAGCGTCACCGGCAGGATCAAGAGGTAGGGGAGGGTTCGCGTGCTCATGGCACTTCAGCTTTTCACTTCGATTGGCGCGTGGAATGCGCTCGGGCCTGTGTTTGGTGGCCCGAGGCGTGGTTGTGGGCGCGGCCAGTTAAGCCGCGCGCAAAGTTACTCGACGGGGCAAGGCCCATCCGAGGGCGCATCCGGTGCCCAGCACGGCGCACCCGAGGCGTCCATGATCGCCTGCAAACGTGGCTTGTGATCATCAAGCACCATGCGGATGTCTTGTCCTGCCAGAACGATACGCTCGAAGGTCTCGGTGTAAAGCTGGCTGAACTCGCCGCCCTTATCGCCCAAACCTGCGGGCAAAAGACCGGGGTTTGCATCAGGCGCACCGGACATTTTCGCAATCGCATCACCTGCCGCACGAACCGCCGCTGGCAGATCGTCAGGCAAAGCGACATCCACGACTGGGAAGAAATTGGTCGTGCGCAAAGTCGCGATTTGCGTCTCGGGCTTGAGCATATGCTGCACCAGCGCCTTGGCCGCATCCAGATCAGGGGCGGTGCGCGGGATCGCAACACCTGCGAGCACTGGCATAAAGCCGCGACCGGTTGGACCTGCAGGGGCGGGGAAGGCGATGAAATCGTCGGGGCGCTCGTTAAAGGCCTGCGCGATCCGGCTGGTGTGATCAAACACAACCCATGCATCGCCGCTCAAGAGCTGCTCTTGCATAAACGAGAAATTGGTCGAGCCGGGGTTGGTCACCGCCCAAAGTTCGCGCATCTTTTCCCAAGCCACGACCGCCTCATCCGAGGCGAAAGTCCGCACGACACCGTCGGTGTAAGAGGGGTAGAGATAGCCTTGGAAAAAGCGGTGCTTTAGGCCCTTGGGACCAGCCGGAAAGCCGAATTTGGCCTCGCCTGCCGCTTCTTTCATATTCACGCCCCAAGCGATCAGCTCGTCATAGCTCAGCGCATCGATATCCGCGCCCTCGGGCAAAAACTGCAGCGCTTCTTTATTGGCGGCCATCACGTAAGAGGCTTGCATCCAAGGGATGTACTGCATGCCGCCCGTGCCCAGTTTGGCGAGGCTGTTGAACGTGTCCGACGAGGCCATGCCCAGACCATCAAGATCGATCAGATCATCCGCGCTCATGGCCGAAAAATCGCCGTGCAGCGCGCCCAAAACGCCAATGCTGCCCGAACCGGCTTCAAGCTCGGCCTTCAGACGGGTGATCCACGGGCCACCATCATTGGGTTGATAATCGACCGCGCCCGCACCGGCGAGCACCTGATCGCGCATAGCCTGCGCCTCTTCGACCGGCTTGGCTTGCGTGGACCAAAAGAGCACATCCGCTTGCGCGACAACCGCTGAACAGGCCAGCGCCAACCCTGAGGCTGCGCCCAGAATACTTGCATAAACTCTCATCGTTTTCCTCCCGAAGATGAGTGAGCAACCCGCCCGCAAAGGCGCTTGGCTCGTTTTTAAAAGGCGAGGATCGCGGCCGGTTTTTTTATGGCCTTCGAATCTCTGCCCTTGGTGTTTAGAGTGATATATCGTTATATCTTTTGTCAATGCTCAGCATTTGAGTGTGTTTAAGGGGTCGTTTTGACAAATCAAGGCAAGTCATCTGTCGCGCGCAAGCCGACCTTGGGCACGGTTGCGCAGGCGGCGGGGGTGTCGATCCCGACGGTGTCGCAGGTTTTGCGCGGCACGGGGCGTATCTCGCATGAGACCCGCGCGCGGGTGCTCACCGCGGCGCAGCAACTGCATTACGTGCCCGATAGCCGCGCCGCCGCCATGCGCTCGGGCGAGAACCGCGAGATCGGCTTTGTCATCAATCAGCTGCAAAACCCCTTCAACGCCGAGGTCATCGGCGGGGTGGTCGATCTGTTGGAGGCGCAGAGCTATCTGGTCTCGGTGGTGGACACCCGCGATGACCCCAGCCGTCAGCGCCGCCAGCTTGAGACCTTTATCAAACACGGGCGCGGCGGGCTTTTGTGGGTGCCAGCGCGGGCAAACGACGGGGGGAAGGATGAGTCCGAGGATGATGCGGTCCTGCAGATGCTTAAGGCGCAAAATATCCCGACGGTCACCTTTATGCGGCAGGTCGATCCTGCTTTTGATCATGTGGGCCTACGCGATGCTGATGCCACCCGTGAGGCCACGACCCATCTGATTGATCTGGGTCATCGACGGTTTGCCTATCTTGGGGGGACGCAGATGACATCGGTGCGCCAAGATCGGATCGCGGGGTTTCATAGCGCTTTGGCCGCGCGGGGCCGTGGGGACGCGGTGGTGTGGTCTTGCGTGGATAACAAACGTGCGGGGCTTGAGGCGATGCAGGGGCTTTTGGCCGAAAATCCAGACATCACGGCGGTGATTTGCAACGGGGATATGGTGGCGATTGGGGCCTGTTTGGCGCTAATCCGCATGGGGATGACGCCGGGGCGTGAGGTGTCGGTGATTGGGTTTGACGATATCGAGGATGCGGCGGTTGCGACCCCGCCTTTGACCACCATGGCGGTCCATCCGCATCGACTTGGGCATGAGCTGGCGCGGATGCTTTTGGCGCGGATTGATGCGCCCCAGCGTCCTACCACCGTGACCAAGGTGAGTGCCGAATTGGTCGCCCGTGAGACCACGGGGCGGCCAATTGGACTAGGCTAGGGTCATCGCGCGCCGCTTGCCGTAGGCTTGCCATGCGCGCCAACCCAAAAGCAGGGCCACGATGCTCGTATAAATCAGAGGCTCCGGCGGCCAGCGTTTGACCACCAGCAGGAAATGGATCGCCCCAAAGGCGGTGGCGACATAGGCCCACCAATGGATGCGCCGCCATGTCTTGGTCTCAAGTTTGCGCACCGCCCAGTTGTTCGAGGTCACCGCAAGGGGCAGCAAAATCACGAAAGCGGCCATGCCGATGGTGATATAGGGCCGTTTAAAGACCTCTTCGATCAGCCGTCCCCAATTCCACCCGTGATCGAGCCAGACCCAGACGATCAGGTGAAACACCACATAGTAAAAGCCCAAAAGCCCCAGCGCGCGGCGAAATTTTATCCCATTGAGCCGCGTGAGCCGCATCAGCGGCGTGATCACCAGCGCGGCGATTAGAAACCGCAGCGCCCAAATGCCGGTCAGGTGCTCAAGCGCCGCCACAGGGTCCGGCCCCAGATTATTGGCAAAGAGCGCTTGGACGATCAGCGCAAGGGGGATGAACCCCAGCACGTAAGCGACCCAAGCAGGAATACGGCGCAGCGGGGCGTTCAGAAATTGCAACATTGGTCGGCTCAGAAGCTCCGTTTCAGGTTCATACCAGCGTAAAGCCCCGCGACCTCATCGCCATAGCCGTTGAACATCAGCGTGTCTTTGCGCCCGCCCAAAATGCCCGCGCCGATGACGCGCTCGCTGGCTTGGCTCCACCTTGGATGGCTGACCTCTGGGTTCACGTTCGAGTAAAACCCATACTCGCGCGCGTTTGAACGGTTCCACGTGGTTGGCGGCTCTTTGTCCGTCAGAGTGATACGCACCACGGATTTGATTGACTTAAAGCCGTATTTCCACGGCACCACCAAACGCAGCGGCGCACCGTTTTGATTGGGCAGCGTCTCGCCGTAAAGTCCCACGGCCATGATCGTCAGCGGGTGCATCGCTTCATCAAGCCGCAGCCCCTCGACATAGGGCCAATCCAGCGGCTGGAACAGGCCTTGCTGGCCGGGCATCTCATCGGGACGCACGAGGGTTTCAAAGGCAACATATTTGGCACCCGAGGCCACACCGACCTTGGAGAGGATTTGGTTCAGCTCAAAGCCCACCCAAGGCACGACCATCGACCAAGCCTCAACGCAGCGCAGGCGGTAAATCCGCTCTTCGAGCGAGGCCGGATCATAAAGATCGGCGATGTCATACGTGCCCGGCTTATCCACCATGCCGTCGATTTTGACGCTCCAAGGCGTTGTGGTCAGGGTATGGGCATTTTTCGCGGGATCGTCCTTGGCGGTGCCGAACTCATAAAAATTATTATAGCTCGTCACATCGCCCTTGGGCGTCAACTTAAGATCACCACCAAAAGCGCTCTTGGCATAAGACAGCTTCGCGGCCTGCGCCATGGTGCCTGCCCCGACCGTACTGGCGGCAAGGGCCCCGGCCATGATCTGACGTCGGTTCAGGTACTGCCCACGCGGGGTGATATCTGAATACTTCAGCGGTTGAGACTTTTTGATCAGCATCTGCGACCCTCCAATTGTGCTGGGATTTATATAGGGGGCCTTTGAGTTACATGTCATAACGATTTCGTTGTTGATTGAAGCAGTTGGGGGCGGCTGCCAAGTTTGCGCACTTTGAGTGCGCAGAACTCACACAAAATCCGTGTGATTTGAGAAATGGCTTTGCGCATGCGCCCCAAAGCGGTACATTTACCCCATAAACAATAATGTCGAGCAGGTGCCTCAACCTAAAGGTGCCTAAACAGAGCTGGGACAGGTCGCTTATGGCTCAAGATCTGAACAGGGTTACGCAGGCTAGGTTTTTGGCGTTTTGTGCTATGGCGGCGCTTGTGTCGGGATGTGCAGGTGACAAACCGGCAACGCAGACGGCCCCGGCCCTAGGAACGAAAGTCACTGCACAAGCGGCAGCCTTGCCCAAGGCCCGCCCAAGGGCTCAAAGCGCCGCACCCAATTCAGCGGAGACCGCAGCGGTTGACGCCCCAGCCCCAGAGATATTTGAGACAACGCAGGCGGCGGTTTGGGACGGCAAGCCCTCGTTTGGCAAGGTCTGGATCGAAGTGCCTGATGCCCTTCAGCCTGAGCGTGTGGAAATCCGCAGTGCCGCCTCTGGCGCGGTGTTCACCGGGGCGATGTTACCAGTGGCTAAGCTGCAACCTAGCGCACCTAGCGCTCTGGGCGCTTTGAACCGCGCTGCGCCAATCCGGCTTTCGGCCGATGCCGCCTCCGCGCTGGGCCTTGCCGCGGGCGAAGTTGCCCAAATCACAGTGACCGCTTTGCGCCGTCAAACCCCGCCAAGCGAAGAGACCGGCTCTGGCGATCCAATCGGTGCCATGGCGGCCTTGCAAGCGCCCAGTTTGCGGACAAGTGAAGCTCAAATGCGCATGCCAAGGTTCGCAGGCGATCTGGATAGTTTGCCCCAAATCAGCGACCCTGCGCCACCTATCATGCCCCTGCCCATCGAGGGCGGTTTTGTTCAGGTCGCTGAGACCGCAGATAGTGACACCTCCTTTGCCATCCAGCGCGAACTGGCCGCCAGCAATGTCGCCGCAGATATCCAAGAGGATTTCGTGGATGGGGCCACGGTCTTTCGGGTCTTTGCCCGCCGCGCGGTGGATGACGAAGACCTCGCAGGTGCGCTTGATAACATTCGTTTTGTTGCGGGTGGCCCCGGTGTTCAGCAACGGGCCAAGATCGTCGATTTGCCCAAGGTTCGCGCCGATGCCGCGTCCACGCCCAAGGCGGCACCTACCCCAGAGGCTGCGCCGTGGATGGAAGTTGGGATTTACCACTCACGCAACGAGGCCAAGGCGGTCATGCAGCGCTTGGCTCGCCGCGCGGTGCCTGCGCATTTGTGCGAAACCATGGATGGGGCGAGCTTGGAGCCCGCTTTGAGCGCAAGCGCGCAATACCGCGTGTTCGGCGGTCCCGTTGTAACACCGCCTCAGGGTGCGGCTTTGGATCAAGCATCGTTTTGTGCCGGGGTTGCTGTGTCGTTGATGACGCCAACAAACACGCCCAAAAATATTGAACCACTGTCGCTGACCACCAGCCCGACAGATATCGCGCCGCCGCCAACTCAGTTCAAACCGATGTTTGGCAAAGACGCCGTGCGGCTGCGCATTGGTGAGGCCACGGGGGATTTGTCGATCAAAGTGCCAAATCCCTTTTCTGAGCCGATCAAAATCAACGTGGGCAACGCCGTGGTGACGCTACCCGTGACCGCGCCTGCGACCCAAGTGGCCGAAATTGCCCGCGCCCTTGCGGTGGTGAGCGAGGATGTGGCGGCCCAGATTGCGGGTGAGATGGCGGGCGAGCAGAACCTGCCAGAGCCACTGGCGGCAACACCTTAAGCGCAATCGCACCACCGCTCTCTTGAGAAATCGCTCCAAAGCGCCTATTCTCATAAGATGTTTAGAGTTGTGGTGTAGGACGAGCGCATGTTTTCGATCCCCGGTAAAGATGCAGTGACAATGACGGATGCGGCGGTTGCCCAAATCCGGCAGCTGATGAGTGATGGCCAGAAAAAGGGTCTGCGCATTGGCGTCAAAAAGGGCGGCTGTGCGGGTATGGAATACACGATGGATTACGTCGATGCGATTGATGAGCATGACGAGGTGATCGAACGTGAAGGCGCGCGGGTGCTGATTGCCCCTATGGCGCAAATGTTTCTGTTCGGCACGCAGATCGACTACGAGGTGTCGCTCTTAGAGGCGGGGTTCAAGTTCAACAACCCCAACGTCACCGAGGCCTGCGGTTGCGGCGAATCGATCAAATTCGCAGATGTGGGCTAAGCCGCTTTCCACTTAATCGAACAACCCATTGAGGGAATTTGCGCCGCCGGACCTTTGCCCGTGCGCGCGACCTCAGACATGGCTTCGAACAAATCGCGCCGCAATTCCCCCGCCACCCTTTGGGCACGGCTCTCATCGAGACGGCCCCGATATTGCAGGCCTAAATTCGCGTCAAAGCCAAAGAAATCCGGCGTGCAGACCGCGTCATAGGCGCGGGCAACGCTCTGGTCTTCGTCGTGCAAATAGGGAAAGGGAAAGCCCTCGCGCGCGGCCATGGCCTTCATATTCGCAAAGCTGTCAGCGGGGTAATTCACCGCATCATTGGCGCAAATCGCCGCCACCCCGACCCCAAGCGCCTGCAAATCGCGGGCATCGCGGATGATCTTATCGAGGATCGCCACGACATAGGGGCAGTGATTGCACATGAAAATGATCAGCGTGCCCGCCTCGCCCTTGATATCCGCCAGCCCATAGGTCCGCCCATCGGTGGCGGGCAGGGTGAAATCAGGCGCAGGCCAGTTAAATTCGCAAACCGGAGGGGTGGCCATGGGGGCAAATTCCTATCATTGATGGGCGCAGGCGTTGATCTGTCCAGCATAGCCCGCCGGGGCGCGTGCCTTCAAGAACAACCCCCGTAAGAAAATGACCAGATGAAAATCAATGGAGACCCGCAATGCCCCTTGGTGACGACGGAAAATACCGCTGCTTTGGCACCTCGGATGCCTATGCCCGCTATCACGATGAGGAATGGGGCGTGCCTGTGCACGACGATCAGCTGTTCTTTGAGTTCATCCTTTTGGAGGGCGCGCAGGCGGGGTTGAACTGGGAGACGGTCCTGAACAAACGCGAGGGCTATCGCGCGCAATTTCACGGCTTTGATCCGGTAAAAGTCGCTGCCATGAGCGATGACGATCTGGCCGAAGCCCTTCTTAATCCGGGCATTGTGCGCAACCGTCTAAAGGTCGCCTCAGCGCGCAAAAACGCCCGTGCTTTTCTGGCGATCCAAGAGGAATTTGGCTCTTTCGACGCCTATGTTTGGCGCTTTGTGGACGGCGCGCCCATCGTGAACGCATGGGCCAGCTTTGACGAGGTGCCCGCCACCACGCCCCAAAGCGACGCCCTGTCCAAAGACCTCAAGAAACGCGGTATGAATTTCGTCGGCTCAACCATCATCTACGCCTTCATGCAGGCCACGGGGCTGGTGAACGATCATATGACCATATGCTGGTGTCACGGGAAATAAGTCGCGGGAGGCTGTTTGGAAAATAAGTCCAGTTCTTGCCTCAAATATGTCCATGGCCTCCTGTATTTGAAGCGCGGCGCCCAAAAGCGTTAAGTCTTAGCAAGTCTCATTTTCCAGATCGGATTCGCCATGATCAAGACCCCCTATCTGTTGTTTTTAGGCGATGCCCCCGACGCGCTTTCGGGCAAGGTCGCGCAGGGCATCAAGGATTGGCGCCCCGATGTTTCGGTTGGGCAGTTGCGTCTTGAAGGCTGCCGCGCGGATATGGGCCTGACGGATATGAGCGTCGATGAGGCGCTGGCCGCCGGGGCGCAGACCTTGGTGATCGGTGTGGCCAATCGCGGCGGGGTGATTTCTGAGGCGTGGAAAGCGGTGCTGCTTGAGGCCTTGGAAAAGGGTCTCGATCTGGCGAGCGGGCTTCATAATCTCTTGCGCGATGATCCTGAACTGGCGGCGGCGGCGCAAAAACATGGCCGGACGCTCCATGATGTGCGGGTGCCCAGCGTGGATTACCCGATTGCCAACGGCAAAAAACGCAGCGGCAAGCGCTGTCTTGCGGTGGGCACGGATTGCTCCGTGGGCAAGATGTACACCGCTATGGCCATGGACCGCGAGATGGCGCAGCGCGGCATGAAGTCGACCTTTCGCGCCACGGGCCAGACAGGGATTTTGATCGAGGGTGACGGCGTGCCTCTTGATGCGGTCATCGCCGATTTCATGGCCGGTTCGATTGAATATATCACCCCCGACAACGACCCTGATCACTGGGATCTGATCGAGGGGCAGGGCTCGCTTTATCATGTCTCTTATTCCGGCGTGACCTTGGCGCTGGTCCATGGTGGCCAGCCCGACGCGCTGATCCTCTGCCATGAGCCGACGCGGGCTCATATGCGCGGCCTGCCCGACTACCAGCAGCCCAGTTTGGCCGCCCTGCGCGACACGGCGCTGACCCTTGCGCGGGTGGGCAATCCGGACGTGCAGGTGGTCGGGATTTCGATCAACACCCAGCATATGGCCGAGGATGAGGCGACGGCCTATCTGGCGCAGGTTGAGGCCGAGATGGGCCTGCCGACGGTGGACCCGTTCCGCCATGGGGCGGGCCGCTTGGTGGATGCGCTGCCATGAGTGCCGCGCAATGAAAATCACCGCCCGCGAAGAGGTCTTCGCCCTCGCGCAGACCTTCACAATCTCGCGCGGCTCGCGCACCGAGGCGCGGGTTGTGGTGGCGCTCATCGAGGCGGATGGGGTGACGGGTCGCGGTGAATGTGTGCCCTATGCGCGCTACGGCGAGACCGTCGAGGGTGTGATTGCGGATATCCAAAGCTGCACCGCGCCGGATAGGTCCGCCTTGCAAGAGATGAAACCGGGCGCCGCGCGCAACGCGCTTGATTGTGCCTTTTGGGACCTTGAGGCCAAACGCGCGGGC
>CAYLLD010000034.1:0-21862 GCA_964384315.1 uncultured Rhodobacterales bacterium | reverse complement strand
AGATAATGCACGCCCTGCGCGCGGCACCGCGCCTCCATGTGACGCGCAAAGCTGGGCGGCACCGTTGCCCCGCCGATCACAACCGCCCCCGGCCGTAAGAGCCGCGCCAAACCATTGGGACCAAAAAGCGCCTGCTCACACTGCGCGGCATCGCGTAAAACCACCACAACCGCATCAAGAATACCCGCAATATGGGGGATCGGGTCCGTCGCCCCGCCTGCCTCGACAAAGCGTTCAGCCTTGGCCTCGTCAATATCGATGCCATGGGTCACATGCCCTGCAGCAAGGCAGGATTTAGCCACCCCGAACCCCAAAGTGCCCAGACCAATTACAGCCGTTTTCGGCGGTTGCGTCATTACGTTCCTCACAGATATTGCCTTGTCGGCATTGTCCCATAGTGGCGCAGTATATTCATGAATATTAACTACCGCCTAACACGAAGCGGCAAAAACTCTACGATCGCGGCACAAAGTATAAATACCACAGCTAGAAGGCCGCGCAGACCCATAGCTTCTTCGGGCAAAAGCCAAGCGGCGGTGGCCAGCGCGGTCACGATCTCGGCCATGAGCAGGATACCAACCCGGCCCGGTGACAGAAACTGGCTGGCCCAAAAGATCAACAAATTGGCGGGAAACAGGCCCACAATCGAGATCACAACGATCATCGTCACCAGCTCAGGTGCAAGGCTCAGGGCGCGCAAATCCACGCTGCCAAGCGCCCAGCCCAACCCAAGCGCAACCAAAGCGGTCGCCAAAAGCTGCGCCGTCATGAGCCACCAAATCGGCACATCACCTGCCCGCTTAAGCAAAGTCGTGGCAATCGCCCAAATCACACCCGAGCCCACCGCTAAGGCATCCCCAGCATTCAGCGGCATCCGCTGCGCCCCGGTGGTCAGGATGAACAGACCCAAAAGCCCCAGCGCAATCGCCAGCATCCGTGCCAAAGTCGCCCGCTCGTTCAAAAAGGCAAGGCCAAGGATCGTCGCCCAAACCGGCAAAAGATAGAAAAGCAGCGTCGCGCGCACCACGCTGGTTTGCGAGATCGAGACCCCATAAGCCGCAATCGCCGCCCCCACCAAAAACCCGATCAAAAGCACCAGTTTAACTTGGGCGCGGGCCATGCGGCGCCGCCCCTTGCCAAACCGAGCTACGAAAATGGACAGAATCGCTGCAGGCAGGGGCAAAATGGCAACGACGAGTGGGCCGGAAAGCCCCAAATCTTCGAAATAGCGCACCGGGAGCCAATAAAGGCCCCAAAGACAGGCGCCGATGAGAACGGCGGCGGATGGCAGGATTGGACTGGGCATGCCTAGCCCTCTTCGGGCAAAGATCGGGCGAACTCAACGGCTTTCGCGCCGAAACGAATGGTCTTTGCCCACTCTGGTGGTCAGTAAACAGCAGAAATAGGCGTCGAAAAATCACCGTTTCGGGAAAATTTCCCGCAACATCTTGCGAGATTGCCCCCGCTCACCTAGATTTTAAGCGGGTAAATATGTGGTGTGTCGGTGAATTTCACAAGAAAACCTTGCATGAGTGCGATTTTTGCCATGATGAGGTGCGATTTGGCGGGGGGTGCCCTGCGCATCGGCCCACGCGGCTTCGGAGTTATCGCGATTTGTAATAAGTATAGACATAAGCACCTTGGGAATTGGCACGGGGTTATGCGCGGGATCATTTCATGATCGCCCGCTGGTTTGGCGCGGCCGCCGAGGTCGCTGATACCACGCCCCAAGAACGGGTCGCACCGTGGCAGCGTATTTACGCCATAGGCGACATCCATGGACGGCTTGATCTGCTTGAGCAGATGGTGGCCCGTATCGCCCGCGACATAATGAAATTTGACGACGAGCGCGCGCCGCAGATCGTGTTTTTGGGCGATTACATCGACCGTGGCGATAATTCGCAGGGTGTTATTGAGGCCCTAAGAAATATGCTGGTGGATATGCCCGATGAGCAGATTGTGCTGCTCAAGGGCAATCACGAAGCGATGCTGCTTGAATTTCTGCGCACGCCAAGCTGTGGGCCAAAGTGGTTCCGCTATGGTGGTTTGCAGACATTGTTCAGCTACGGGATTTCCCCACCGCCATCAGAGCCCAGCGCGGACGATTTGGCCGAGGTTGCGCAAAAATTGCAGGCAGCCATGGGGGCGCATGTTCCGTTTTTAGAGAACCTGCACAACTATTGGCGTTCGGATAACGTGGTGTTTGTCCATGCCGGTTTGGACCCAAGCAAGGGTCTTACAGAACAAGACGAGGGCGCCATGCTTTGGGGGCGCTCGGGCTTTATTGATGTGGGCGGTTATTCTGGTTTTCGGGTGATCCATGGTCATTACGACGCGATTGAGCCGCATCTGGGCGCTTCGCGGATTTGTCTGGACACCGGCGCCTATTACACGGGCAGACTTACAGCGATGCGCTTCGATAGCGATGAGACGCTGATGGCCGTGGATACGCAGGCCACAATCTAGGCCTGCGCTCAAGGCGTGGCTTACCCCAAGGCCGATTTCACAGCCGTTGCAAGCGGGGTCGTTGGACGCCCGAGCAGCTTGGACAAGTCCTTCGCCTCAGTTGCCAACCAACCGTCGCGGGCATGAACATCCCCATCCACAATGGCCATAACCAACCCTTCGGGCAGACCCAGACTTGAAAGCAAGCCGTGGTAAGCCTCGGCGGGCATATCGTTATAGGCGACGGGTTTGCTTGCCTGTTGGGCAATCTCTGCCGCCATCTGGGACATGGTGAAAGGCACGTCGCCGCCCAACTCGTAGACAGCGTTTTTGTGGCCTTCATCCGCCGCAACAATGGCCAGCGCTTCGCCCAAATCTTGGCGGGTGGCAGGGGTGACGGGCGCATCCGCCGAAGTGCCAACAACCGCGCCATGCTCAACCGCCATGCCTGCGCTGCCTGTCCAATTTTCCGTGTACCAACTGTTGCGCAAAAACGTGTAGTCGAGGCCCGAGCCCTTAAGGATCGCTTCAGTGGCTTTGTGATCCTGCGCCAAGAATAACGGCGAAGTATCCGCTTTGAGGATCGAGGTGTAAACGATCCGCTCAACCCCCGCAGCCTTGGCCGCCTCAATCACATTACGGTGCTGGCCAACACGGTCCGGAAACTCGCTGGCCGAGATGAGCGCAAGGGTCTTCACCCCCGCCAAAGCCTGCGCGAGGCTGGCCGCTTCGTTGTAATCAAACGCGCGCGCTTGCACCCCAAGATCCGCCAGTTTTTCTGGCGCGCGGGCGAGGCCCACAATCTGGTCGGCGCTTGTTTTTGTCTTGAGCGCTTCGATGGCGATACGGCCAAGCTGGCCGCTGGCCCCTGTCACTGCGATGATCATGAAACTGGTCCTTTTGATGTTTGCGCTTCACCATTTAGCCCTTGAATTACGAAAAGTAAGTACGTACATTTTGGTAAGTATCAAATTTTCTTCGACAAACCCCAAGGCACGCCAATGAAAGACTTTGCCCCCGATGTAATGAGCGCCAAATGCCCGTCGCGCACCCTGCTGAGCCACGCGACCAGCAAATGGGGCGTGCTTGTGTTGCTGGCGCTGCAGGATGGCACCATGCGCTTTAGTGCGCTGCGCCGCCGCATTGAGGGGGTCAGTGAACGGATGCTGGCGCAAACTCTGCGTGATTTAGAGGGGGACGGGTTTATTGACCGCAAGGCCTTGGATGTGGTGCCGCCCCATGTCGAATACTCGCTGACCCCGTTTGGTTTGGGCGCGTCGCAGCGGGTTGTTTCACTGGCCATGTATATTGAGGGTCATCTGGCCGCTCAGGGGCAGGAAGTGTCTAGAAACTAGACCTGACGCGCGCTAATGGGGTTGTGCTTTTGGTATAGGCCCCTTCGGGCCGTGCTTTTGTGCATGCCCCTTTGGGCCATGCTTGGTACACGCCCCTTTGGGCCGTGCTTTTGTGCATGCCCCTTTGGGCCATGCTTGGTACACGCCCCTTTGGGCCGTGTTTGGTACACGCCCCTTTGGGCCGTGTTTGGTGCGGGCGGCGGGACTCGAACCCGCACGGGCATACGCCCTCCAGATTTTAAGTCTGGTATGTCTACCGATTCCATCACGCCCGCATGCGTTTTGGACTGAACGCGGGATGCCAGAGATCGCCCGCCTTGTCCATTGCCCGATTGGCTCAGTTAAAGGCAATCACCGCGCAGACCACAGCCACCAAAAGGCTCAGCCGCACAATCGTTGTTGTCCGCGCCACCAGCGCAGGTGAGGGCGGCGTGCCCCCGTTTGCGGCGCGCGTCAGGCGCAGGTTCATGTAGATCGAAACGCCAAAAATCACTGTCGCGGCGATCAGTTTAACCCAAAACACCATAGGCATCGTGCCCCAGTCATGGGACATCGACATCATCGCGCCGCCGGTCAGCCAGAGCAGAACAATCCCCACTAGCCCGAGGATCAAAAGCACCCGCGAGGCCATAGCAATCGCCGGAGGCAGCGGGGCCGCCTTGTCGGCACTGCGCGCATGGGCGCGGCGCATCAACCCCGGCGCAATCGCCGAAGCGCCGCCCAGCAGCAGCGCCAGAAAGTGCACGATCTTAAGGGTCACAAACATCCGCGCGCCCTAGGACTTGGCTTTTTTGCGGGTGGTTTTCTTTTTGCCCTTGGACGCCGCCTTTTCGTTCACCAATTCAATGGCCATCTCAAGGGTCGTGTCCTGCGGGTCCGTGCCTTTGGGCAGGGTCGCGTTGATCTTTTCCCACTTCACATATGGCCCGTAGCGCCCGTCCATCACGTTGAGCGCGCCGCCATCGGGATGCTCGCCCAGCTCTTTGAGCGGTTTGGCCGCCGCGCCGCGTCCAGTCTTGGCCGCCTTTTGCGCAATCAGATCAACCGCGCGGTTCATGCCCACGGTCAGCACATCATCCTCGCCCACAAGCGAGGCGTAAATTTTGCCGTGGCGCACGTAAGGCCCGTAACGGCCAATGCCCGCCTCAATCGCCTCACCATCCTCGGGATGCGCGCCCACAAAACGGGGCAGCGACAGCAATTCGAGGGCTTTGGCCAGATCGACGGTGTCCAGTTCGACACCCTTGGGGATCGACGAGCGCTTGGGCTTGTTTTCCTTGTCCTCGGGGTCCTGCTCGCCGCGCTGCACGAAGGGGCCAAACCGGCCCGAGCGCAGGGTGATCGGGTCGTCGCCATCATGGCCCAGCAACTTACCGTCAGGCCCCGCAATATCGCCGCCCTCAACCTCACCCGCCAAAGGCCGCGTGTAGCGACATTCAGGATAATTCGTGCAGCCGATAAAGGCGCCACCCGAGCGGGCGGTGCGCATGAACAGCTTGCCGGTGTCACAGTTTTTACAAGCGCGCGGATCGCTGCCATCCTCGGTGGGCGGGAAGAGATGCGGTTCAAGGATTTCGTTCAGCTTATCGAGCACCTCGGTGATACGCAGATCCGCCGTTTCCTCAAGGGATGCCGAAAAATCACGCCAAAACGTGCTGAGGACCTTTTTCCAATCCATCTTACCCGCAGAGACATCATCAAGCTGCCCCTCAAGCTCGGCGGTGAAATCATAGCCCACGTAGCGGCGGAAATAATTCTCAAGGAAGATCGTGACCAAACGGCCCTTATCCTCAGGGGCCAAACGGCCCTTTTCCTTGCGCACATAATCGCGTTCCTGAATGACCGAAACGATCGAGGCATAGGTCGACGGACGGCCGATCCCCAACTCCTCCATCCGCTTCACCAGCGTGGCTTCGGTAAAGCGCGGCGGCGGTTGGGTAAAATGCTGCTCGGGGGTCACGGAATTTTGCGCCAGCGCCTCGCCTTGGGTCAGCTGCGGCAGGCGCGCGCCGTCCTCATCATCAACGACCACATCATCGCGGCCCTCTTCGTAGACCTTCATGAACCCGTCAAAAGTCACGACCTGACCCGTGGCGCGCAGCACGACCTGCGCGTCATCCGAAGCGATATCCACGGTGGTCCGCTCAAACTCGGCGGCCTCCATCTGGCTGGCGAGGGTGCGTTTCCAGATCAGATCGTAGAGCTTGCGCTGATCCGGCTCTAGCTTGCCCAAGTCTTCGGCAGTGACGGTCATATCCGTCGGGCGCACACATTCGTGGGCCTCTTGCGCGTTCTTGGCTTTGTTTTTGTAAATGCGCGGCGTCGAGGGGATGTATTTCGCGCCGTAACGGTCGGTGATCGCCGCCCGCGCCGCCTCGACCGCCTCGGGGGCCATGTCGATGCCATCGGTCCGCATATATGTGATGTGACCCGCCTCATAAAGCCGCTGCGCCGTGCTCATGGTCTGGCGCGCGCCGAAGCCGTATTTGCGGCTGGCCTCTTGCTGCAAGGTCGAGGTCATGAAGGGGGGCGAAGGATTGCGCTTGGCCGGTTTCGCCTCGACGGTGGCGACATTGAGTTCCCGCGAGGTGATCGCTTTGACCGCCAATTCGGCTGATTCTGCGGTTTCCAGCGAGAATTTATCGAGCTTGTCGCCGCCCAGCATCGTGAGCCGCGCCTCGAACTCTTGGCCGCGCGGGGTGGTCAGGACGGCTTTTACGGTCCAATATTCGCGCGCCTTGAAGGCCTCGATTTCCATTTCGCGATCAACGATGATCCGCAGGGCCACCGATTGCACGCGTCCCGCCGACCGCGCGCCGGGCAATTTGCGCCAAAGCACCGGCGACAGGCGGAAGCCCACGAGATAATCGAGGGCGCGGCGGGCCAGATAGGCCTCGACCAGTTCCATATCGATTTCGCGCGGGTTTTTCATCGCCGTGGTCACCGCATCTTTGGTGATCGCGTTGAAAACCACCCGTTCGACCGGCGTGTCCTTTTTGAGCGAGCGTCGTTTGCGCAACGCCTCTTCGAGATGCCAACTGATCGCCTCGCCTTCGCGATCCGGATCGGTTGCGAGAATCAGCGAGGGGTCATCCTTGAGCGCATCAGCAATGGCCGAGATGTGCTTTTTGGCCTTGGTATCGACCTCCCAGATCATCTCGAAATCCGCCTCGGGATCAACGGAGCCATCCTTGGACGGCAGATCGCGCACGTGCCCATAAGAGGCAAGGACGGTGTAATCCTTGCCCAGATATTTGTTGA
This sequence comes from uncultured Rhodobacterales bacterium, assembly GCA_964384315.1. Taxonomy (GTDB): domain Bacteria; phylum Pseudomonadota; class Alphaproteobacteria; order Rhodobacterales; family Rhodobacteraceae; genus CAYLLD01. The sequence continues at coordinate 14,801 of CAYLLD010000034.1, read as the reverse complement.
TGGTTTTGGCTTTCGCGGGGGACTCTACGACAACAACGGGCATGGGTCTCTCTATTCAATCAAAGGCAAGCAATGGGCGGCAAATGTGGGTTCTTCGCGCAGGTTGTCAATGCCTGTACGGGTTTCCGGCGACAATCGGCGTCGAAATCCAAGGTTCACTATGAAACAGCTAGCGACCTAAATGTCACGCATGTTCTTTGGAGATGCGCACGAGCCGCCCGCCGGGCAGACGCTGGATTTGGCCGCTAAGTTCCAATTCACCGATAGCGCGCATCGCTTGGGTCGGCTCAAGCCCCGCGTGTTCGATCACGTGATCTTCGGCGACGGGTGTCGGGCCCAAAAGCGAAAGCAACTTGGAGGGGTCATGGCTGAACGGCGCTTTTGGATGGGCGTCTTCGTGGCTGGCGGAATTTTGCGTTGGATAGGATTGCGCGTTCTCTTTTCGATTTTGAGGGATTTGCCCATCAGCAAAGCCCAAGCCCTCTAGCACATCACCTGCGTTGCGCACCAATTGCGCGCCGTCGCGGATCAGCATGTTGCATCCACTAGCGCGGGCATCAAGCGGGCTGCCGGGGACCGCCATCACCTCGCGCCCCTGATCCAGCGCGTTGCGCGCGGTGATCAGCGAGCCCGATTTTGCCGCCCCTTCAACCACCACAACCGCCGCCCCAAGCCCGGCAATGATCCGGTTGCGAATGGGGAAATTGCGCGCTTGCGGGTTCATGCCAAAGGGCATCTCTGACAAGATCAACCCGCGATCCCGCACCTCATCTGCGAGGGCGGCACACTCGGCGGGGTAATTCACATCCGCCCCGCCTGCCATCACCGCGATGGTGCCAGTGTCTAGGGAGGCTTCATGGGCCGCTTGGTCAATGCCCCGCGCCAGTCCTGAGACAATCGCCACGCCAGCCTGCCCTAAATCGCGGGCCAAACGCCGGGCCATATTGCGCCCTGCGGTTGACGCATTGCGCGCGCCGACCAGCGCCACTGCTGGGCATGCCAAAAGATCAACCCTGCCCATCGCCCATAAAAACGCAGGGGCGTCGGGCAGATCGTATAACGCTTGGGGATAATTCGGCGCGCCATAGGGCAACATCTGCGCCCCAAGCTTTTGCGCCGCCGCAAGTTCACGCCGTGCAGAATCATGCGGATATATATCGTAAGTGTTCAGCCCCGCCTCGCTCGCGATTTGCGGCAAGGCCTCAAGCGCAGCCTCAGCGTGGCCCCTTTCGCGCATTAGGCGCTGAAACGTCGCCGGACCCACCCGGCGCGAGCGGATCAGGCGAATCCAACTCACCTGCGCCTCGGGGCTGGTCGGGATCGCCGCGCGGGGAAATGGGATCATCGAGCTCATGCTCTGAATTAGGAGCGGTTTGGTTAAGGCAAAGTGAATCCGTCTGCTGTTCAGGACCAGAACCCTGCTGATCCTCAAAAAACGCACCAAGAGGCCGCGCTTTTAGGACAGGCTTCGCCGCCACATGCCCCCCCACATGGGTTGGCGCAATCGGCGCAACCACGCGGCTCATCCCCAGCGCATTCGCCCCGGTGACCACGCCATTCGCAATAAGCTTTTCATACAAACCCAGCGCCACGCGCGGCTCAACCTTGAGCATCGAGACCAACATGCCGGTCGAGCACCGCCCATGCACTTGGGTGATCATTTTGGCCCAATTATAAAGCGCAGGCGTCGCCGAGACACGCGCCGCAGGGGCAACCCCGCCCATCAAAGCCTTGGCAGGCAAAGCAGGCACAGCCAGAGCCGCGCCCAGCGATTTCACGAATCCCCGCCTATTTAGTCCAGTTTTCGTCCCAGTTCCGTTCATTGACCTAATCTGGGAGCGCGCGGGCGCCTTTATTAGGGGGAAATACAACTTTGACGGCTCAAATGCGTTTTTGTTCAGCCCCTCGCCGCCATTTTCACCTCATTCAAACGCCCCAACGCAGCCACTTACTGACGCGGCCACTTACTCATGTCGCGTCACGCCTTGGCGCCGCCCACGGTTAGCCCGCCAATCATCAAAGTCGGCTGGCCGACGCCCACCGGCACCCATTGGCCTGCCTTACCGCAAGTGCCCATGCCCGGATCGAGCGCGTAGTCATTGCCGATAGCGCGGATTTGCTTGAGCGCTGTGGCCCCGTCGCCGATCAGCGTGGCCCCTTTGATCGGCGCGCCTACGACACCGTTTTTGACCTGATAGGCCTCGGTACAGCTAAAGACGAATTTGCCATTGGTGATATCCACCTGACCGCCGCCAAAACCGACCGCGTAAATCCCGTCCTTCAGATCACTCAGGATCGCCTCGGGGCTGGCATCGCCGCCCAGCATATAGGTGTTGGTCATCCGCGGCATCGGCGCATGGGCAAAGCTCTGCCGCCGCCCGTTCCCCGTCGCAGGCACCCCCATAAGCCGCGCGTTTTGGCGGTCTTGCATATAGCCCACCAGCACACCGTCTTCGATCAGGGTGTTCTTGCCCGAGGGCGTACCTTCGTCGTCAAAACTGATCGAGCCGCGCCGGTCGGGGATCGTGCCGTCATCAATCACCGTCACCCCCTTGGCCGCAACCTCTTGCCCCATCAGCCCCGCAAACGCGCTGGTGCCCTTGCGATTGAAATCGCCCTCAAGCCCGTGGCCCACCGCCTCATGCAGCAAAATTCCCGGCCAACCGGGGCCAAGCACCACATCCATCATTCCCGCGCGCGCATCCACCGCGCCCAGATTGACCACCGCAATGCGCAGCGCCTCTTTGGCCAGCCCTTGCCAATAATCCGCCTCCATCAAAGGCGAGAGCCCATAGCGACCGCCGCCCCCTGAGCTACCGGTTTCACGGCGGCCATTCTCTTCGACGATCACCGAGATATTCAGCCGCGCCAGCGGACGCGCATCAGCACGGCGCACCCCATCGGGCCGCAAAATCTCGATCTCTTGCATGCTCGCGGCCAGCGAAATCGAAACCTGCACCACACGCTTATCAAGCGCGCGGGCATAGGCGTCGATCTCGGCCAATAGCGCGGTCTTGCCCGCAAAGGGCGCATCATCAAAAGGATCAGCGTCCGTATAGAGCCGCATATTCGTCGCCTGCGGGGCCTCAGCCAGCGTGCCGCCCCCCGCGCCAACCGCCAGCCGCGTGGTCTCCGCCGCCCGTCGCAGTGCCGCCTCGGACACTTCGGTGGAATGGGCATAGCCCGTGGCCTCGCCCTTGACCGCGCGCAGGCCAAAGCCCTCGGTTGCATCAAAACTGGCGTTTTTCAGACGGCCATCATCGAACAAAAGCGACTCAGAGCGATTGCGCTCCAAGAACAACTCACCATCATCGGCACCATTTGTCGCAGTTTTTAATATGGCCGCAGCAATTTGTTCATCTATATGGGTTTCAAACGGACGGTAACGGGGGGTGTCGGTCATTTGATCGGGATCCTTGCTGACGCCATAAACGCCCTGGCTGGTTCTAATCGCGGCTGATTGCCGCAAAGCGGGACACTTGTTTCATGGGCCCTAACATGTTTATTGGGCCGCAGAAATCAACTAGGCGCGTGATTGGCTCGTTGCCATAACTGCGACCCAAGATTTGCGGCGCCTTGAAGTGGAAGATTTGACATGACGACGGTTAAACTTGTCTCAAAAATTGGTGCAACCCTTGCCGGGCTTTTCGGCAGTGCGGCTGCCTTTGCGCAAACGGCTGATCTGGGCCCCTTGGAAACCATCGGGATCCCCGAGCAAGACGGATTGAACTTTCAGCCCGCTGTCACGGACCTGATGCGTGATATTGTGTGGTTTGATACGTTTTTGCTGTGGTTTATCTCGGCGATTGTGCTTTTCGTTGTTGCGCTGATGGCGATTGTGATTTTCCGGTTTAACGAAAAATCAAACCCTGAGCCCTCGACCACGACCCATAATACCCCGCTAGAGATTGCATGGACGGTGGTCCCTGCCTTGGTTCTGGTGTTTATCGCGCTGTTCTTCTCGGGCCCGATCCTGTTCAAACAACTGCGCATCCCAGAGGCTGACGTGACGATCAAAGCCATCGGGAATCAGTGGTACTGGTCCTACGAATATGTCGATCACGAGTTTGAGTTTGATAGCGTAATGCTCGCCGAAGATGAGCTGGCAGATGCAGGCTACAACGCGGACGAGTATCTTTTGGCCACTGACACGGCGATTGTGATCCCCGTGAATAAAACTGTGGTGATGCAGGTAACCGCGGCTGATGTGATCCACTCATGGACCATTCCGGCCTTTGGCGTAAAACAAGATGGTGTGCCGGGTCGTTTGGCCGAATTGTGGTTCAAAGCGGATACCGAAGGCGTTTACTTCGGACAATGCTCAGAGCTATGCGGCAAAGATCACACCTATATGCCGATCACCGTAAAAGTCGTTAGCCAAGCCAAATACGACGCGTGGCTGGCATCCGCTGTGAGCGAATATGCCGGTGATCCGTCGACATTGCCCGGCGCAATCGACGTTGCATCACGTTAATCGACGCGCTGAACCTTAACGAACGACCTTAACAAACGGGCCAAAGATGTCGGATGCAAGCTACACTGACCTAAAGACGTCACCGCATTTCGCGGAATTTGGCGACTATTTCGAGTTGCTGAAACCGCGCGTGATGTCTTTGGTGATCTTCACGGCGGCGGTCGGGTTGATCGTTGCGCCCATAGGCGTGCATCCGATTATCGCGATTGCATCACTTCTATGTGTGGCAATCGGTGCGGGCGCATCTGGCGCGCTAAATATGTGGTGGGACGCGGACATCGACCGCGTCATGAAGCGCACAAAGGGTCGTCCAATCCCATCGGGCCGCGTCACAGCCAATGAGGCGCTCCTATTGGGCATGTGGCTATCGGTCGGCGCGGTGCTCCTTTTGGCGCTTTTCGCCAATTTCGTCGCGGCGGGGCTCTTGGCCTTCACGATCTTCTTTTATGCGGTGATCTATTCCATGTGGCTCAAACGCTCGACGCCGCAAAACATCGTAATCGGCGGGGCGGCTGGCGCCTTCCCCCCCATGATCGGCTGGGCCATCGCCACAGGCTCCGTCGGCATCGAGAGCGTCTTGATGTTCATGGTGATCTTTATCTGGACACCACCGCATTTCTGGGCCCTCGCGCTCTTTGTAAAAACCGATTACGCCGACGCCAAAGTGCCCATGATGACCGTTGTGCGCGGCACCGACCACACCCGTCGCCTCATCGGCCTCTATACAGTGGCACTCGTTCTAACCAGTACCGCGCTTGGCCTGACCAGCGTCGGCGGCACGGTATTCCTGATCGGCACAACCGTGCTAAATGCGATTTTCGCCCTTTATGCTTGGGCCGTGCTGCGCTCGAATACCGAGAAATCAACAGCGGACGCCTTCGCGCTTGAGCGCCGCCTATTTAAATTCTCGATCCTCTATCTTTTCGCTGTATTTTCTCTGTTGCTCGTCGAGCGGGCACTGTCGGCTTTCGGGGCGGGGTGAGACAATGAGCAATCAAAACGACACGCAGATTCACCAGCGCCGCAAAAGCCGCAATATCATCGTCGGCCTGATTCTCGCGGGCTTCGTCTGCGTCGTTTTTTCAGTCACTGTGGTCAAATTATCCTCCGGACAAATGATCGAAGGCTTTGATCACGCGCCCCGTAGCTCAATTTTGGTGGACGATGATGGCTAACAGTAACGCGAATAACAAAGTTGCCTTCCGGCTCGTGGCTTTTGTCGCCGTGATGCTCAGTCTCAGCTTTGCAGCCGTGCCGTTTTACAACTGGTTTTGCCGGGTCACTGGCTATGGCGGCACAACTGATGTCGCGACCGAAGCATCTGATGTGATCCTTGAGAAAACCATCAAAGTGCGCTTCGATGCCACGACCGCCAGCGACATGCCGTGGAAATTCAAGCCTGATGTACGTGAAATGGAAATTCGGATCGGCGAAACCGGCTTGGCCTTTTACAATGCGCACAACCCGACAGATATGCCGATCGCAGGCACCGCCAGCTTCAACGTGACGCCCTATTCCGCGGGCGCATACTTTACCAAGATCGAGTGTTTCTGTTTTCAAGAACAGATATTGGAACCAGGTCAAACCGTTGAGATGCCGGTCACCTTTTATGTTGATCCCGATATTGTGGATGACGCCGAGGCAAAATATGCCCCGGTGATCACCCTTTCCTACACATTCCACCGCACCGAGCTGCCCGAAACGGACATCACGCTTGGCACGGTCGACAGCGATGAAACTGTGAATTAAGTTCGCACGAAAAGGACGAGTGACGATGGCTCATGAAAAGAATCACGACTACCATATTCTAAACCCCTCAATCTGGCCGTTCCTAGGGGCGCTCGGTGCATTCATCATGCTTTTTGGTGCGGTGCAGCTGATCTCCCCAGCCGTTGAAAACAATCAGCCTTTCGTTTTCCTGATCGGTTTGACCCTTGTTCTATACGTTATGTATTCTTGGTGGGCCGAGGTCGTTGATGAAGCGCATTCTGGCGACCATACACCCGTGGTGGTTATCGGCCTGCGCTATGGCTTCATCATGTTTATCATGTCCGAGGCGATGTTCTTTGTCGCTTGGTTCTGGAGCTTCTTCAAACATGCTCTCTACCCAATGGAGCTCGGCGCAGGCGGCGTCTGGCCACCAGTTGGCATCGAAACCTTCGATCCTTGGCATCTTCCGCTGATTAACACCTTGATTTTGTTGCTGTCTGGGTGCTTTGCAACATGGGCCCATCACGCGCTTGTCCACGACAACGACCGTAGCGCGTTAAAATGGGGGCTGATCGGGGCTATCGTTCTTGGCGCAATTTTCACCGTGCTTCAGGCCTATGAGTATGGCCATGCGGCCTTCGGCTTCAGCGGAAACATCTATGGTGCAAACTTTTACATGGCGACCGGGTTTCACGGCTTCCACGTCGTTGTCGGCACGATCTTTCTGGCAGTGTGTCTGGCGCGCGCCTACCGCAACCACTTCGCACCCGAACGCCACGTGGGCTTTGAGGCCGCGGTTTGGTACTGGCACTTTGTTGATGTCATTTGGCTCTTTTTGTTTGCAGCCGTGTACATTTGGGGCGGATAAGTCTAACACCCGCTCGGAACCTCTAACGCGGGCCTTTCGGGGCCCGCTTTGAATTTAACGGTACTGGGCCAAAGACATGTCAAAGCGCATGATTTTTCCAATTGTTCTGGGTCTTCTGGGCGCAGCGGTGTTTTGCGCTTTGGGCGTATGGCAACTGCAACGCCTCGCCTGGAAAGCTGGTATTTTAAACGACATCGAGAGCCGTATCAGCGCTGAGCCAGATGGCCTGCCCAGCGACCCTCGAGAAGATGCACATGAATACATGCCCGTTGAAATCGCTGGCAGCCTTGAAGGCCCGGAAATTCACGTTCTCACAAGCATCAAAGGGCTTGGGCCCGGCTACCGCGTTATCCAAAAACTTGTAACGCTCGATGGCCGAAACCTAATGGCTGATCTGGGGTTCGTGCCCGTTTCCCGCAAAACAGAAGCGAGACCGCTCGGGGCACTTCTTGTCAGCGGCAATCTTCTTTGGCCCAACGAAACAGATGCATTTATCTCCGCGCCGAACCTCGAAAAAAACATCTGGTTCGCGCGCGACAATGATAAAATGGCAGAGGCGCTAAACACTGATCCTGTTCTTGTCGTCGTGCAAAGCACGATCCCTAAACGTGATGAACTGGCGCGCCCGGTTCGGGCCAATCTACCAAACGATCATCTGCAATACGCCATCACTTGGTTTGCCCTGATGTTGGTCTGGCTGGGCATGTCACTGCTGCTCGCTTTCCGGGTAAAACGACGCGAAACCGAAGTCGAAGAATACTGAAGATGAAATACATATCCACTCGCGGCCAATCGCCAGAAATCGGCTTTGAGAACGCCATGATGACCGGGCTTGCCCCCGATGGCGGGCTTTATGTGCCTAAAACTTGGCCCCAGTTCACCCCCCAAGACATCCAGGACATGGCGGGGCGGCCCTATAACGAGGTTGCTTTTACGGTGATGCGTCCCTTCGTCGGCGATGCTTTTACCGATGACGAATTCCGCAGCATCATTGAACGGGCCTACGCAGGCTTTCGCCACGATGCGATCGCGCCACTCAAACAACTTGGGCCAAATTCCTTTCTGCTTGAGCTGTTCCACGGCCCAACCCTCGCGTTCAAAGATGTTGCGATGCAGCTCATCGGCCAGATGTTTGAGCACAAGCTAAAAGAGCGCGGCACCCGCCTTACAATTGTTGGCGCGACCTCCGGTGATACAGGTTCCGCTGCGATTGAGGCTTTCAAAGGCCTCTCCTCGGTCGACGTCTTCATCATGTTCCCGGATGGGCGCGTATCCGATGTGCAGCGGCGGCAAATGACGACGCCCGATGCGCCCAATGTCCACGCGCTGGCCATCGAAGGTGACTTCGACACCTGCCAAGCTCGTCTTAAGGACATGTTCAACGACCATGCGTTTCGCGATAGCGTTCATCTAGCCGGGGTCAACTCGATCAATTGGGCGCGGGTGATGGCGCAGGTGGTGTATTATTTCACCGCTGCAACGGCCTTGGGCGCGCCCGAGCGCTCCGTACGCTTTGCGGTGCCCACCGGCAATTTCGGCGATGTTTTTGCGGGTTTTGTGGCCAAGAAAATGGGTCTTCCGATTGACGCTTTGATCGTTGCAACAAACCACAACGACATTTTACATCGCACGATCGCAAACGGCGATCACAATAAAGGCACTGTGGCGCCGTCGATTTCGCCATCGATGGACATCCAAGTCAGTTCAAATTTTGAGCGTCTGCTGTTTGATTTGGTTGACCAAGATCCGACGGCCGTACGGTCGATGATGGATGATTTGGCACAAAACGGTGGCTTTAAGCTGAGCCAAGGCATGCGCGATCGGCTGGCTTTGGATTTTATCTCAGATTGCGCCAGCGAAGATGAAACCAAGGCTCAAATTCGCGATGCACGAACCGCCTATGGCGAGACGGTCTGCCCGCACACGGCGGTTGGCTTGAAGGCAGCAGGCAAAATTGGCACCCCCCATGGCGTGCCCCTCGTCACATTGGCGACCGCGCATCCGGCCAAATTCCCTGCTGCTGTCGAGGCGGCTTGCGGCATAAACCCGCCCTTGCCCCCGCATATGTCTGGGCTGGAAAAGCTACCCGAACGCATGACAAAACTGCCCGATGATTTGGGCGCAATCCAAAATTATATCAAAGAGCATATCGGTACATGACAGTTCAAACCCATCGCCTCGCCAACGGGTTCCGCATCGTAACCGAGAACATGCCCGGCCTAAAATCGGCATCCCTTGGCATATGGGTTAGCGCGGGTGGCCGCGACGAACGGCCAGAGCAAAACGGCATCGCGCATTTTCTTGAACACATGGCCTTTAAAGGCACAAAGCGGCGCTCGGCCTTGCAAATCGCTCAAGAAATCGAAGACGTTGGTGGCTATATCAACGCCTATACCTCGCGCGAGCTAACCGCATATTATGTGCGGGTGCTTGAGGATGATGTGGCGACGGGCCTCGATGTCATCGCCGATATTGTGCTTAACCCGGTTTTTGATGAGCGTGAAATTGAAACCGAACGCGGGGTCATATTGCAGGAAATCGGCCAGTCGATGGACACCCCGGACGATATCATTTTCGATTGGCTGCAAGAGACCGCCTATCCAGATCAGCCTATGGGTCGCCCGATCCTTGGGCCACCTGAACGGGTCCGGGCCTTTACCAAGGCTGATTTTCAAAAATTCGTGGCCTCGCATTATCGACCGGACACAATGATCCTTGCGGCGGCGGGCGCGGTCGATCATGACGCTTTAGTTGCCACCGCTGAGGCCACTTTTGGCCATCTATCGTCCGTGGCACCAACCTTGGCCCAGCCCGCGCATTTCACTGGCGGCGAGCATCGGACCCAAAAGCCGCTTGAGCAAGCGCATTTCGCCCTTGCGCTGAGCGCGCCTGGTCACAAAGACGACGACCTTTACGCAGGGCATATCCACGGCATATTGCTGGGCGGCGGCATGTCCTCGCGGCTGTTTCAAGAGGCCCGCGAAAAGCGCGGTCTTTGCTATACGATTTTTGCGCAGCCCAGTGCCTTTGCAGATAGTGGGATGCTGACAATTTACGCAGGTACCAGTGGTGAGGCTTTGCCAGATTTGGCGGCGGTCACGATAGATGAGCTGCGCCGCGCGGCAGATGATCTGACCGAAGACGAGGTCGCACGGGCGCGCACGCAGATGAAGGCGGGTTTGGTGATGGGTCTTGAAAGCCCCTCCTCGCGATGCGAACGGCTGGCCCGACAGATGTCGATTTGGGACAAAATCCCTCCGCTGGACGAGACCCTAGCCAAGATCGAGGCGGTTGATGTGGCGGCGGCCCGTGACTATGGCGCATCGCTCATCGACCAAGACCCGGCGCTGGCCTACTATGGGCCGGTGTCCGGCGCTCCGTCTTACGAAGATATGAAGCACCAGCTTCGCCGTTAGATGCTCTGGGTTAAACCAAAACTCATCATTGAAACCGAGCGGTTGATCCTGCGTCTGCCGCAGCGCGCAGATCATAGGGATTGGCGCGATGTGCGTGAACAAAGTGCCGCCTTTCTTGCGCCTTGGGAGCCCGTTCGCCAATCAGGTCACCTGACAAACCGCAATTTCAAAGAACGGGTGCGATGGAGCCTGCGCGCTGCTACCGAAGGGCGCGCCCTGCCGCTTTTTGTCTTTCGCAAGAGCGACCAGCAATTTCTTGGGGCCATAACCCTTGATCATATCCGCCGCGGCCCGGCGCAAATAGGCAATCTGGGTTATTGGATAGGCGAGCCCTTTGCAAAACAGGGCTATATGTCCGAGGCCGTTGAGGCTTTGGTCAATCACGCCTTTGGTAGCCTAGATTTATCCCGCGTAGAGGCGGCCTGTTTGCCCAAAAATGCAGCCTCACGCGGCCTTTTGGAAAAATGTGGGTTCAAATACGAAGGCGTGGCACAATCTTATTTGCAGATCGCCGGACGCTGGCAGACCCATGTTCTCTACGCAAATTTACGCTGGGACAGGCGCGGCCAAGCCCCAAGCTGAGGGACTGCCTAGGCCGCAGCCCCATAAATTTCGTGACAGATGTCCTTTGCGGTCTATCATGGCGATGAACCACAGGAGTAATCGTCATGAGACACCTATTAAGAGTGTTCTACTTTGTGTTCTGCTTTGTGTTTGTCTTTGGCCCCGTCTCCCAAGTCCATGCCCAAGACCGCATCCCAAGTCACTGTATCGCCCTCGCCCAAGGCGTAGCTGGCGTTCAAGTCGCCGCCCTCGGCGGCTATCCCGATGTCCTGAGCGAAGAAATCCGGATCCACTATGTCGATCATTCGACGTTTTTGCTGGAAACCGCAGGCGGCACGACCATTGCCACGGATTACACAGGCTATGCGGGTGCGAATATTATACCCACTGCGGTGACAATGAACCACGCCCATTCCAGCCATTGGACCGCCGCCCCTGATCCTGCAATTGAGCATGTCTTGCGCGGCTGGAAGGATTTGGATGGCATTCCGGCTGAGCACTATGTCGATCTGGGCGATGTTCTGATCCGTAATATCACAACGGATATCCGCAGCGGCTCTTTTGGGCGCGAGGACAATGACAACTCGATTTTTCTCTTTGAGGTCGCTGGTCTGTGCATCGGACATCTGGGTCATCTTCACCACGAGCCAAGCGATGCGCAATATGCGCTTATTGGGCGACTTGATGTGGTGATGGCTGCGGTGGATGGCGGGCTGACTGTGGATGTGCCGACGATGATCCGTATCCTCAAGCGCGCGCGGGCTTCGGTTGTGCTGCCAATGCATTGGTGGGGGCGCGGTTCGCTTGAGACGTTCGTTGAGGGTATGAGCGATGAGTTTGACGTAGAGTGGCGCGAGCGCGGCCCCCTGACCGTGTCGATGCAGTCTTTGCCGCGCAAGCCCACGATCATAGTTTTGCAACCACGCCCCATCCGCGCGGTCAATGAGTAACGACCCGTTGCAATTTGCATCGGGGCGCGCCTAAAGATGCGCCATGACCACAGCATTTGACCACCTAGAGGCCGCGCTGCCCGGCGTGCTCAGCACACCGCAGCCCCATCATCTAGAAGAGCCGCGCGGCATTGCCCATGGCTCTAGCACCCTGCTTGCCCGCCCAAAAAACACCGCCGAAGTTGCGCGGCTTGTGACACTCGCAGGCGAACACCGCATCCCGCTGATCCCTTACTCAGGTGGCACAGGCTTGGTCGGTGGTCAGGTAAATGACGATACCCGCCCCTCGGTGATCCTGTCGCTTGAGCGGCTGAATGCTGTGCGTGAGGTGACAGTTCAAGATCGCTCGATGGTGGTCGAGGCGGGGGTGACCTTGGCGCAGGTGCATGACCATGCGCGCGAGGCTGATCTGCTGTTTCCGCTGACCCTCGCCAGTCAGGGCTCGGCGCGCATTGGTGGGCTTTTGGCCACGAATGCTGGCGGCGTGAACGTCATTCGGTACGGCAATGCGCGGAATTTGACCCTTGGGATTGAGGCGGTTTTGCCCGACGGCACGATCATGGAAGGCCTCAAATCCCTGCGCAAGGACAACACCGGCTACGATTTGCGCCACCTGATGATCGGCTCTGAGGGCACTTTGGGCGTTATCACCGCGGCGCGCCTGTCTCTGCATGAGCGCCCAGCGGAGGTGGTTGTCGCGCTGATGGCTGTGGCCGATCCTGCCGCTGCGCTTGATCTTTTGTGGGAAATGCGCACCCGCTTTGGTGAGTTGGTCTCGGCCTTTGAGTTGATTGATCCCACTGGGGTCACATTTTTGCGCGAGACTATGCCCGATTTTGCCGTCCCCCCCGTAGGGGATTGGCCTTGGATTGTGCTGGTTGAACTGGGCGGCGGCGCTGGCGCAGCGCTTGAAGACCGCTTTGAGACGGCCGTCGAGGACCTGGCCACCTCGGGTTTGGTTCAGGACGGGCTAATCGCGCAGTCGCAAACTCAGGCCAACACGTTTTGGGGGATGCGCGAGACGATCCCTTCGGCAAATCGGCTGGTGGGCGCAATTGCATCGCACGATATTTCTGTGCCCGTAAGCGCAGTTCCAAGCTTTATTGGCGAGATGCATGGTGAGATCGCGGCGCTTGGCCTGCCCATCCGGATCAACTGCTTTGGGCATCTGGGCGACGGCAACCTGCATTACAACCTGTTCCCGCAAAAGGGCCATAGCCGCGATGAGTTTTTGGCACAGAAGCCGCAACTAACGCAGATGATCCACGACAAAGTGGCCGCTTTTGGCGGGTCATTTAGCGCAGAGCATGGGGTGGGTCGGTTCAAGAAGGCTGATTTATTGCGCTATGGCGATCCGGGCAAACTTGCGGCCATGCGCGCAATCAAACGTGCCCTTGATCCCCACAATATCATGAACCCCGGTGCTGTTTTGGATGTTGATGAGCGCGGGGGCGAAGGTTCGTCCTAGGGGCGCTCATTTTTTCTAGAGATGGTTAACTAAATCCTAAGACTCAATGCGCCCCTCCCGGTTTTTGGGGAGAGGCGCGTAAGTCAGACAGCAAGTCTGAATGCAAGCAGGTTCCTCATATTCGGAACATCTTTTGAATACGGCCCAATTAGTTTCCAAATCCTTACCAAAACAGCCTTTGAAGCGCAATTTTGCAAAAACAACGGCAAGAAATAATCAAATGATTTCAATATTATAAACGATTTGCAACTTGCAAAATGTGGGTAGCATTTTGCAAACTCTACTCACCCTCAAATGCGCATAGTGCATGAACGTCCATCCCAAGCGCCTCAAGCCGCTTGCGACCGCCCAATTCTGGCAGATCAATCACAAAAGCACAGCCAATCACCTCGGCCCCCAAGCGCTCAACCAGTTTCACACCCGCCTCTGCGGTGCCACCAGTTGCCAAAAGGTCATCAACCAGCAAAACCCGCTCACCGGGTTTAAAGGCATCGTCGTGAACCTCAACGGTGGCTTTGGCATATTCCAGCTCGTAATCCTGCTCAATCGTCGCCCCGGGCAGCTTGCCCTTTTTGCGAATGGGCGTGAAGCCGCGCCCAAGCTGATGGGCAACCGCGCCGCCTAGAATAAAGCCGCGCGCTTCAAGCCCAGCGACCTGATCAATCCGCTGGCCGATATAAGGGTGCAGCAGCAGATCGATCGCCATGCGAAAGCCGCGCGGATCAGCAAACAGCGTGGTGACGTCGCGAAACATGATCCCCTCGTGGGGGAAATCGGGGATCGTGCGGATGTAATCTTTGACGCTTTTGGTCATGGTTTTGCGCTCCAGTTGGGCGGTCACTTCTTGGGTCACAGCTTGGGTCACAGCTTGGGTCACAGCACGCGGCCAGCAACGGCATCGAGCTTGGCCATAAGGGCCGGGTCGCGGTTGTCAGGCTGGGTGATGATGGCAAATTCCAGCGCCTTGTCGCAGCCGTGGGGGCAATCCGCGCGCTCGGCCCCCAAAAGCGCTGGCAGCCGGCGCACCAAATCCCGCGCCTTTTGCGCATTGCCCATCAAAGTCTGGATAATTTGCGTCACATCGACCTCGCCATGATCGGGATGCCAACTGTCGTAATCGGTGATCATCGCGACCGAGGCGTAGCAAAGCTCGGCTTCGCGGGCGAGTTTCGCCTCGGGCATATTGGTCATGCCGATCACATCGCAGCCCCAGACCTCGCGGTAGAGCTTGCTTTCGGCAAGGGTCGAGAACTGCGGGCCCTCCATAGCCAGATAGGTGCCGCCCTTGTGGATCGTGATCCCCGCATCGCGCCCCGCGGCGTCGCAATGATCGCTCAGGCGCGGACAGGTC
>CAYLLD010000033.1:13598-21957 GCA_964384315.1 uncultured Rhodobacterales bacterium | reverse complement strand
GCAGGGCATAGGCGACATCTCCCGCCCGAGAGGCCAGTTGCGGTGCGGTCTGACCCGGCTCAGCAAGACTTGCAGTGATGGTCGTGGCATCGGCAGGAGCCGAAACATTTGTCCCCACCACCAGAGTTGTCTGGGCCGTGGTTGTTGCCTCCTCGGCCTGCGCCGCTGCCGCATTGGCAAGCAATTCGCCCACTGGACGATCCTCGGTTGCAAAAACACGCCGACGCGGGGCGGTCATGACAGTTTCAGCCACCTCTTCAACCCCGCCGCCGTTAAGAACTTCGTTAACCGCGAGGCCCTGATGGGGCACTTGGCGACCGCCGGGATTTTCCGGACGCACCCGCACATCGCCAGCCATGGCCTGCACAATCGGCACAGCCATGCTATCGCGCTGGCCCAATTTATAGGTCCAAACAGAGATCAGCGCGACGAAGACAAGCGAACAAAGCGCGCCAAACCCTAGCAAAACGGGGCCAAAGCTTCGTTTAGGATCACCCGAACTTGCCGAAACCTGAGTATCTTTAGACTTACTGGTCATACCTGTTACCTTCTTCGTGCCGGAAGCTACCGTTTTTGGCATCCCCTTCGGCAACGTTTTTGCCATCACCGAAGCCGCGCTTTTGGCTGGCGTGCGCATCGCAGACATTGGCTTTGACGCCACAACACCTGCTTTCGCGATACTCGCCTTGGCGATACTCGCGGTGGCACTCGCCCCACGTTCAGCGCCAAAACGCAGACCATTGGCCAGCTTAGAACCAGTGGCACTGATTGTACCACCAAGCGACTTCACATTGGTAAATAGGCTGCTCTTCAAATTCGCAGCGGCAAGTTTCTGCTTGCCACCATCAAGACGAAGACCCGCGCTCTTGGGCGCGTTATTGGCAGCCCCTTTAGACGTTTGAACGAGCGCATGTAAAGTGGCGCTGCTATTGCGCTCAGCCATCAAGGCCGTGCGCTGCCGCGTGGCCGAAGCAATCCGGGCATTGCGCTCTTTTTCTTCGCGAATGGCCCCAGACAACCGCTCAGTCATCCGCGATTTAACAAACCCGCCCTCAAGCACTGGCGCGGCAATCTCATCGGGCTGACGCTCTTTGGCGTCAGCCGTGGTTTCAGAAGACTTTTGATCCGCCTCATCAAACGGTGCCTCTGCAAAGCTCGGTTTTTCGGGGCCGAAACTCTTGCCTTGGGCCGCAAACTTCGCCTCAACACGGGCAACCGCCTCAGCGTAAGCCACAGGATCAATCTTTGTGCTGGCACCGGCCATATTACTACGACCAGCACTTGCCATCGCCACCGCGCCACCTGCGGCAGCCATCAACGGCGCTTCAGCATCGGCGTTTTGCAACTGCGCCCGCTCCAACTCACGCGCAACCTCGCGTGCGGTGGCGGCCTCAAGCTCGCGCGCGGCGAATTTCTGGGCATAATCCGCAATGCCAAGCACTTTGGCTTCATGCGCATCAAGCGCGGTCGGCTGAGCACTGGCTTGACCGCTATCAAAGCCCGTTAAATCCTGCGTATCCGCAATTACGGGGCGCGTGGCAGCGGCGGTTAGCGCCTCAGCCATCTCTTTGCCGGAAATCTCATCAAGACGGGGCGATGCCTGTGGGCTACGCGCCGAGGCCAAGGCCATTTTTTGACTGACCCGCGCCTGTTCGGCATGCGGATTTTCCATCTGAGGACTGGGCCGCTCGTGCCTTGACCCCTGTGCTAAGGGGGCCTCAGATTGAGGATTAGAATTGATTCTGGCCTCTGCCGGATGTGCCCCATCCGTCAAGATATCACCAGACTCAGGGTTGACCCCTACGGGGCCCACGCGGTCGCTGTGACGCATTGTCTCGCCTCAAATATCAGCACATCTGATGTGTGCTTTTTTCTGCCTGTCAGCCGCTAAAGCCCATGCCGACTTGTTGCTCGATATTGATGCGTCGGTCTAAGCGCTCAGCGCATTTCACGCTGCGGCGTTACCCCTAGAATAGCAAGACCTGCCGAAATAACAACACTAACGGACCGTATCATACTGATTCGCGCCAATGTGCCGATTTGATCATCTTCTGCCAAGAACCGCAGCGATACCTCGTCATTACCGCGATTCCACAAAGAATGAAATTCCCCAGCTAAATCATACAGATAGAAGGCAATCCGATGCGGCTCATAGGCCTCGGCCGCAGCGTCAACCAAACGTGGCCATTCGGCAACCTTTTTGACCAAAGCCAACTCTGCCTCATGGGTCAGCACGTCCCGAGACGCTGAAATAAGCTGATTGTCGCTTACGTCGAGACCTGCCTTTTGCGCTTTGTCAAGCACCGAACAAATACGCGCATGGGCGTATTGCACATACCATACAGGGTTATCTTTGGACTGCTCGCGGACCTTCTTGAAATCAAAATCAATGGTCGCATCGTTCTTGCGGGTCAGCAGGTGGAACCGCGTCACATCCGGCCCGACCTGATCGACCAAATCGCGCAAGGTCACATAGGTCCCTGCCCGTTTTGACATCTTCAGCTCTTTGCCGTCCTCAAGCAGCTTCACCATTTGCACCAGCTTGATATCAAAGGGCATTTTCGCCTCGGTCATGGCCGAAACCGCCGCCTTCATCCGCTTTACATAGCCGCCGTGATCCGCCCCAAAAATGTCGATCAACGCATCATAGCCGCGCTCGATTTTATCGTAGTGATAGGCGATATCAGGCGCGAAATAGGTCCAAGCTCCGTCGGATTTCTTGATGGGACGATCTACATCATCACCATATTCAGTAGACTTAAACAGCGTCTGCTCGCGCGGCTCCCAATCCTCAGGCGTCTGGCCCTTTGGCGGCTCAAGCGTGCCATCATAAATCAGACCCTTGCCCCGCAAATCCTCAATCGCGGCCTCAATCCGCCCCGTAGAATAGAGCGACTTCTCCGAGTAAAACTTGTCAAACTTGATGCCAAGCGCCGCCAGATCAGCCTCAACCAGCGCCATCATCTCTTTGGTAGCAAACTCACGAATTTCCGGCAGCCAGCTTTCGTCATTCACCCCCACGAGGCTATCGCCATACCGCGCTTTGAGCGCCTCGCCGATGGGAATGAGATAATCGCCCGGATAGGTGCCATCGACGAACTCGACGTCTTGGCCATTGGCCTCTAGGTAGCGCAAAAAGGCCGAGCGCGCGAGGGTATCGACCTGCGAGCCGCCGTCATTGATGTAATACTCGCGGGTCACATCGAAGCCCGCGAAATCCAAAAGCGACGAGAGCGCATCCCCGAAAACCGCCCCGCGCGAATGACCAACATGCAGTGGGCCGGTGGGATTGGCCGAGACAAACTCGACGTTGATCCGCTTGCCCTGCCCTTGGGTGCTTTGGCCAAATGCCGTGCCCGCTCCGATCGCCGCCGGAATGATCTCGGCCCAAACGCTGGGGGCAAGGCGCAGGTTCAAAAACCCCGGCCCCGCCACATCTGCCGAGGTGATCCGCGCGTCGGTCAGCAACTGCTCTGCCAGCGCCGCCGCGATATCCCGCGGGCTCATCTTGGCAGGTTTGGCCAGCACCATCGCGGCGTTGGTGGCCATATCCCCGTGTGCCGCATCGCGCGGCGGCTCAACTGCGACATTGGCAAAGCTCAGCCCCGCAGGCAGCGTGCCGTTTTGGGTAAGCGTCTGAAGCCCTTGCAGGACAACGTCGTGGATTTGCGCAAAAAGATTCATCAAAGATACCGTATATAGGGCAAGGTCTAAGGGGCAATCGTTCGGATCGCGCGTGGCTAGCATGAGCGGCGGCGCAATTCCAGCTTCAACCGCTCGTTAAGACAGGTTGGCTATGAGCCACAAGTGATGCGCTCGTTTTTCGTAAAATTATTCTCGTTGATACTGCCCGCTATTTTTCCGTCTTGGCGGTTCTTCGAAGAGGTCGGCCCCGCCCCGGTTCTTGAGGTGTTTGAGGGCGGTGAATGGCACCAAGCCCGGCCTGCGGCACCGCGTTTGGGCGTTATGGCCATGATCCGCTGCCTATTGTGGAACCCGCATTGGAACGAGACGCTTTATCTTAATTCATGCGCAGAGCGGTTGATCGTTGAGCCGACGGCCCATGCCAAAGCCGTTTTGGATCAGCATTTCGGGGACCAACGCTATCGCATCTACCTAAGGGCGCGCGAGGGCGCGGGCCTCGCCTTGGTGGCGGCTTTTGACAGCGAAACCGGGCATCTTGAGCCATGAGTTTCGAGCTGGCATTGCGCTTATGCGAGGCAGCCCTCGCCCTCGCCATCATCCAACGCGCCGCCGAACACATCGCCCTTGGCCAAGGCGCTTTGTTCTGGTGCCAAGTCGTCGCCAGCCTTGTGCTATTGGCAGGCATCGCCCCCGCGCCATGCCTTGCGGCCCTCCTGATCCTTTTAATCGCGGGATTTTTTCGCTTTGACGGGCCGTATAACGGCGGCGCGGATAAAATGGCCTTTTTATGCGCTCTCTGCCTATGCGCCGCACGCACCGCGCCGCACCCTTTTGGCGAAATTGCCCTAGCCTATTTGGCCGTTCAACTGATCCTCTCTTACGTCGTCTCTGGGATCGCAAAACTGCGCCACGCCGATTGGCGCTCTGGCACAGCGTTGCGGGATGTCTTCGAGGTTTCAGCCTACCCACAATCTGCCAGTTTTCGCCGCCTAGGCGCTCGCATTGGTCTCATGCGATGGGGCGCGCGCGGGGTGATCGCCTTTGAATGCCTGTTCCCCCTCGCCCTAATCACCCTTCCCAGCCTCAGTCTTGCTCTTATATGCGCCGCGCTTTTTCACATCGCCAATGCTGCATTTTTCGGCCTAAATCGCTTCGTTTGGAGCTGGATCGCCGCCTATCCCGCCCTCATCTGGCTACAGGCGCGCCTGATCCAAGCTTGAAGAACCCCGCCCCCTCGCGCATGCTCACGCAACGAAAGAGAGACTTGAGGGAGGCATCTCAATGAGCAGTTTCAAAGCGCGTATGATGGCAGGCGAGCATCTCGCTGGCACTTTTGTGAAAACCCCAGCCTATGAAATCGTCGAAGTTCTGGCCCATTCTGGCCTAGATTTTCTGTGTTTTGACGCCGAGCACGCCCCCTTTGACCGGGCGCGCCTTGATAGCTGCCTCGCCATGGCGCGGGCGCTTGGCATTCCGGCTTTGGTGCGGGTGGGTGCAGGTGATCCCGATAAGATATTGGCCGCGCTTGATAGCGGGGCCACAGGCATCGTGGTGCCCCACGTCGGCAGTGCAGCCCAGGCCCAGAGCCTTGCGAAGGCGGCGCATTTTGGCAATGGCGGGCGCGGCTTTGCGGGCTCGACCCGCTGGGCGGGCTTTGCCACCGCCCCGATGAAAGATATTCTCGCCCGGGACGATGAAACGGTCATGATCGCCCAAATCGAAGAGCCTGAGGCGGTGGAAATCGCTCAAGAAATCGCTGCTATTGATGGGATCGACGGGCTTTTTGCAGGGCCGGCGGATTTATCGGTTTGCCTTGGACTGACGGATGCAAATGCGCCCGAAGTGCGCGCCCTGATGCGTAAAACGGCCCAAGCGGCAGCGGCGCAGGGCAAGCCTTTCATGACGTTTGCAGGCAATGGCGGACAATGCGCCGAGCTGGCCGCGCTTGGTGCCAGTTTGTTTTTTATCGCCTCAGATCATGGCTTTATGCTGGCCGAGGCGCGCCGCAACGCCGAGGCCGTGCATGCGTTAAAATCTTAACGAGGATAAAACGTCGCATCCACCGCAAAAGCACCATCGCAACTCACGATATCGCGCTCGAAAAGGTCAATCACATGGGCCAACACATTGCGCGCGGCCACCGGGATCAGCGCCGGGTCAATCTCTGCATAGAGCCGCGCGGTCATGGCCTCTATGGTGTCGGGCTGCGTGTTGATCGCCTCTAGTATCTGCTGCTCGCGCATCAAGCGGTGCGATTTGAGGTTTTCCATCAGCCGCTTTGGGTGCTTTATCACTTTACCATGTGCGGGATAGTAAATCGTTTCAGGCCGCGCCAAACATTTATCAAGCGACCCCATAAAGGCGCGCAAATCTCCATCCGGGGGCGAGATAACTGGCGAGGACCAGCCCATCACATGATCGCCGCAAAACAAGCGCTCTCCCCATCCCAAAGCGATATGGTTTGATAGATGCCCCGGCGTGTGAACCACCTCTAAGCGCCAGGTCTCATCCTCAATGATCTGCCCGTCGGTCAAAGTTATGTCGGGCGCAAACTCCATATCCAGCCCCTCGCTGCCCCCCAGATCCCCAAGGCTCGCCATGATCTGGCTGCGCGCGGCATCATGGCGCCCGAAGGCTTGCACCGGCACACCCACGCGCTGCGACAAGGCCCGCGAGAGCGGCGAGTGATCAACGTGAGAATGGGTGCAAATAATCGCCGTGATCCGCTCGCCCTCATCAAGGGCCGCCAAAATTGCGTCCAAATGCGCAGGGATTTCCGGCCCCGGATCAAGCACCGCCACGCGCCCGCGCCCAAGTATGAAACTATTCGTGCCCGTATGGGTCATCGGGCCGGGATTGGGCGCAAGCACACATCTGATGTCGTCGGCGATCCAATGCTCTTGGGTCATTCTTGTCCCTCCTTTTCAAAGGCCTTTTTATCGGCCTTTTCTTTCGGCGCTGGCCTCATTAGCTTGCGCCCATGGCAAAATCTACACGGCTCCGCAACTACATGCCACGCAGCTTATTTGGCCGCGCGCTTTTGATTTTGCTTTTGCCCATCGTCGCGTTGCAAGGCATCGTCGCGGCGGGGTTCATTCAACGCCACTTCGACGGGGTCACTGGGCAACTTGCCAAAGGCGTGGCGCTTGAAACCACCGCACTGATATCTCAGATCGAGACCGATGGGGTGCTGCGCCCCCAAACAGAGGCGCTGGCCCAAACCCTTGGGCTGACCATCCGCCTGAGCCCCGATGACGATTTTGAGCCGGGATTTCGCAATTATTGGTATGATTTGTCAGGGCGCACGATCCACACGGCCCTAAGCGAGGTGCTGGGCCGCCCGCTGATGGTGGATTTGCAAAGCAATGTTCGAGAGGCCCGCATCAGCGCGCAAACCACGCAGGGCGTGATCCATGTGGTGGCACCGCGCAAGCGCATGTCCGCCTCTAACCCGCATCAGCTTTTGGTCATCATGACCTTCTCGGCCCTCGTTTTGACCCTGATCTCAATCCTGTTTTTGCGCAACCAAGTGCGCCCGATCGCCCGGCTGGCTGATGCCGCCGAGGCCTTTGGCAAGGGACGTGTCGCGACGTATCGCCCTGCGGGGGCTGACGAAGTGCGCCGGGCGGGGCTTGCTTTTATGTCCATGCGCCAGCGCATTGAACGCCATCTTGAGCAGCGCACGCTGATGCTCTCAGGGGTCAGCCACGATCTGCGCACGCCGCTCACCCGAATGCGTCTGGGGATCGCGACGGCCACGGATGCGGATGATCTGGCAGCGCTGACCAAGGATATTGAAGATATGGAGGCGATGATCGACAGTTTTATCGAGTTCGCCCGCGACACTTCAATCGAGGCGGCGCAGCCGGTCGATCCTGTAAAACTGGTCGCAGCAGTGGTGAAGGATACGCCGCAAGCTCGCGACCGACTGAAATTCAATGACAACACCCAAAGACACGGTCCAATGCCCCTGCGTGTTCAGGCGCTTCGCCGGGCGGTTCAAAACCTCATCGACAACGCGCTGCGCTACGCGGATTTGGCGGAGGTGACCGTTGAGATGAGCGCGAGCGCTTTGGTCATCGCGGTCGAGGACAACGGCCCCGGAATTCCGCCCGAGGATGCCGAGCGGGCCACCCGCGCCTTTACCCGTCTCGACGTGGCGCGCAACCAAGACGCAGGCGCAGGATCGGGGCTGGGGCTTGCCATCGTGCTGGATGTGGCGCGGGCCCATGGCGGGCAGCTAATGCTGCACAAAAGCGCGCGGCTTGGCGGGCTCAAGGCCAGTTTGAGCCTGCCGCGCTAGGTGCTTAAAGTTGTGTATTAAAGTTGGGTGATTAAAGTCAGGCATGCGAACTTAGGGATGCAAAATCAGGCGTTCAAAAGCGCCACGGCCTCGGCCACATCAATCTTGCCATCATAAATCGCGCGGCCAGAAATGGCACCCTCAAGGGCCACACCGCAGGTTTTAAGCGCCTGCAAATCCTCAAGCGAAGACACGCCCCCCGAGGCAATCACCGGAATGGATGTGGCCTCGGCCAGACGGGCTGTCGCGGCCACATTGGGCCCCTGCATCGCGCCGTCGCGGTCAATATCCGTGTAGATAATCGCCGCCACGCCAGCGTCATCAAAGGCCTGCGCCAGCTCGATGACTTCCATATCCGTGGCCTCGGCCCAGCCCAAAACAGAAAAATAGCGCGCTGTCTAAAGGTTAAGT
>CAYLLD010000033.1:0-13588 GCA_964384315.1 uncultured Rhodobacterales bacterium | reverse complement strand
GCCTTTGGCGTCGATGCCCACGGCCACCTGCCCCGGAAAGGCTTTCGCGGCCGCTTTGACAAGCTGCGGGTCGCGCACGGCCACAGTGCCCAGAATAACCCGCGCAATCCCCTTGCTCAGCCACGCCTCGATGGTCGCCAGATCGCGGATACCGCCGCCCAGTTGCACCGGAATATCCACCGCCCCAAGGATCGCATCGACCGCCGCACCATTCACTGGCGTACCAGCAAAGGCCCCGTTGAGATCAACCAGATGGAGCCACTGCGCCCCCTCGCCCGCGAAACTTGCCGCTTGCGCCGCCGGGGCCTGCGAAAACACCGTCGCTGCCTCCATATCGCCGCGCAACAGCCGCACGCAATTGCCGTCTTTAAGGTCAATGGCAGGAAAGAAGATCATAGTCGCTCACGTCCAAACTTGCTTAATAAGTGGCGGTTCCCTAAACCCTGAGGCCACGGTTGAAAAGAGACCAGTTGGAAAGAGACCAGTTGAAACGCCCCACTAGGATCGGAGACACGGATGTTTGGAAAATTTGCACTGACTTTGGCGGCAATGACCCTCGGGACATGGCTTATCGACGCCTCCCACGCGCAGGCGCTTGAGGGCGTGTTCAAAACCCAAGAGGGCGAGAACGGCGGCTATTTGCATGTTGAGATGGCACCTTGCGCCGATTTAATGTGCGGCACGATCATCAAAGTGGTCGGCCCCGATGGCACCGAAGCTAACCCCCATGAGTTTCTGGGCCGCAACATCATCAGCGGCATGAAACCAAATGGAGATGCCAAATGGAAGAGCGGTAAAATATGGGCGCCGGATCAGGATAAAACCTATCGCGCCAGCATGAAGCTGCTCAGCGACAGCGAGCTAGAAGTTAAAGGCTGCGTCGCAATCATTTGCCGCTCGCAGGTTTGGACCCGCCAATAGACGCGCCCGAAACCGCCACACAAAGGTAAATCCCCATGCAGTTTCTGCGCGGCCATGTGCAACTGATCGTCCTAACTGGGCTTGTGGCGCTTTTATGGGACACGCAACTGCTGTTTCCCGCCAAAATGCTGGTCATTTTCTTCCATGAGTTATCCCACGGTCTGGCCGCGGTACTCACCGGCGGCACCATCAAAGAGATGTCACTCACACCGGGCGAAGGCGGCCACGCGGTGACCACCGGGGGCAACGTGTTTTTGATCGTCTCGGCGGGCTATCTGGGATCGCTGGTTTTTGGCATTTTGCTGTTTCTTTTGGCATTGCGCACGGACCTAGACCGACTGACCTTGGGCATCTTGGGCGTGATCCTCATTGGGGTGAGCCTGATTTACATGCGCGGGCTTTTTCCCATTGGCTTTGGCGTCCTAACAGGTGCGGTCTTTGTGGCGATTGCCTATTTTCTGCACCGCGATGTCTCCGATTTACTCTTGCGGGTGCTGGGGCTGATTAATCTGATCTACATCCCCTACGATATATTCTCAGACACATTGGCCCGGTCATCGGCGCGTTCGGATGCGCGGATTCTCTCAGAAATGGTCGGCGGACCCACGATGTTTTGGGGCACCGTTTGGCTGCTCATTAGCCTTGGGGCGATAGCGCTTTGCCTACGATTTGGGCTGCGCAGCCCCTCAAACATCGATGTCCGTATGCTTTGGCGGCAACCAACCGCTTGAAGGGCGCGCGGGCTTCACCTAAACGGACCCCACGGGGGCAAATAGACTTAAAGTGAACGAGGATCGAGATATGTCAGCAGGTTTGATGGCTGGTAAGCGCGGATTGATTATGGGCGTGGCCAATGATCGCTCTATTGCTTGGGGGATTGCGCAGCAATGCGCGGCGGCTGGCGCGGAATTGGCGTTCACCTATCAAGGCGAGGCGCTCGGCAAACGGGTGCAGCCTTTGGCGGCATCGCTGGGCAGCGAATTGGTCTTGCCCTGCGATGTCACCGACGACGCCTCAATCGACGCGGCCTTTGACAAAATCTCAGAGACATGGGGCGGCTTGGATTTCATCGTCCACGCCATCGGGTTCTCCGACAAAAACGAGCTGCGCGGCCGCTACGTCGACACCACCGCGGCGAATTTCGAGATGACCATGAACATCTCGGTCTATTCCTTCACCGCTGTTGTGCAACGGGCGGAAAAGCTGATGAACAACGGCGGTTCTTGCCTGACGCTCACCTATTACGGCGCGGAAAAAGTCATGCCCCATTACAATGTGATGGGCGTGGCCAAAGCGGGGCTTGAGGCCTCGGTCAAATATATGGCCATGGACCTTGGCCCGAAAAACATCCGCGTCAATGCGCTCTCGGCAGGGCCGATCAAGACGCTTGCGGCCTCGGGCATCGGCGATTTTCGCTACATTATGAAGTGGAACGAGCTGAATTCGCCCCTGCGGCGCAACGTGACCACCGAGGACGTGGGCAAATCCGCGCTCTACCTGCTGTCTGATCTATCCAGCGGCGTGACCGGCGAGAACCATCACGTCGATGCAGGCTATCACGTGGTCGGCATGAAGGCCGAAGATGCGCCCGATATCGATGTGGTGACCGGGCGCAAATAGCGGTTTCTTTTCTAATATTGAGCGAGCTGGTAGCGCCCATTGGCCACGGCCACCTGCGGCACCTGCCCGCTCGTCTCGAACTCGTCATGGATCGCCTTAAGATCGCTCCAAAAGCCGAACCATTCGTGATCCATCGCCTCTAGCAGGCGCATATTGCCCATGCGAAACGGAAAAGCGTGAACCGGCACCGCGCGCTGGCCGCCGCGCAATGCTGCCTCAACTAGAACATAGATTTCCTCGATTTTCGGATCGGTCATGGCGTAACAGCCCACCGAGGTGCAATCGCCGTGAACCATCAGGAAATTGCCCGTACGCCCGTGGGATTGATCGTAGGCATTGGGATAACCCAAGTTAAACGACAGATGGAAATCCGAATTTGGATTGAGCGCGTTGGGGCCGACCATATAGACCCCCTCAGGCGCTTGTTTGTCGCCTTGGCGCAGCTTGGGGCCCAGATCGCCCGAGTAGCGGCAAATGTCATAGGTCTTGAACAGGCGATAGCGCGCGCCATCCTCAACCCATAGCTCCAGCGCCGCCTCTTCTTTGAAAATCCTGATATGCACCGGCGCGCCGAAATCGAGCGACTGGGCCGCGAGCGAGGCGCGCAAAATCGGCGTCTGCCGCGCGCGAATTTCAACGATATCGCGGGGCCCCGGCGTGCTTGGAACATTGATGCCCGGAATACTAATATCCGGCGCGCGGGCACGGGTGGTGTCACTGTCGCCAAACCAAAGCCCCCCGTTCACCGCTAAAAACAGCATCCCTGCCAGCCATAGAAAAATAAGAAACTTACGCTTTTTTAGCAGTCGCATGTCATCCCCCGATCAGCCGCAGGTTGCGGCAAAGACGCTTGGTTCCACACAAGGAAACCGATTTGATGTTGCACCTATGAAGCACCCCAAAAGCGTGCCCCGATAGGCCTTTATCAACCCCAGATTGCCGATAGGCTATCTGCGATTTTAACAAAACTTTACCGGGGGGTAATAGATATGGCCACGACCTTTTTGCAAGACACATTCGCCGCCGACGGCACGCCCGAAAGCAAAGTCACAAGTTTTGACAACGGCGCCGCCATAACCAACGGCTATTGGGGCAAGGGCAACCTAGAATCCATGTTATTTGAAAACCGCGTGAGCACTGCGCTTTAACGAAATTTTCTCTGACATCGCCTGAAGCGGGGCGCATCTCAACCGTCATACCAAACATCATAGGGCGCGCTCAAACAAAAGCGCGCTCTTTTTCTTATGCGCCCGCGTGCCGTACCTTGCCAAGGCCCGCTCAAAGCAGGCATATGTAAAGCCACGATGTTAAGCGACGAAAAATTCTACCGGAGCCAAGGCGATGACCGATAAACTGCCCCATGAAAAAGGCTTTCATGTCAGCTGGGATCAAATCCACCGCGATGCGCGCGCGCTGGCGTGGCGGCTTGATGGGCGCGGCCCCGGCGAGGGCGGAGCGTGGAAGGCGGCGGTTGCGATCACCCGTGGCGGCATGGCCCCCGCGATGATCGCCGCGCGCGAGCTGGACATTCGCAAGGTCGATACGATCTCGGTGAAATCCTACGACAATCAGGACCAAGCTGAGGCCCAAATCATCAAAATGCCTGATCCCAAATTAATCGGCGATGGCACCGGTGTGCTTGTGATCGATGATCTGGTGGACACGGGCAAGACCCTCGAAGTGGTCCGCGCGGTGATGCCCAAGGCGCATTTCGCCACCGTTTACGCCAAACCCAAGGGGCGCGAGATGGTCGACACCTTCATCACCGAGGTCAGCCAAGATACTTGGATCTTTTTCCCTTGGGACATGGCGCTGCAATATGTGGAACCATATCGCGGGCGCTAGCGTGCCCGATCCCCTGTTTGACCCGCTGTTTAACCCGCTGTTTAACCCTGTCCGCTTACCCTGCGGCGTCATCCTGAAAAACCGGATCGTCAAATCTGCCATGTCCGACAGTCTTGGGGATGGCACAGGGCATCCAAGCCCTGCACAAAACCGGCTCTATCGCCGCTGGGCCGAGGGCGGTCTGGCCGCCTCTATCATCGGTGAGGTTCAATCTGATCCGGGCTACGCGGAAAAGCCCGGAAATCTGGTGTTGAACGGCAGCGCTGATCTATCGCGATTTCAAGAGCTTGCCCGCGCCGGGGCACACAACGGCGCGCATTTATGGGTGCAACTGGGTCACGCAGGCGCGCTTGCCTATGGGCCAACAAGCGCGGCCAAAGGGCCAAGCGCGCTTGATTTGCCGGGGCTTAAATGCGGGGAAATGGATGCCGACGAGATTGCCGCTTTGCCTGACAGATTTGCCAACTGCGCTATGATTGCGCAGCAGGTGGGCTTTGGCGGGGTGGAAATTCACGCAGCCCATGGCTTTTTGCTCAGTCAATTTCTGTCGCCCCTTTTCAACAAACGCACCGATCAATACGGCGGCCCGCTCACCAACCGCATGCGCCCGCTTTTAGAGACAATCAAGGCCACACGCACAGCCGTCGGCCCGGCCTTTCCCATAGCGCTCAAGCTGAACGCCTCAGATCAACTCGAAGGCGGCTTTGCCGAAACCGAGGCGCTTGAGGTGATTAGCGCACTTGATGACAGCTCTCTCGATGTGATCGATATTAGCGGCGGCACCTATTTTCCCGGCGCTAAATCCGCCTCTGATAGCGCGGGTTCCGGCCCCTATTTTCTGGATTTTGCCAAAGGTGCCCGCCACCGCACATCGATACCTTTGATGCTAACGGGCGGCTTTAAATCCCTTGCCATGGCCCAAGATGCGATCACCAGCGGGGCCGCCGACATCATCGGCCTCGCCCGCGCACTGGTGCTTGAGCCATCACTGCCCAAGCTTTGGAAAACGGGTCAAATGCCCGCACCAAAATTCCCTAGGTTTGCTGAGGCCCCCGAAGGTGGCATCACCGCGTGGTACACTATGGGTTTAACCCAAATTGGGTTGGACCAAGACGGCCCCCAAAGCGGTGACTTGAAACAAACACTGCAAGACTACGAGGCCCGTGATCAGACCCGCACAAAGGCTTGGTTAAAGCGCTTTGGCAAACCCGCGCCCTAGGCGCCGCAAACAAAAAGGCCGCCCCATTAAGAGCGGCCTTTGGAATTCATTTTTGAGCGGCTTAGTTGGTCACCGCTGCCTTTTGTGTGTCGATACAGGCCAATAGCGCCTCGCCTGACAACTCAGCACAGGCCAGCGAAGCCACCTGTGTCAAATTCAGATCAGGCAAAACCGCAGGCTCACTGGCCTCTGGCACAGTTTCAGCCATGGTCATTTCAGCGTGTTTGCCCCAGTTGCAATCGCCTGCAAACGCAGCCGTGCCGGCAAATCCCGCAATCATTCCGGCAATCAAAGTCGTCTTCAACATTGGTCGTCCTCCTGGTTGGGATGCCTCAGGTAAGCACAGCCGAGGTGAGTCGCGCAATAGTCTGTCTGGGGGCGCGACAATTAGGCATGTTCGTCCAAAGTGGCGCGGAACTTCCCGATGATCTCATCCACATGCGCTTTTTCCGACGTAAACATCGGCGCGATGATCCCATTGTCACCAGTGAATTTCACGTGCAGCCCATTCCAGAACATGGCCTGTTGCAGCGCGCCGCCCAGCTTGCCGGGTGCCTCTCTGGCATGCATCTCAACCCCCGCCATCAGGCCGATCCCGCGCACATCCTTGACCATTGGATGATCCGCAAGGCTGTAGACCGCGTCCTGAAAATACCCCGACATCGTATCCGCGCGCGTCACGAGGTCTTCTTCGGCGATGATATCCATCATTGCGATCCCCGCCGCACAAGCCGCAGGATGACCCGAATAGGTATAGCCGTGGAAAAACTCAATCGCGCCGGGTGCGGATTTATCGGTCACAGTCTCGTAAATCTCATCACGCACCGCAACCGCGCCCATGGGCATCGAGCCATTGGTCAGCGCCTTGGCCATGGTCATGATATCAGGCTGAACCCCGAATTTCTGCGCGGCAAAATTGCTGCCCAAACGGCCAAAGCCAGTGATGACCTCGTCAAAGACAAGCAAAATCCCGTGCTCATCGCAAATCTCGCGCAGCCGCTCAAGATAGCCCTTGGGCGGCACCAGCGTGCCAGTTGATCCCGCCACCGGCTCTACGAAACAAGCGGCGATGGTCATGCCGCCAAAGGTTTGCGCAGCCCGTTCCAGATCCTCGGCCAATTCCCGGCCCCTCTCGGGCTGATCGCGGCAAAACACCTGCTCAGGATCCCATGTGTGTCGCATATGGACCACATTGGGCATCACACTGGGGAAGGTTTTGCGATTGTTCACCATGCCCGACAGGCTGACCCCGCCGATATTCACCCCGTGATAGGCCCGCTCGCGCGAAACAAACCGCGTGCGCGCATCGTCGCCGCGTGCGGCGTGATAGGCCATTACGATCTTAAGTGCCGTATCGATCGCTTCAGAGCCAGAGTTCACAAAGAACACATGGTTCATGTCTTCGGGGGTAAGCTGAGCAACCTTTTCAGCCAGCATGAAACTGGCCGGATGCCCCATGCCGAAGGGCGAGGTATAAGTGTTGATCTTCATCTGCTCATGCACCGCCTCAATGATTTTGGGGTGGCAGTGCCCCGCAGGCGAGCAAAACAGCCCCGACGAGCCGTCGATGATCTTGCCGCCGTGATGGTCGGTCATATAAGCGCCAGAGGCCTCAACCACCAAACGCGGGTTCTCTTTAAAGCTGCGATTATCCGAAAACGGCATCCATTGTTTTTCGAGGGAATTGGGCTTGATATCGTATGGCATATGCGTCGCATCCTTCGCGCAAACAAAAAGTGTTAACACGAAGCCTATTTCCGGGCTTTCCAATGGCGTACATCCAGTTTATTGCCAGCTTAGGTCCAAACCAACAGGACACGCGCGTCCCCATGCCAGTCACCATCGCGGAAGACGCATTTTTCATCGATAAATCGGGCTCAGAAGGGCTGCAGATGCAGCTGCGGCAATCGATTGCCTCGGCGATCTTGGCGGGGCGTATTCGCGTGGGCGACCGGCTGCCCTCAAGCCGGAAACTGGCGGCGCATTTGGGCATCTCGCGGATCACGGTGACCTTGGCGTTTCAAGAATTGACCGCTGACGGTTATCTGGAATCCCGTGATCGCTCAGGCTATTTTGTCGGGCCCTCTGCCCCAGTTGCGCGGCTGCGTCCGGCGGCGAAAACTCCGAGCCTAGCCAGTATCGATTGGGACGCGCGCTTTGCCCGCCGCCATATCGAGACGCCCGTGGTCGAGAAAACGCTGAACTGGCGCGATTACCCCTATCCCTTCGTCTACGGACAGGCAGACCCCGAGATTTTCAATCACTCGGCTTGGCGCGCCTGTGCCCACCGCGCCCTTGGCAAACGCGATTTTCCAGCGCTCGCCAATGACTATGTTGCGGATGATGACCCGGAGTTGGTTGATTTTATCACCCGCCACACCCTGCCCCGGCGTGGCATTGCGGCCTCATCGGACGAGGTGCTGATCACCATGGGCGCACAGAACGCGCTTTGGATCACGGCGCAAATCCTGCTGGGGCCAGCGCAGCGCGCGGTGCAAGAAGACCCCGGCTTTCCGGGTCTGCGCGATGTGTTGCGCCAGACCGGCTGCACGGTCTCGACCGTGCCCGTCGATGAGGACGGCTTGCCGCCTGAGGACATTCCCGATGGCACCAATGTCGTGTTCACCACCCCCTCGCATCATTCGCCAACCACGGTGACCATGCCTGTGACCCGGCGCAAAGCGCTTTTGGAGGCGGCGGCGCAAAAGGATTTTGTGATTGTTGAGGATGATTATGAATTTGAGTTGAATTTCCTCAAACCCCCGCGTCCTGCGCTGAAATCTTTTGCCGGGTCCGAGCGAGTGATCTACATCGGCTCATTTTCCAAATCGCTCTTTCCGGGGCTGCGGCTGGGCTATCTCGTGGCCCCGCGCGCCTTTATCGACGAGGCGCGGCGGCTGCGTTCATCTATGTTCCGCCACCCGCCGGGGCATATCCAGCGCACCACTGCCTATTTTCTCGCCCTTGGCCATTACGATGCGTTGATCCGGCGGATGCGCGACACGTTTTCGCAGCGCTATCAAGTGATGCTGGCGGCGATGGATGCCGCAGGGCTTGCACCGGTGCGTCCGTCGGTGTTTGGCGGCACCAGTTTTTGGATGGTCACTCAGGACGGTCTCGACGCGCGGGCACTGGCCCAAGACGTGCGAAAATCCGGCGTGCTGTTAGAGCCGGGCTATCCGTTTTTCGCCGATACCGCGCAGGGGCGCGGCCACTATCGGCTGGCCTTCAGCTCAATCAGCGCCGCCGCGATCCCTGAAGGCATTGCGCGGCTTGCGGATGCGCTGCATAACGCCAAAAAGCGAGCCTAACATTTCCCGTCATTCCAAATATCCCACCAGTTTTGGCACCGCGCTGGCGCTTGGCATCATCGGCGGCGCACTGGGTCTGGCCGGGTTTATGTGCATCACAACCTTGAATTCTTACGGCCAAATTGGCCAGGTATTCTCGGCGCTGGTGCTTGTACCTTTCATCACCGTGTGGGTCTGGCTGACGTGGGCCACGGGCTGGCGCGCGCGCATCGCTGGGGGCCTATTCGTTTTGGCCTTCATCGCCGCGCAAGGCCATGTGCAGCTATTCGGCCAGCGCAATGATCTGCTGAATTTGGTGGCGCTCCTGAGCATACTCCTCGCCATCTGGGCGCTTTTACGTCCTTGGTTGGCGCCCATGCAGGGCATGTTTCGCAAAGCCATTTTCGTGTCACTTAGCCTCGGGATGATCGGCACAAGCGGGGCCATTTGGGGCGGGCAAATGCAAGCGGCCTCTTTGATGTCAGCGGGGCTTGGGTTGATCTTGGGGCTCTATTGGGTGGGTTTTGCCCCGCAACCCGCCGTCTTAAATCACAAAGCACGCCTCTTTGCCTTCATCGCGGCCGCCGCCTTGCCCTTTGTCATTGCCAGCTTTGTGCGGGTGGGACACGGCTTGGCTGGCCCGCTCATTCTCTTGCAACTCGCTGGCAGCACCGCGCTTTGGTACGAGCTGTTAGGCGCGCAGCAGCAGCAGGACAATCCCCGCCAAAAGTAGCGCTATGCCGATCATCTCACGCCGGTGGATTACCTCTTTGAACACCAGCCACGAGGCCAAAAACGTAAAGATCAGCTCGACCTGCCCCAAAGCGCGCACATAAGCTGCGTTTTGCAAAGTGAAGGCCGCAAACCACCCCAGCGAGCCGAGCATGCCCGTGAGCCCCACAAGGCTGGTCAAACGCCACGCCCGGATCACCCGCGTCATCTCACCGGGCTGCCGCCAGCGCATCCAAATTGTCATCAACGCGGTTTGCATCACCGTCACAACCGCTAGGGTCACCGCCGCGCGCATCAGAAAATCGCCGCTCTCAAGCGAGAGCGAAGCGGCTCGATAGGCCACCGAGGCCACCCCAAAAAACGCGCCCGAGGCCAGCCCAAGCAAGGCGGCCCGGCCCAACAGGCCTTGACCTGCAATCTTTTTAGGCTCGACCGAGACGAAAATCACACCAATGAGCGAGATCAAAATGCCCAGTCCCGCCCAAAGCGTGATCTGATCGCCCAAAAGAAACAGCCCAACAAGCGCGGTCTGCACCGTCTCGGTTTTTGAAAACGATATACCAACGGCGAAATTGCGCAGCGAAAAAAGCGCCACCAAAGCCACGGTCGCCAGAATTTGCGCCACCCCGCCAATCAGCGCGTAGAGCGCGAAATACCCATGAAGCTGCGGCAAGGCTTGCCCCGACAGCCGCCCATAGACCAAGGCAAAAACAACCGCCAAAGGCAGCGCCCAGATAAACCGCGCATAGGTCACCCCATTGGTGCTGAGCTGCGATTTGAGGTGCTTTTGCAGCATCATCCTTAGGTTCTGCAGAAAAGCCGCCGCCAAAGTGATCGGGATCCAAAGCTCTAACAACCCAAAGGCCCTCTCATCTGCGCCCAGTTTCACCCCGCGCCTATCAGGCTTTGGCGCGCGCCATAAGAACAAAGCCCACCAGTGCGAAACCTTGGGGGGAAATTTCTCACAAGATGACGGGGAAGGATGCCCCCCCTTTCCCCGTTTTTTTCTAAGAGCTTACGTCTAGGTTACCTCAGAGACCGAAAAACAAGCAACGGGAGGCGTCGCACATGGCACGCACGAGACGAACATATCGCACTTTCGCAGGCGCCTTTGCAGGCCCGGTCCTGCTGGTTCGCGGCAGCATCGAGGTCAAGCGGATGATGACCGAGCGGCTCAAGGCCATCAGCTCGCTTGATTACATGCGCGGGGCGATCCTGATCGCAGGCGACAACGACGAGAGCCTGACCGCGCGTCGCTTGGAAATTATCGACGATGAGTTGGTGGTGGACACCCCCGACGCCACGTCGTTTTTTGAAGTGTTGCGCCGCGCCACCGAGCTTGGCATGATCGCCGGCCGCGGCGTTCCGGGTGGGTCTGATCTAGCGCTGGCCTAAGCCACGCTCAAATTACAGTCTAAAGGGGGTTATCGCATGGCCAGTTTTGCTCAAATGACCCCGTCTGACCTGAACCAGCTTATCGGCACGCCAGATGCGCCGATTATTATCGATCTGTGCATCGATGAGGATTTTGACGCTGATCCGCGTCTGATCCCCGGCGCTTTTCGCCATCCCTTCGATAAAATCCACGATCTGATCCCGCAGCTTTCGGGCAAATCCACTGTGCTTTACTGTCAAAAGGGCAAAAAGCTAAGCCAAGGCGCCTGTGCGATTTTGCGTAGCGCGGGGCTTGCAGCAGACACGCTTGAGGGCGGGCAAATCGCTTGGGCAGAGGCAAAACTGCCGATGATCACGGCGGCGCAAGTGCCCCAGCCCTACCCTTTTGGCGCAACAACTTGGGTGACCCCTGCGCACCCCGATGCGGATCAGCTAGCCTGCGCATGGCTTTTGCGTCGCTTCGTGGACCCGCAGGCGCGATTTTTATTTGTGGCGCGCAGCGAGGTTTTGGGTGTTGCACAAAAATTCGGTGCGACGCCTTTTGATGTCGAGGGCAATGCCGAAGGCGCGCCGTTTACCCAGACCAGGGGCACCTGTAGCTTCGAAAGCATGTGCAGCCGGTTTGAGTTAAAACTGCCCGCCCTTGCCAAAATCGGCCAGATCATTCGCGCAGTTGACACAAACAAGATGCAAGACGAGGCGCAAGCGGCTGGTCTTTTGGCGATCTTACAAGGCTTAGCTCTGACACACCGCGATGATGAGGCGCGGGTCGACGCGGGGCTGGTGATTTACGATGCGCTTTATCACTGGGCGTGCGATAAAGAGGACCAAAGCGACGCTTAGCCCCTAGGGCCGTGCAAGCGCGCGGCAAAGGGTGAGCGATGAGCCAATCAGATCAAAACTTGGGCATGATGATCCGCGAATTCGCCCGCATTGGCCTTTTGTCATTCGGCGGCCCGGCGGCGCAAATCGCGCTGATGCATAAAGTGCTTGTGGATGAGCGGCGCTGGCTAAGCGAGCAGCAATTCCTCAACGCCTTGAGTTTTTGCATGGTGTTACCCGGCCCAGAGGCGATGCAGCTGGCGACCTATGCAGGTTGGCGGTTGCGTGGCACGTGGGGCGGGCTGATCGCGGGGCTTTTGTTCGTGATCCCCGGCGCCATCGTCATGGCCCTTCTGGCCACAATCTACGCCTATTTTGGCAATCTGCCCCTGATGGAGACGCTGTTTTTGGGGGTCAAAGCGGCGGTTTTGGTGATCGTGCTACAAGCGCTGATCAAACTGTCCAAAAAGGCTCTCAAAACGCCGCTTTCATGGGGGATTGCGGGGGCGGCCTTTGTGCTGATCTTCTTTTTCGAGATGCCCTTTCCCCTCATTATCGCATTGGCCGCGCTGATTGGCGCGCTGTTTTTGACCACCGAGCAAGCGCCACCCGCCGCGCAGCCCCACACCCCAGTGGGCTGGCGCGCCAGTTTGCACACCGTCGCGCTTTGGCTTGGAATTTGGATCCTGCCCCTTTTG
Organism: uncultured Rhodobacterales bacterium; assembly: GCA_964384315.1. GTDB lineage: Bacteria > Pseudomonadota > Alphaproteobacteria > Rhodobacterales > Rhodobacteraceae > CAYLLD01. The sequence goes on along the minus strand of CAYLLD010000033.1, from coordinate 1,046 downwards.
CTCGTGGATGCACTGGTGAGCACACAAATTCTTGGACAAATCGGCATGTTTTTCTCGCGGCTGGCGGTGGTCACGTTCGGAGGGGCCTATGCAGTGCTTGCCTATATGGCCCAAGACGTGGTCACCGGCTTTGGCTGGTTGAGCGCGGGCGAAATGCTCGACGGCTTGGGCCTTGCGGAAACCACCCCCGGGCCGCTCATTTTGGTCACCGAGTTTGTCGGGTTTCTGGCCGGGTTTCGCGAAGGGGGCTTTGGCCTGGGCCTTCTGGCCGCGCTGGTGACGCTTTGGGCGACCTTTACGCCTTGTTTTTTATGGATTTTCCTCGGTGCGCCCTACATTGAGTGGATTTCTCAGCAGCCACGGCTCACGGGCGCGCTTAGGGCGATCACGGCGGCGGTTGTCGGCGTGATTTTGAACCTTTCAATCTGGTTCGCGCTGCATGTTTTCTTTGACCAGGTCACACGCATCGAGCGCGGTGTCATGGCGATTTGGCAGCCGCATCTGAACAGTCTTAACTGGCAGGTCGTGGTGCTTGCGGGTTTAAGCGCGGCTTTGCTTTTGGGTCTGCGTTGGGGGATTGCCGTAACCCTCACGATTTCCGCAGCACTTGCCTTTGCCCTGTCACTACTCTAGCGCCGCCGCCCTGCCGCGCCCCCGCGCCGCTTGGGCGCCGCCGCTGCATTGAGCCCCAACAGCATCACTTTGGTCATCGGATGATCGCCATGATCGCTTTGATAATGCGCCAAGAGGCTCTCAAGGTGGGTCTTGATCTGAGCCTGATCGACCCCAAGCGCCCAGTCGAGAAAAATACTACGGCATTCACCCTCGGTGATGCCCTCAATGCGATAGCTCTCGAAAATCAGCCCGCGCGGATCGCCGGGATGATCGCCCTTGGTCAGCTTTGTCATGGCTCACCTATGTTTCGTGTTTGCATTTGGACTTAAACCCGAATTTTTCGCAATTTTTTCGCAATTTTTTCGCAATTTTTTCCCAGTATCTTCACCGGTGGCCTTAGCCCTTCTCGGGGATAAGATCGATCACCACAA
>CAYLLD010000032.1:13754-21984 GCA_964384315.1 uncultured Rhodobacterales bacterium | reverse complement strand
GGCGCGGCGCAAATGTTCGATGGAAAACTCCGCCAGCAATTCGTCCAGCATCTGGTTGCGCCGCTGCCGATCCGGCTCGGACAGCTCAAGGATCGACTTGATATTCGCCTCGACGCTCAAGCCGCGAAAAATCGAGGCCTCTTGCGGCAGATAGCCCACCCCCAGCTTGGCACGGCGGTACATCGGCAAAAGCGTGACCTCAGTGCCATCGACCGAAACCGTGCCTGTTTCAGGATGCACGAGACCTGCGATAATGTAAAAACAGGTGGTCTTACCCGCCCCATTGGGACCCAAGAGCGCCGCAACCTCGCCGCGATGCAGGGTCAGCGACACATCCCGCAACACAGGCCGGCGCTTATAGCTCTTGCCGATCGAACGCACGATCAGCCCGGCCTCGCCTTGGGTAACTTTCAGATCAGGCCCAGCCACGCGTTAATTCCCGCCGCTTTGCAAAATGGTCCGCACGCGGCCCATGACCTGCGCTTGGCCCGTGTTCAGGTCGATCACAATCTGATTGGCCGAAAGCGCATTCGCCCCTTGGGTCAAAATCACATCGCCACTCAAGACAATCTGGCCATCGGCCACCACATAAAGCGCCCGCACCGCCTCAGCCGCCTCGCCGCCATTGGTCAGCGTCACATTGCCCTCGGCCACCATCTGCTGGATGTTTTGACCACCCTCACTAGCAAAAGTCACCTCAAGCGTATCCGCCCCGATCCGCAGATCGCCTTGCCCGATCAGCACCGAACCGCGCGCCGAAGCCATGCCGTTTTGCTGATCCAACTCAAGCACATCCGCAGACAATTCAACCGGCAAGGACGCATCATGGCTCAACCCACCAAACGGCACCGAAGCTGTCTGCGCCTGTGCAGAGCCAGCGCCCAAAACAAGCGCGGCCATCACAGCGAAACAAATCGGTTTAATCTGGTCTGACCGGATCACGGGAAACCCTCTGGCTGAAACCTCATACGCACGCCTTGGTCAAAGACGATCCGCGCAGTATCGGTCGACTGGCCCTCTACGTCAATTCCCGAGCCAATATAGAGCCGCCCCGCCTCAATCTTCCCCAAAGGCCCGTCAGCAGCCACAGGCGCAAGTGTCTCAAAGGTGCCAGCGTCCAAATCCGCCCGCGCATCACTTGTTTCAACCTGATAACCAGCCGCCGTGGTCAGTGACACGCCCCCGCTCAGATCCAACAGCCGCTGCGGCACACGCGCGGCGGCCTTTTGGGCCGTAAACTCGATGTTGCCACGGTTTTGATAGCGCAAAAGCCAACTAACCTCATAAAACTCAACAAGGGAAATATCCGCTTGATCCGGCACCGCACGGGCGGCCGAGAGGACAAACCCTGTACCATCGCGGGTCGTCCCCGCCAGCCGCGGCCCGTTCACCGTCAGCCCATCGCCCAAGGTCTTGCGGTCCGCTGACGAAAACACCAACCCACCGTCGAGCCCATCATCTTCTTGAACCAAAAAGATCGTACTCAAGAGCACAACCGCCATAAGCGGCAGCGCGACTTTCAACACCCGCACAACGCGCGAATAGCTGGCCACCCGCTGCTGAACCAAAGAGGGCGATTGGTTCTTCATTGCGCCAACACCTTCATTGCCCCAAACCTGCGCGCAAGCAGTCGTGAATATGGATCACCCCCACAGGCTGCGTGTCCGCATCGCAAACCAGCAGGCAGGTGATTTTGCGCGCGCGCATCTCGTCAAGCGCCTCGCGCGCCCGCCGCGCCGGATTGATCGTGGTGGGATCGATGGTCATGATATCCTCAGCCGAACAGGCCATCAGATTACCCATATGCCGCCGCAAATCCCCATCGGTGATGATCCCCGCCAAGCGCCCGTCATCGCCCACAACCGCCGTGACCCCAAAGCCCTTTTGCGTGATCTCCAAAAGCACCTCAGACATGGGCGCGCCGCGCGTCACCTTGGGCAGGGCCGCGCCGTCGTGCATCAAATCCTCAACCCGCGCCAGCCGCGCCCCGAGCGAGCCACCGGGGTGAAACCCGTGATAATCGTCGGCGCTAAACCCGCGCGCCTCCATCAGCGCCACCGCCAAAGCATCGCCCAAGGCCAGCGTCATGGTCGTTGAGGTCGTCGGCGCCAGCCCATCCAGCCCCGCCTCGGGGGCTTTGGGCAAAACCAGCGCGATATCCGCCTGTTTCAACAGCGTCGAGGTCTCGCGCGCCGCCACGCCGATCAGCTTGATCCCGCGCCTGCGGGTATGGGCGATCAAATCCGCCAGCTCCGGCGTCTCGCCCGAGTTCGAAATCACCAGCGCCACATCATCCGTGGTGACCATGCCCAGATCGCCGTGACTGGCCTCGCCGGGATGGACAAATTGCGCAGGTGTGCCGGTGGATGCCAAGGTCGCCGCGATTTTGCGCGCCACGTGACCCGACTTGCCCATGCCGCAGACCACCACGCGGCCAACCGCGCCCAGCATGGTCTCAATAGCCGCGTCAAAGCGATGATCGAGCGCCGCGCCCAGCGCGGTCAGCCCATCGCGTTCGGTCTCAATGGCCCGGCGACCAGCGTCCAGATGGCTCATGACAAACCGCTTTGTGGATTAATGCGCAAAAATATCGGTCTCCGGCCAGCCCATCAGATCGAGCCGCGCCCGCTGGGGCAAAAAGGCAAATGCCGCCGCCGCCAAATCCTGCCGCCCTTCGCGGGCCAGCATCGTGTCGAACTTGGCCATCAGCCCGTGCAAATAGAGCACATCAGATGCAGCATAATCAATCTGCGCCTGCGTCAGATCATCCGCGCCCCAATCCGAGGACTGCTGATACTTGGAAATATCCACATCCAGCATCTCGCCCAAAAGGCTCTTGAGCCCATGACGATCCGTATAAGTCCGCACCAGTTTTGAGGCGATTTTCGTGCAGTAGACCGGCGCCGTCAGCACCCCGAACCGATGCAAAAGCACCGCGATGTCGAACCGGCCAAAGTGAAACAGCTTCAGCACCTTGGGATCAGCCAAAAGCGCCTCAAGATTAGGCGCGCGGGTCTGATCTTGGGTGATCTGCACCAAATGCGCATTTCCGTCGCCGCCCGAAAGCTGCACCAGACACAGCCGATCACGATGCGGGATCAGCCCCATGGTCTCGCAATCGATGGCCACCACCGACCCCAGATCAAGCCCATCGGGCAGATCGTTTTTGTAAAGCGTGTTAGCCATGGGTGGCTCCATCCTAGATGCCGAAAAACGCGTTTGGTCGCCCCTCTAGCGGGGTTTAGAGACAAGAACAACGGGCGCAATCCGCATGGCCGCTTCCGCTGAATGGCAGCAAATCGCCAATATTGGGTTTTTGACCCAGTTTCGAAACCAAATCCCGCTTTCATCCGCTAAGAGAGCAAAGACTTCATTAAGGGGAACTTGGGACAATGGCATTCATTCAAAACCTACGCGGCAACACCGAAGCCGCGCAAGACGTCATCGCCAACACTATGGCTGGTGGAACGCTGCAACAAAGCCCTTCAGGTGAGGTTTTCATGAACGTGGGCGGGGTCACCTTGCAGGTGAACGGCCAAGATTTGCGCGTCGAAGACGGCAAATTAGCTGCCGGACGGGTCACCGGACTTGTGCTTTCCGAGTGGCTTTTTTCGCTTCAGGCGTCCGTGCCAATTGCCCCCACAATCTATGACCCCACCATTATCACGGTGAGCGACCTGTCTTGGGGCTTTCGCGGGTTCAACGCGCTGGTCGATGCTGGGGCAGCCCGCATCAGCCGCGCCATAGAGGCACGCGACACCAGCTACACCGACAGTTTTGGCGACAACTTTGCCCAAGGCGGCAACGGCGACGACACCTTCGAGGCTGTGTTCGGCTCTGACACCTACGACGGAGAGGCCGGCTTTGACACGGTCACCTACGAAAGCGCTTGGACCAGTGCCTTCGTGCCGGTTTTTCCGCTTGGCGCTGCTTTGGCACCGATCGTGCAACCCCAAGAAGATAATCCGATCGGCGTTATCGCCTCTCTGATCGACGGCACCGCAACACGAGCAGAGGCCCCCATCAACACGCCAGCCGCCACCGATTGGAAAGACACGCTCATCGATATCGAGCATCTCACCGGCACAAACGCCGACGATGTTCTGCGCGGCAGTTCTGTGGCCAACACGCTCAAGGGTCTGAAAGGCGACGATCTGGTCAGCGGGCAGGGCGGCAATGACACGGTCGATGGCGGCGCGGGCGACGACCGTGTTTACGGCGGCGCAGGCAATGACGTTATTAAGGCTGGCGATGGGGATGACACGCTGGCAGGCGGCGAGGGCGAGGATCGCTTTGAGTTCGATCTGGGCGAAGAGGGCCGCAAGGTTATCGTCGATTTCGACGCCGCCGAAGACGAGCTGTTCATGGCGTTGCTGGGCTTTGATTTGCGCATCCATCAATCGGGCAACCACACGGTGATCCGCCACACCGACGACAGCCCACCGCCTTGGGAATACGTCTTCGGCCCTGATGGCCCTCCACCCTTGGCTACACCCGCTGAACCGAGCTCGATCGAAGTGATCTTGCTGAACACGCAAATGGATGATCTGGTGATGGGCGAGAATTTCGACACCGTTTACGCGCTGTACTAGGAGCCGCTTATGAAAATTGATGGAACGCCCTATCGGTCGCTTTGGTGGGACACAGCGGCGGGCCATCTAAAGATCATCGATCAGCGGCATCTGCCCTATCGCTTCGAAATTGCCGCCCTTGAGGATTTGCCCAGCTACGCTGCCGCGATCCTTGAGATGCGGGTCCGAGGCGCGCCGCTGATCGGGGCCACCGCCGCTTACGGCATGGCCTTTGCCATGGGCGCGGACCCCTCGGACACCAATCTGAACAAAACTTGGGAGCTTTTGCACGCCACGCGGCCCACGGCGATTAACCTGCGCTGGGCGCTTGATCGCTGCCGCGCTGCGCTTTTGCCGTTGCCCACGGGTGAACGCGCCGCCGCTGCCCTGACCCTCGCCCATGATATTGCCGATGAGGACGTCGAGATTAACCGCCGCATCGGCGCCCACGGCCTTGAGCTGATCCGCGAGATCGCAGCGCGCAAGGGCGGTGCGCCCGTTAATCTCTTGACCCATTGCAACGCTGGCTGGATCGCCACCGTCGATTGGGGCACCGCCACCAGCCCGATGTATCAGGCCCATGACGCGGGTATCCCGATCCATGTTTGGGTTGATGAAACCCGCCCCCGCAACCAAGGCGCTCTGACCTCGTGGGAACTGGGCAGCCACGGCATCCCGCACACCTATGTCACCGATAACGCGGGCGGGCATCTGATGCAGCAAGGCGCGGTCGATCTGGTGATCACCGGCACCGACCGCACCACGCGCACCGGCGATGTCTGCAACAAAATCGGCACTTACCTCAAAGCGCTGGCGGCCCATGACAACCGCGTGCCGTTTTACGTCGCGCTGCCCTCGCCGACCATCGACTGGACCGTGCGCGACGGGCTGGCTGAAATCCCCATCGAGGAACGCGACCCCGCCGAGGTGACCCATATCCAAGGCACCCATATCCAAGATAGTGGCGAGGCGGGTCTGGCGCAGGTCCAAGTCACCCCCGCAGGCACCAAGGGCGGCAACCCCGCCTTTGACGTCACCCCCAGCCGCCTCGTCACCGGGCTGATCACCGAACGCGGCATTTGCGAGGCCAGCGAGGCGGGTCTAACCGGGCTCTTCCCGGATTTAACCTAAGTCGTCTTAAGTTAAGTCATCCTCTAAGCCATCCGCAGGGTAACCCAGTCACCACTTCGTGACGACACACCATTGTTACACCCACGTCAGAACAGCCTCCGCTATCTTGTGCGAACCACAGGCGGAGCGCTCATGCTTGCCGCCGTTTAACCAATAATTGCTGCAAACAGGTAGGTCACAATGAGAATTCTAGCCCTTTTACTATCCGCACTTTGCATAAGCTCGGCCGCCACCGCGCAAGACCGCGCGGGGAATGACACCCCCGGTGAATGGAAGCCGACCCACCACGAAATCACCGACCTGTGGGACTCGGTTTGCGACGAGCGCACCACGGGTACTTTGATCGAAGAGCGCTGCTATATTCGTTACGTCGATGTCTTTAGCGATCGCCCGAATTTCGCCGCTCAATTTGTCTTTATCACACCAGATCAGGACGGGCTGAAGGTAGAGTTTGGCATCGAGCGGCGCACTCAATTTGCAGATGACGGCTTTAAAATCCTGTCCAATGGTCAGCCAATTTGGACGCTGGATCGTCGCTGCCGCCCGAATAATTGCGCCTTTGAAAACGAACAAGCCCAAGCGCTGATCACAGCTATGAACCAAGGCGATGAATTTCGGTTTGCCTTCAATGATCGTCATGGCACCGATCAGGTTCTCAGCTGGAACCTCACCAATTTTGACGCCGTGCTGAGCGATTTCGATGCCCAAGCCCGGACCCGCGGTCTCATCGGCGTGAACTAGCCGCAAATTCCGCCGAATGTCGCGCCCGCCGCGCGGGTGGGCGCGATTTGGATAGGAACGCGCCTAGAATGGGCGTAGCCTCGCGGTTCATCGACCAATCGGAGGCCCCATGCATTTTTTGCGCGAGAACTGGCGTTGGCTCAGCGCCGGGGCCTTGCTCACCGCTGGGTCAGGGTTCGGCCAAACCTATTTCATCTCGCTATTCTCGGGCCAGATCATGGCCGAGTTCAATCTCACCGATGGCCAATGGGGCCTGATCTACACCATCGGCACCACGCTCTCCGCGGCGCTCATGCTCTGGGCCGGACAACTGGTCGACCGTTTTTCCGTCGCCGCGCTCTCCACGGTCATCATCGGTATTTTCGCTGCAACCTGCCTTGTGATGGCCTTCAACACCTCGGCCCTCGTGCTGATCGGCGTGATTTTCGGGCTGCGGTTTTGCGGGCAGGGGATGATGAGCCATATCGCGGTGGTCGCCGCCGGACGTTGGTTTGCCGCCAACCGTGGCCGCGCGGTCTCGGTCATCTCGCTCGGATTTTCCGCCGCCGAGGCCGCCGTGCCCATCATCTTCGTCGCCCTCACTGCCTTGATCGGCTGGCGCAATAGCTGGGTCATCGCCGCCTTGATCTGCCTCGCGGTCATCGCGGTTTTGCGCCCACTTTTAGCCCAGCGCCGCCGCCCTCAAAGCGAAGCCGATGCGCCGCCCATCACCACGGGCATGGACGGCCGCCATTGGACCCGCCGCGAGGCAATCACGGGCCGCTTGTTTTGGCTGACACTCCCCGCCTTCATGGCCATGCCGATTTTTTCAACCGCGCTGTTTTTCCAACAGGTCCACCTCGCGGCGCTCAAGGGCTGGCCCCTCGCAAGTTGGGTCGCCATGATCCCCGTGGTCACCGGGTTCAGCATCATCACCATGCTCATTTCCGGCCCCCTCATTGATCGTTTCGGCTCTGGCCGATTTCTCGGCTTTAACCTGATCCCGGCGGTCCTCGCCTTCGTGATTTTATGGCGCGCGGATACGTTTTTGGCCACGGCGGCGGTCTTTGCCCTGATGGGCATGGCCCAAGGGGTCAGCGGCAATATCGCAGGCACGTTTTTCCCCGATTATTACGGCACCGCCCACCTAGGCGCGATCCGTGCGGTCGCCGCCTCAAGCATGGTCTTCGGCTCGGCGCTTGGACCGGGGCTAACCGGGGTGCTGATCGATTGGGGCTGGACCTTCGAAGACCAATCCCTCGGCATCGCTTTTGCAATCGCGCTCGCCGCCTTGCTTGCCATGCTCGCCGTGCGTCTGGACCAAAGCCGGGTCCGCGCCTAACGCGCAGAGCTTTACGGCTAACGCGCGCGGCGCAAATAAACGTAATATGCGCCAGAGCCGCCATCGCGGTCTTGGGCCTTGTGATGCTGCAACACGATCCCGCGCAGGGGCGGCATCGCCAGCCATTGCGGCAAGCTTTCGCGAATAACACCGGGTTTGCGGCGTAGGGGCCAATAGCCCTCACTCTTTTCGTTGCCGCGCAGCCCCTTGCCAGTAATCACCAGCACCATCCGGCACCCATCGCTAGCGGCAATCATGATAAAATCTTTCAGCGCCGCATGGGCCCGCGCCGCCGTCATCCCGTGCAAATCAATCCGTCGATCCGGCTTTAACTTACCCTTGCGCAGCCGATCATAGGTGCGCCCATCCAATTCATAGGACGACCGATCATCAAGTTGTGCTGATTTTTGGGCGGTGGGTTTGGCCGCAACGGGCTTGCGCGGCCGCACAGGTTCTGGGTGTTTGG
>CAYLLD010000032.1:11588-13654 GCA_964384315.1 uncultured Rhodobacterales bacterium | reverse complement strand
TTCCGGCTGGTCGACCTCTGCCTCCATCGAACGCATCGCGGAGGCGGTCAGATCAACTTTCGCCACATCCCGTTTGATCTTGCTCAGCGGGGTGAGCGTGCGCGCAACCTTGTCCCAAGTGGCTTTATCATCGCCAGTTAGTCGCGGCTTGCGCGCCATAACACCAGACCACCCAAACTAACTTTAACGCTCGGTCGCAACCAAGAGCCAGTTGGGATTATCCGTGCCCATCAACCGCGCAAAGGTCCAGATATCACGCTGGCGTTTCGCCTCATCCGGGGTGCCTTCTTGAATACGGCCCTCGGTATCTTTCACGACGCTGGTCATCTCGCCCACGAAGCGAACCACAATTTCGGCCTCACTATTTTCTTCGTCGAAATCAGCGTCGGTGATTTTCAACTCACGCACGCCCAAGAATTCCGCATCGACCCGCAGACCCTGATCCTCGCGCGCCTCAACCGCGCCGCGAAAGCCTTCGAATACATCTGGCGAAAGAAAATCGCGCAACACGTCAGTGTCGCCTTTTTCATAGGCCATCAAAATCATCTCATAGGCATGACGCGCGCCACCGGCGAATTCCGTCACCGAAAACGACGGCTCTACCCGTTTCATCGCGGCCAAAGCCTTGCCCATCTTGCTGTCCGGATCAGCATATTCGGCAATGTCGGGATCTGGCCCGCCCTCGATCACCGCAAAATCCCCCGGCCCACGTTGGGGCTGCGGCTGGATTTTCTGTGGATCGTTCGTCTGTTCAAATCCATCACGGGTCCCCAGAACCTTGCGCAACTGCAGCACAAGAAACAGGGCCACGCCAGCCAAGACGATAATTTGGATCATTTGGGAGCTCATGAACGCCAAACCTTTTGCAAAAGTTCATCCTCGGCTTGGAAACCTTGGATATGAGCCCTTATGTAGGTGCAAGTTGCTGGTTAGTCTACCACCGCGCCCAAAACGAATAGGGAAGTTGATGTACCTTTTTCTTGCGCTCGTCGCTGTTCCGATCATTGAGATCGCACTTTTCATTCAAGTGGGCGGTCTCATCGGCATGGTGCCGACCCTTGTGATCGTGGTGATCACCGCGCTTGTGGGCACGATTTTGCTGCGCGGCCAAGGGGTGGCGACGCTGACAAACCTGCAATCGGCGGTGGCGCGCGGCTCTAATCCGCTGAATGAAATCGCCCATGGCGCCTTTATTCTGGTGGCCGGGGTTTTGCTGCTGACGCCGGGATTTTTCACCGACGCTTTGGGCATATCCTTTTTGATCCCCCCGGTGCGCAGCGCGATCATTCGGTTTTTGAGCACGCGGGTGAAAGCGCAGGTCGTTGGTGGCACCGCCAATCAGACCAGAAACACGCCACCCGATGACATCGTTGAGGGTGATTACACCGTGGTTGAGCCAAAGGGGGTTGAGCCAGAGTTCGACACCCCATCCGATCCCACGGCGCGGCCACAAAGCCCGTCGGGCTGGACCAAGGATCCTTCAAAGAACGACCAGTAAGAGCGGATTTACTCGCGCGCCCAAAGCCATACGAATATGACGTTGAGGCACAGGGGCGAGAGTGTTAAGACCCGCTCGATTTTATTTTAGCCGGGAGCAATACCAATGGCAGAAGAAGCAACACCAGAAGCCCCACGTTTGCGGGTTCTAAGCCAATACATCCGTGACCTTTCATTTGAAAACATCGCCGCCCAAAAAGGCATGTCGAGCGAAGTGAAGCCTGAGATTTCGGTGCAGGTGAACCTCGATGCGAACGACAAAAAAGAGAACAAATGGGAAGTCATGCTCAAGCTCGTGATCAACGCCAAAACTGGCGACGATGCGATCTTTATCCTTGAGCTGGACTACGCAGGCTTCTTCTTGGTCGAGAACGTGCCGGACAATCAGCGCCACGCTTACCTGATGATCGAATGCCCGCGGATGATTTTCCCATATGTGCGCCGGATTGTTGGTGATGTGACCCGCGATGGTGGCTATCCACCGCTGAACCTCGACAACATCGATTTTGTCGCGCTCTACCGTCAGGAACTTGAGCGTCGTCAGGCTGAAGCGACTGCTTAAGGTTTAA
>CAYLLD010000032.1:0-11488 GCA_964384315.1 uncultured Rhodobacterales bacterium | reverse complement strand
CTTAAGGTTTAAAACTAGGCGTCAGCCCTGCTTCCAAAGCGGGGCCTCGCCCAAACCTTCGATAAACTCTGCATGAGCGGCAGCTTCGGCCTCGCTCAGCAAACTTGGCAAAGGCGCGGGCCGTTTCGTGATCGCCTCAGCCGCCTGCGCGCTGGGTATTTTCACCACATTCGCCGCCGCAGCTCCGCCCATCAAATCGGGCTGACGACCACCCATCAATTCCAGATAAACATCCGCCAATAACTCGCTATCCAAAAGCGCGCCGTGCTTTTCGCGCACGGAATTATCAACCCCGAAACGGCGGCACAGCGCATCCAGCGAATTTTGCGCACCGGGAAACTTGCGGCGGGCAATTTCCAGCGTATCAATCGCCTGATCCATTGGCAAAAGCGGCAGACCGGCCCAGCCAAGCTCGGCGTTGAGGAATTTCATATCGAAGGCGGCGTTGTGAATGACCAGCTTGGCATCGCCGACAAACTCAACGAAAGCCGCCGCGATCTGCGCAAATTTCGGCTTGTCCGAGAGGAACTCTATCGACAACCCATGCACCGCAAAGGCGCTCTCGGGCATGTCCCGCTCTGGATTTACATATTGGTGATAAACCTCGCCCGTCGGCATCAGGTTCACCAGTTCAACCGCACCGATTTCCACCAACCGATCACCCGCAAGGGGGTCAAAGCCTGTGGTTTCTGTATCAAGAACGATCTGTCTCATATTTGATGGGCCTGTTTAATCTGCCGCAACACCTGCGCCACGCGCGCCTGAGTTTCTGCAAGTTCGAGGCTGGTATCAACGACAAAATCCGCTGCGGCCACCTTTTGCGCGTTTGGGATCTGACGGGCCAAAATCGTCGCGAATTTTTCTTCGTTCATGCCCGGACGCGCAAGAACACGGGTTTTTTGCAAGGCCGCCCCCGCATCAACCACGACAATCACATCAAAATCGTCTTGGTTTTCATTTTCAAAGATCAGCGGAATATCAAAGAGCGCGAGGGGCTCGGTGCAATCCGCGATAAAATCGGCGCGGTGCTGGGCGACCAGCGGATGGATCGCCGCTTCGATTTTGCCCAAAAGGGTAGGGTCAGCAGCAATGGCTTTTGACAAAGCGCCCCGATCAATCGCATCGCCATAGGCTGCATCCGGGGCCAGCGCCGCAATGGCAGCAAATCCAGCATTTGGTTTTTGGTAAAGCGCATGGACGGTGCTATCCGCGTCCCAAACAGGCACCCCCGCCTCGGCGAAAAACCCGGCAACCGTGGATTTACCCATCCCAATCGAACCGGTCAGCCCGATCAAAATCGGCGGCGTCTTCACGCGCAAAGCACCACATCGCGCAGGGTGCTATCAACCTCGGGGCGGGTGTCGAACCACATCTCGAAACCCGGCACCGCTTGATGCAACAACATGCCAAGCCCATCAACGGTCCGCATCCCGCGCTCTTCGGCGGCACGCAACAGATCAGTTTTGAGCGGCGTATATACAATATCCGACACCAAAGCGGTGCGCGGGGCAGCGTCCAGACGCAGACGCAATTCAGGTTGGCCGACCATGCCCAGCGCGGTGGTGTTCACAATCGTAGACGCCCCATCGAGACCCTGATTGACCCTACCCCAATCCACGACCGTAACTTTCGCGCCAAATTGATCTTTGATCATTTCAGCCCGGTGTCGCGTGCGGTTTGAAATGCGAATTTCGGGCACGCCTTCAGCCAAAAGCGCCGAAACGACCGCACGGCTCGCACCGCCAGCGCCGATCACAACCGCAGGGCCATTCGACCCGCGCCAATCCGGCGCATATTGCTGGATGTTCTTGATAAATCCGTAGCCATCCGTGTTATCAGCGCGAAATTTACCGTTTTCGCGGAACACAATCGTATTCGCCGCCCCGATCAAAGCCGCCCGGTCAGTGATACTGCTGGCCATGGATAGGATTTTTTCTTTGTAGGGTATCGTAACATTCGCACCCTTAAATCCCAAGTCCGCCAGCGCTTGAATACCGCTTTCCAGCCGATCCGCGGTTAGGCCGACAGGGATGTAATGACCGCTCAGATCATATTTACGTAGCCAATAGTTATGGATCACTGGCGAGAGTGAGTGGGAAATGGGCCAACCGATCACAGCAGCAAGCATTGGCGTTGGATGTGACTGATCGGTCATTGCTCGATTGTTCCTCGTTGCCTGAGATAGGCTAAAACTTCCAACAAAGGCATTCCCAGAATAGTATAGTGATCACCAGCGACTTTCACAAACAAACGCGCGCCTGTGGCCTCGAAGTGATAGCAACCGACGCTGCCCAAAATCTCGGGCCCGGCCTCTGCCAAGTATTTATCCAGAAAATCATCCGAAAATCTGTGCATCGACATGGTCGCGGTGCTGACATGCCGCCAAATCGGCTCGCCGTTAAGGGCGATAACCGCGGCTGAATGCAGCTTGTGGTTTTTGCCCGCCAAACTTAGCAATCGGGCACGCGCCTCGTCCATCGTCTGTGCTTTTGAAATAAGCTGCCCGTCCAAATCGAGAATTTGGTCTGACCCTATAACCAGTGCACCGGGCAGGCTGGCCGAAACTTTGAGCGCCTTCATCTCTGCCAAAGCATCGGCAATATCGCGGGGGCTGCGACCCTCTGCCCGAAGCGCGGCCTTTAGCGAATCCTCGTCCGCCCGTGCCGGCTTTGTTGCAAATTCGACCCCGGCAGAACGTAACATTGCCCCTCGGGTCTGCGATTGCGAGGCAAGAATTATAGGTTCGGTCACGGTGAGGCTGCTCATAAGGTTGTGGATAGAAAGCGAAAAACTGCGAGGGGAAAAAAGGACAGCTCGGAGTTATTAACGCATAAGATACACGCGAGCTGCGGTTATCCTCTGGTTTCAACTATGAATACAGAATTCACAAGTGTGAAGGGATGGTTTTGAATTACGGGTATAACTTTGAAATTTTCTGTATCTGAAAGTTATTTATTGATATAAATCAATGCTTTAAATAAAAATATTGGTTGCTTTTATCCCTAGGAGGCTGGTGATGAAACTCGGAAAACTTTTAATCCACAGCTTTCACAGGCCCTACAACAAACATCTTAAAAATTCTTATTTTAATTTATATTAATTGATAGGTTCTCTCAGTTTGGCACCCAAAGGTAAATTTTCCATGAACCTTTTGAAGGTCGCATCGATCTGGTAAGATACAACCCATGTTTGATGCGATATTTCCCTGGATCAAGGCGCTCCATATCGTTGCGGTTATCTCTTGGATGGCCGCGTTGCTCTATTTGCCAAGGCTCTTTGTCTATCATTCGGGACTGGATGCTAACGAAACGGCGATTGCCGAGAAATTCAAGATTATGGAATTTCGTCTGGCCAGTTTCATCATGGAGCCAGCTTTAGGTGTCACCTGGATTTGCGGTATTTTGATGGTTGTTTACTACGGCTGGCCGGGGCTTTTGGTTAGCATCTGGTTTGCGGTGAAATTTGTAGCGGTCATTTTGATGACTGGCTTTCATTACTGGCTAAAAGCGCGAATGCGGGATTTTCAGGCCGATAATAACAAGATTAGTGAACGAAATTATAGATTTGCTAATGAAATACCCACTGTTTTAATGATTATTATTGTTGTTATGGTAATTGTGAAGCCATTCTGATAGTTTAAATCTCAGATAACCAATTGTTGACAAATTTCTTTTGATGGATAAAACCCGCGCATCTCTTGGGTGACCCTTGTGGCCACCACTCCCTGATGAAAATATGATCTACTGCAAGATCGATGAGGATCTAATGGACAGTTCTGTGGAATTTTCCGAGCTTTCTTTGGCTGACCTAAAAGCCAAGAGCCCGGCTGATCTTTTGACGATGGCGGAAGATCTAGAAATTGAGAACGCCTCGTCGATGCGCAAAGGCGACATGATGTTCGCCATTCTCAAAGAGTTGGCGGAAGAGGGCGTTGAAATCTCGGGCGATGGTGTGCTTGAGGTTTTGCAGGACGGTTTCGGCTTTTTGCGCTCGCCTGAGGCAAACTATCTGCCCGGCCCGGACGATATTTATGTCAGCCCGAACCAGATCCGTTCTTTTTCGATGCGCACAGGCGATACGGTCGAGGGTGTGATCAAGGCGCCCCAGGACAATGAAAAATACTTTGGCCTGATCAAAGTGAGCCAGATTAACTTTCAGGACCCAGAGGCCGCGCGCCACAAGGTTCATTTCGACAATTTGACGCCGCTTTATCCCGATGAGCGGCTGAAGATGGAAATCGAAGACCCGACCATCAAAGATTATTCCGCCCGCGTGATCGATCTTGTGTCGCCGCTGGGTAAAGGCCAACGCGCGCTGATTGTTGCGCCGCCGCGCACGGGTAAAACCGTGCTGCTGCAAAATATCGCCCATTCGATTGAGGCGAACCACCCCGAATGTTTCCTAATTGTTCTTTTGGTCGATGAGCGGCCCGAAGAAGTTACGGATATGCAGCGGTCGGTGAAGGGCGAGGTTGTGTCCTCGACTTTTGATGAGCCTGCGGGTCGTCACGTGGCGGTTGCCGAGATGGTCATCGAAAAAGCGAAACGGCTGGTCGAGCATAAGCGCGACGTCGTGATCCTGCTCGATTCGATCACTCGTTTGGGCCGCGCTTACAACACGGTCGTGCCTTCGTCTGGTAAGGTTTTGACCGGTGGTGTTGACGCGAACGCGCTGCAACGGCCCAAGCGGTTCTTTGGTGCGGCGCGGAACATTGAAGAGGGCGGCTCGCTCTCGATTATTGCCACGGCGCTGATCGATACGGGCAGCCGGATGGATGAGGTTATCTTTGAGGAATTCAAAGGGACCGGTAACTCCGAGATCGTGCTTGATCGCAAAGTTGCGGACAAACGGGTTTATCCGGCGATGGATATTCTCAAGTCCGGTACCCGCAAAGAGGACCTGCTGGTCGACAAAGGCGATCTCACGAAGACTTTCGTGCTGCGCCGGATTTTGAACCCGATGGGCACGACCGATGCGGTGGAGTTCCTGCTTGGGAAGCTGAAGCAGACCAAGACGAACTCCGAGTTCTTCGATTCGATGAACACCTAAGTCACGTTTATGGCCGACACGATTTTCGCGCTGTCGACCCCGCCGGGCCGCAGTGCAATCGGGGTCATTCGGATTTCCGGGCCGCGCGCGCTCGATATCATCCAAGCCTTTTGCGGCACAGTGCCGCCGCCGCGCCATGCGGCATTTCTGGTTATTCGTGCGCCCACTGATGGCCGAAAAATCGACGAAGGTTTGGTGCTCGGCTTTGAAGAGGGCAAGAGCTACACGGGCGAGGCCATGGCCGAGTTCCAAATTCACGGCGGCGTTGGGGTCATCGATGATCTGATCGGTGAGCTGTCTAAATCGGGCCTGTGCCGTCCCGCCGAGCCGGGGGAATTCACGCGGCGCGCCTTGGAAAATGACCGCCTTGATTTGTTGCAAGCCGAGGGTATCGCCGATCTGATCGACGCGACCACCCGTGCACAGCTGCGGCTTGCTAATGAATTGGTGTCTGGTGTGCTGTCCAAGCGGGTGACCTCATGGCGCGAAGATTTGGTCTATGCTGCCGCGCTTTTGGAAGCGACGTTGGATTTTGCCGATGAAGAGGTGCCTGACGATGCTTCTGTAGAGGTGCAGACCCGGCTGCAAGGTGTTTTGGCTAGTCTCGAGGCTGAGCTGGCGGGGTTCGGCGCGCGCGCTCGTTTGCGAGAGGGATTTGAGGTGGCGATCGTTGGTCCGCCCAATGCTGGCAAGTCAACGCTACTTAATGCGCTAGCGGGTCGCGAGGCGGCGATCACGTCGGAAATTGCCGGCACGACCCGTGATATTATCGAGGTGCAACTCGACCTAGACGGAATGCCGGTTACGTTTTTGGATACCGCTGGCCTTCGTGAGACCGAGGATCAGGTTGAGCAAATTGGAATAGCGAACACGCGCCGCCGTGTTGAGGCCGCGGATTTGAGGATTTTCCTTGGCTCGGGCGACGATAATGACGTGAGTGTTGAGGCCGACGTCGAGGACTTGACGGTCCACGGGAAAGCAGATTTGGGTGCGCGCGTGGGGCCGCTAAATGTGTCTGGCGTCACCGGCGAGGGGATCGCAGAGCTTTTGGCTGCGATTGGCGAACGCCTTAAGGGGCGGCTGGCCTTTTCGGCTGCGATTTCGCGTGAGCGCCAAAGACAAGCTGTGAGTGATGCGCGGGATCAGGTTGTCGCGGCTTTGGCTGACATCGACGGTCCGACGGAAATTTTGTCTGAACGGCTTAGAAGTGCTAGTAGGGCGCTTGAATCGTTGATCGGCAAGGTCGATGTAGAGGACTTGCTGGATCAAATCTTTTCGAAGTTTTGTATCGGGAAATAGGTGTTTCACGTGAAACATGATGCAGATGTGATCGTGGTCGGTGGCGGCCACGCTGGTCTAGAGGCCGCTCATGCGGCGGCGCGTCTCGGTGTGCGCGTTCTTTTGATCACGCTCAAGGCCGATGGGATCGGCGAGATGTCGTGCAATCCGGCTATTGGTGGCTTGGGTAAGGGTCATATCGTTCGTGAAATCGACGCCATGGACGGCGTTATGGGTCGTGCAGCGGATGCAACGGGCATTCAATTTCGCTTGCTGAACCGCAGAAAAGGTCCTGCTGTACAGGGCCCGAGGGTCCAATCGGACCGGCTTGCCTATAAATCTTTCATGCAGGCCCATGCCAGAGCCCAAGAAAACCTGACGGTTCTAGAGGCTGAGGTCGCCGATCTGGTCATCGATAAATCGCGCATCACTGGTGTTGAGCTTGCTGATGGGTCGCAAATTGCCAGCCCAAATGTCATCCTAACGACAGGTACTTTCCTGCGTGGTCTGATCCACATTGGTGACCAAAAACACGAAGGCGGTCGCATTGGCGATGCCGCCTCGGTTAAGTTGGCGCGGCGAATTGATGAATTTGGTTTGCCGCTTGGGCGCCTAAAAACAGGGACACCGCCGCGTTTGGACGGGCGCACCATCGACTGGGACCGCGTTGGCTCACAGCCTGGCGACGAAGACCCTGCGCTGTTTTCGTTCCTATCAAAGTCCCCGCCTTTGCCTCAAGTCGCTTGTGGCATCACCTATACCAATGAAGCCACCCATGAAGTGATCGAAGCCAACCTTGGTCGCTCGGCCATGTATGGCGGCCAGATCGATGGCGTGGGGCCGCGCTATTGTCCCTCGATCGAGGATAAGGTTGTCCGCTTCCGCGACAAGAACGAGCACCAGATTTTCCTTGAGCCAGAGAGCCTGCAGAACAATACGATCTATCCCAACGGGGTTTCCACCTCGCTGCCTGTTGATGCCCAAGAGGCCTTTGTTGCCTCAATTGTCGGGCTCGAGAACGCCAAAATCCTTCAGCCGGGCTACGCGATTGAATACGATTACGTTGATCCGCGCAGTCTGACCCGCACGCTGGCGCTCAGCGCGCTCTCTGGTCTCTATCTGGCGGGGCAAATCAACGGCACCACGGGCTATGAAGAGGCCGCCGGGCAGGGGCTTGTGGCGGGGCTGAACGCGGCGCTGTCCGTGCGCGGTGATGCACCCTACGTGCCTGACCGCTCGACGTCCTATATTGGCGTGATGGTTGACGATCTGATCCTTCGGGGGGTGACCGAGCCTTACCGCATGTTTACGTCTCGGGCCGAGTTCCGTCTGTCTTTGCGTGCTGACAACGCAGATCAGCGCCTGACCCCGACGGCGATTGCGCTGGGCTGCGTGTCAGATGAGCGTGCGCGTCTTTTTGAGGAAAAGATGACGGATTTGAACGCGGCCAATGACATCGTTGGTGCGCTTGAGGTGTCGACCAAAGAGGCCAAGGCCCACGGCCTGACGCTCAATGCTGATGGGCGTAAGCGTAGCGGGCATGATTTGCTGTCCTATCCGGATATCACTTTTGACGATTTGGTTAGTCTTTCGCCTGACCTTGGCAATGTCGCGCCTGACATCCAAAAGCAGGTTGAGCGGGACGCGCGCTATGCGTTTTACATCGAGCGTCAAAAGCAAGAGATTGCAGCTTTGCAGAAAAACGAGGGCTTTTTGATCCCCTCAGATTTGGATTTCCGCTCTGTTGCGGGGCTGTCCAATGAGCTTATCGGCAAGCTTGAGGTGGCGCGACCAGAGACACTTGGCCAAGCGCAACGGCTTGAGGGTATGACCCCATCAGCGGTTATGGCGATTTTCGCACGGCTTAAGTCTGACCAAAAGCGGCGCTCTGCATGACCAGCGCGCGTTTTGGCGCGAAGGTCGATGTTTCACGTGAAACACTTGCGCGGCTCAAAGCCTACGAAAAGCTCGTGCGCAAATGGAACCCCCGCATCAACCTGATCGCGAAATCCACCATAGGCGACATCTGGGATCGGCACTTTCTCGATAGCGCCCAGCTTTTCGAGCTGATCCCCAGCGGCACAAAAACCCTCGTCGATCTAGGCTCAGGGGCAGGCTTCCCCGGCCTCGTCCTAGCGCTTATGGGCGAGGCCACCGACCTAAAAGTCACGCTGATCGAGGCCGACACCCGCAAATGCGCCTTTCTGCGCACCGCCGCTTTAGAGCTAAAACTAGACGTCGAGATCGTGAACGAGCGCATCAGCGCCGTCGATCTAAGCGGCTTTGACGTCATCACCGCCCGCGCCCTCGCCAGCCTCACCGAGCTACTCGACTGGACATCTGGCCGCGCGCCCAGCTCCATCTGCCTCTTCGCAAAAGGCGAGAATCTTGCCGACGAGCTGCGCGAAGCCGAAATTGCGTGGACCTACGACCACGATTTGATACCAAGTAAAACTAACCCTAACGCCTCTATTGTGCGAATCGGAGCGTGTTCACCGTGTCCACAACCCAAGAAACCCTGATTTTTTCGATTTCCAACCAAAAGGGCGGGGTCGGTAAAACCACGACCGCCGTCAATTTGGCAACCGGTCTCGCGGCCATTGGCAAGCGCGTCCTGATCATGGACCTCGACCCGCAAGGCAATGCCTCCACCGGCCTCGGGATTTCGCCCAAAGAGCGGACCCACACGACCTATGATCTGGTCATCGATGGCACCCCGCTGGGCGATATCGTCCTGCCGACATCGGTGCCGAACCTGTTTCTGGCCCCCGCGAACGCCGATCTGAGCTCTGTGGACATGCAGCTTTTGCAAGACAACGGCCGCGCGGTGAAGCTGCGCGACGCAGTTCGGACCCAAGCCGAGGCCTTCAACGCCTTCGATTTCGTCTTTATCGACTGCCCGCCGTCCCTGAACCTGCTGACCATCAACGCCATGGTCGCCTCAAATTACGTGCTGGTGCCGCTGCAGGCCGAGTTTTTCGCTCTCGAAGGCCTCTCGCAGCTGATGCTGACCATCCGCGAGGTCCGCAACAGCCTCAACCCGCGCCTCAGCATTCAGGGCATCGTCCTGACCATGTACGACACCCGCAACAATCTCGCGCGGCAGGTTGAGGCCGATGTGCGCGAAAATCTCGGCGATCTGGTCTATCAAACCGTCGTGCCGCGCAATGTGCGCCTGTCCGAGGCGCCCTCGCACGCGGTCCCCGCCCTGATCTATGACCACAAATGCTCTGGCTCGGTGGCCTATCAAAAGCTCGCGGCTGAGATGTTGACCAAGCTGTCGGACAAAACGCTTGAAGCGGCAAAAGGGTAGATTATGGCCAAGAAAACAGAGAAAAAGGGTCTGGGGCGCGGTTTGAGCGCGCTTTTGGCCGATGCGGACAACGAGCCCACCACCAACCGTCCGCCCGCCGCTGATACGCTGATCCCGATTGACCGGATACTCCCGAACCCAGATCAGCCGCGTCGCGAGTTTCGGCCCGAGGATCTTCAGGATCTGGCGAACTCAATCGCTGAAAAAGGTGTTTTGCAGCCGTTGATTTTGCGACCCGGCAAGAAGGGCTCCTATGAAATCGTCGCGGGCGAACGGCGCTGGCGGGCCGCGCAGATGGCGCAGGTGCATGATGTGCCTGCGGTTATCCGTGAGTTTTCCGACGCTGAGACCCTCGAGATTGCGATCATCGAGAATATGCAGCGCGCTGATTTGAACCCGATCGAAGAGGCCGCCGGTCTGCGCCAGTTGATGGATCGTTTCGGTCATACCCAAGAGCAGCTTGCCAAGGTGATCGGCAAGAGCCGCAGTCATATCGCCAATTTGCTGCGACTGCTGAACCTGCCAGCGGGGGTGGTCGACTTATTGCGCGACCAAAAGCTATCCGCAGGTCACGCGCGAGCGCTGATCGGTCACGAAAACGCCGAGGCGCTGGCCAAACAGATCGTGCGTGACGGGCTGTCTGTGCGTCAAGCCGAGGCTATGGTGAAAGCGCCGCCCGCCGCTGCGAAACCCGCTGCACCTTCGTCAAAAGACGCCGACACCCGCGCGCTCGAAGAGGATTTGTCGGCGATGCTCGGAATGCGCGTGCAGATTGACCATAAAAGTGACGGGTCGGGGGCGGTGAGCATCAAATACAAAGAGCTAGAGCAGCTTGATCTTATTTGTCACGCTTTGGGCACTAAATAACGATTAAGGCAGCAGCCGCTCGATCAGTGCATTGAGCACCAAACGCCCGCTATCGGTTGCCGCCAATTGGCCATTGGTCAAGTCCAGCAAACCATCTTTGCAAAGCGCGGCAATTTCGGTCTCTGGATAAGCCGTGCCCATCAAGCCCTGCAGCCGCTTAATTTCAACGCCAGAGCGCAGGCGCAGGCCCATCAATAGATATTCGCCTGCTTGATCCGCCTTGGAAAGCGCCTCATCGACCGCAAAATCCGTTGCCTCAAGATAGGCGCTTGGCATGGATTTATGCACCGTCGCCCGCCGCGAGCCCGCAACATCAACCCGCCCATGGGCACCGGGTCCGATCCCGACATATTCGCCATAGGTCCAATAGGACAGATTATGGCGGCAGGTCGCACCCGCGCGCGCGTAGTTCGAGACCTCGTAGTCATCAAACCCCGCTGCGCGGCACATATCGCGGGTCAGCAGATACATATCCGCCCCAAGATCGCCGCTGGGCAGACCGCGTAGGGCACCTTTGGCGTATAGGTCGCCGAAGCGGGTATTTGGTTCAATGGTCAACTGATAGAGCGACAAATGATCGCCGCAAATGGTCAAGGCGCGCTGCAACTCGGCCTCCCACGCGGCGAGGGCTTGGTTTTGGCGGGCGTAAATCAGGTCAAAGCTGGTTTTATCAAATGTACTCTGGGCCAAATCAAAGGCCGCAAGCGCCTCATCGACCGAATGAAGCCGACCAAGCGCTTTGAGGTCCGCATTATTCAAAGCTTGCACGCCAACCGACGCGCGATTGACCCCAGCCGCGCGGTATCCGGCAAAGCGGGCGGCCTCGACGGAGGTGGGATTGGCCTCAAGGGTGATCTCGGCGTCGCTGGCGAGGGTCCAGACCTGCGCCAAGCGTTCCAGAACCGCAGCAACGACGCGCGGTTCCATCAAAGAGGGGGTGCCGCCGCCGAAAAATATCGATGTGATCTCGCGGGGGCCGAG
>CAYLLD010000031.1:0-21990 GCA_964384315.1 uncultured Rhodobacterales bacterium | reverse complement strand
CTATCGCGGGCAGGACGTGGTGGTAATTGGCGGCGGCAATACGGCGGTCGAAGAGGCGCTATTTTTGACGAATTTCGCCAGCAAGGTGACGCTGATTCACCGCCGCGATGAGTTGCGTGCCGAGCGGATTTTGCAAGATCGGCTGCTGAAAAATCCCAAGATCGAACCTTTGTGGTTTCATGAACTTGATGAGGTTTTGGGCACCGACGAACCGCGCGGGGTCACTGGCGTGCGCGTTAAACACACCAAGACCGGAGAGATGCGCGAGATTGACTGCAAAGGCGTTTTCGTCGCCATTGGTCACGCCCCGTCGAATGAGTTGGTGAAGGATGTGCTTGAGACGCATATGGGCGGCTATGTGGTCACGAAACCAGACTCGACCGCAACCTCGATCCCCGGTGTTTTTGCCGCTGGCGACATCACCGATCATGTCTATCGGCAGGCTGTGACCAGCGCTGGGATGGGCTGCATGGCGGCGCTTGAAGTTGAGCGGTTCTTGGCGGAGGTTGATGGGCATTGATGCCGCCAGCCCCTATGACCGAAGGCATTAACCTTATCGTGTTTACCGATCTGGATGGCACGTTAATTGACCATGATACCTATAAATGGGATGCCGCAAGATCTGCCTTGAACGCGTTAAAGCAGATTTCGGCGGGGGTCGTGCTGGCAAGTAGCAAGACGGCGGCAGAGATTGCCCCTTTGCGCCGAGAGCTTGATTTGGACCATTGGCCTGCGATTGTTGAAAATGGCGCGGGGCTTTTGCCTACTAATACCCACGACATTGAGGGTGGTTCGCGCTATCGCGACCTACGTTTGGTTCTTGACGAGGTTCCGGCGGCGTTACGCGGCTATTTCAATGGATTTGGTGATGCATCGGTTGCCAAAGTTGCGCAAATGACCGGGTTGACGCGCGATGCGGCGGCTTTGGCCAAGACGCGGCAGTTCTCCGAGCCCGGAGAATGGACAGGCACCGCCGCGCAAAAGGATGAGTTTGTCCAAGCTTTGGCCGCTCTGGGTGTGATCGCGCAGCAGGGCGGGCGGTTTCTAACGCTCTCGTTTGGTGGCAATAAAGTGGATCGTATGCGCGAGGTGATTGATACCTATCACCCGCAGACGACCGTTGCTCTTGGGGATGCACCCAATGATGTGAAAATGCTTGAGCATGCTCAGTTTGGTATTGTGATCCCCAACCCGCATCGGCCGGCAATCCCTGCGCTGAAGGGTGAGACCGAGGGGCGCATAATTCGTGCAAACTTCGCTGGCCCTTTGGGGTGGAATGAGGCGATACTGAACCTGCTCACGAGACTAAACCTGCGTTAGGATACCCAATGGCCGATTTTCATCAAAACGGAAACATCACGACGCTGCATAATTTGCGGGCGCGCACGCCGGAGGCCATGGAACAAGAGCTTTCGGTGTTTGCTGAGGGGCGAAAAATTTCGCTAATTTTGCCCTGTTTGTATTCTGAGCTGGAAGGGGATGCGATGCCCCACATCCTTTCTGAGCTGTCGAAGGTGAATTATCTACACCGGATTATCATTGGATTGGACGCGGCCAACGAGGCTCAGTTTCGCCATGCCAAATCATTCTTTTCAGGTCTGGAACAGAACCATATCGTGATCTGGAATGACAGCCCGCGCATGTTGGCGCTGGGCGCGCGGCTTGACGCTTTGGGCCTTGCCCCGAGCGAGCAGGGCAAAGGCAAAAACGTTTGGGCCTGCCTTGGGTATTTGATCGGCTGTGCCGATAGCGCGGTGATGGCGATCCACGATTGCGACATTCTCACCTATGATAAATCGATGCTGACCCGGCTGGTCTATCCGGTCGTCAACCCAAGTTTCCCGTATCAAGTGGCCAAGGGGTATTATCCGCGGATCGGCGATGGAAATCTAAACGGCCGTGTGACGCGGCTCTTGGTCAGCCCGCTTTTGATCGCGCTCAAGCGTGTGATCGGGGATCGCGACTATCTCGATTACCTGCGTAGTTTTCGCTACCCCTTGTCGGGCGAGTTCGCGATGCGCACTGCGATTTTGCCTGATCTTCGAATTCCCTCCGATTGGGGGTTGGAGATCGGCGTGCTTTCCGAGGCATGGCGCAACCTTGCACCCAAGGCCGTGTGTCAGGTCGATATCTCTGATGCCTATGATCATAAGCACCAAAAACTCAGCCCCGAGGAATCGAGTGCCGGTCTTAACCGAATGTCGACGGATATTTGCAAAGCGATTTTCCGTAAGTTGGCGGCGGATGGAACCGTGTTTACCCCCAACGTTTTTCGCACGCTCAAGGCCACTTACTACCGCTGTGCGCTCGACCTGCTTGAGGCCTATTACAGCGATGCAAAGATGAATGGACTATCCATTGATCGGCATACCGAAGAGCAATCCATCGAATTGTTTGCCGAAAACATCGTGCGCGCTGGGATGATCTTTTTGGACAACCCGCAAGAGACCCCGTTTATTCCCACTTGGAACCGGATCAATGCGGCGGATCCGGCCTTTATCTCGGATATGAATATCGCGGCAAAGGCGGATGAGACTGAGTTTTCCTAAGGTTCAGACGCGATTGGTAATCCATCGACACTGATAAGGCGCCAGCGTGATTGTCGCCTTCGTCATGTCGATGTCTTCTTCGGTCAAAAGGTCAAACCAGCTTTCGTCATCAATCAAATTCACCGAAGCCAGCGAGACATCGACGGTTTTATTGCTAACGTTATGCAGGGCAAAAATCGACTGATCCCGATCGAGGCTTTGGCGCCAGACCCCAAAAACGCTGTCATCCAGCGACATAGTGAACTGGGTTGCATTTGGGTGGAACGCAGCTTGTTTGGCCCGGATTTTCAATCGGTCCGATAGAGCAGCCAGCACCCGCGCTTGGGGCGATGAGGGCGTATCGAGTAACTCGTTTAGCTCGGAATAATTCCAGCGGTGACGGTTTATCGCCCGGTTCATGCCGCGGCGTTTGACCTGCTCGTGATCGTTTGGCGTCGCCAGCATTGAGTGGATATAGAACCCCGGAATGCCCTCAAGCGACATTACAATAGTCTGAGAGCAGATAAATCGATCGAAGTGATAGTTATCTTCGCCCTCAAAAGTGTTTCGGGTCGCCTCATAGAAAGTTGTATTAATCTCATAGGGGGCTTCACCGCCATCTGGCAGCGTCCGCATCGAAACCAGCCCACCAATCCCCTTGATTGTCTCGATCATTTTTGCCTGTTCCGCGGCAGGCAAAATGCCTTCGGCTGGGCGCATGCCAATGCCGTCGTGACTGGCTGTGAAATTGAAGTAAGCGCAACCAAGCTGTGCCGGTGGCATCCCGCTTTGCCAGCGCTGCAAGTATTTTGCCGAGCCCGACATGACCGAAAACAAAATCAGCGGTGGCAACGGGAAGTTGTAAATCGCATGGGCTTCGTTGCGATTCCCAAAATAGCTAAGGTTCTCAGCTTTTGGCACATTGGTTTCTGTTAACAGAATGATGGTCTCATCGGCAAAATCGCAAAGAAGACGCATGAGTTGGACGATGGCATGGGTTTGGGGCAGATGTATGGACGAGGTGCCCGGCTCTTTCCAAACGAAGGCAACGGCGTCGAGGCGAATGATGCGCACGCCATTTTCCACGTGCAGGCGGATAATACGAAGAAACTCTAAAAGAACTTCGGGATTGCTAAAATCGAGATCGATCTGATCGTGGCTAAACGTGCACCAAACATGCCGGGAACCGTTTGCCGTCTCAACTTCTTTGAGCAAAGGCGTGGTTCGCGGCCGCACAACGGCGCTTAGGTCCGTCTCGGGAGAGGCTTCGAAAAAGAATTTATCGTAGGGCGCATGGCCTTGTAGATATTCGTTGAACCAAGTGCCTTGGCTGGACACATGATTTAGCACCAAATCGGACATCAGATTAAAGTCTTCGCTGATCCGGTTGATGTCAGGCCAATCACCTAGTTCTGGATTAACCGATCGAAAATCCGAAACCGCAAATCCGTCGTCGGATGTGAAGGGAAAAAACGGTAGGATATGAACGCCGTTAATGGTGCCTTTGAGGCGCTTCACCAAAAAATCATGCAGCAAGTCGAGCGGTTTGTGGGATCCATCGAGAATTGAATTCCCGTAAGTGATTAAAATCGCGTCTTTTTGCGTCCAGAGGTTGTTATTGGGTAGTCGCCCACGGCGCCTTGGTTTGCCTTTGTCACCCCAAAAGGCGTCAACGATGAGGCTGGACAATATATCGGGATCGAGGTCCGGATAGATGCTTTGAACAAGCGCGGCTAAGCGGGTGCTGAACGAATTGGATTGCGTCTTTTGCATTGGGCCATGAAACTTTGAAAACGATGGGTGTTCAAGGGCGTCGTCGGTTTTTATGGGATTGAAAAGCCCATATTTTGTGAAACCGCAAAATTTCAGAAACTCTTTAACAGGCTGCCCAATGATTGGGCAAAATCGCTTTTGTCACCAGCCCAATTTGCCGACCGGTCAAATTTGACTTCTGATTGCGGCTAGGCCACTTTTGCAGTCGGAACTTGGTCCTGCGAGCTTTTTTCAGCAAAGAACTCGACCAAATCCCGAAGTGATTGGGATTGGTCAGATAGTGATTTTGCCCCGGTTGCGCTTTTATCGGCAATAACGGCGTTTTGCTGGGTGACCGCATCAACTTTTCGGACCGCCGAAGAGATTTCGTCGATGCTTGCTGCCTGGCTCTTGCTGGCGGTGGTGACCGACTGAGTTTTTTCAGCGATTTGGTTCATTGATGAGACGATTTCGCGCATCGAGCCTTCGGTTTCTTCAACCAAACGGACGCCGTCGCCGACTTGCTCGACACTGGTGTCAATCAGGATGCCGATTGCGTCTGCCGCTTCGCGGGACCGTTGGGCGAGGTCACGCACTTCGGAGGCAACGACCGTGAACCCTTTTCCAGCATCGCCGGCGCGTGCCGCCTCTACTGCTGCGTTAAGTGCAAGCAAGTTGGTTTGGAAGGCAATGGAATTGATGGTAGATGTAATCTCTGAAATTTTGCTGGCGCTTTCTTGGATTGTATCCATTGCCTGCGCGGCTTCCATGACCACTTTGGTGGCACCCTCAGCACCTTTGGCCGCTTCAAATGCAAAAGCACTGGCATCTTCTGAATCGTTTGAATTCTGACTGACAGTTCGGGAAAGCTCGACCATTGTTGTGGTGGTTTCCTGAAGCGAGGTCGCTTGCGACATGGTTTTTTCAGACAGACTAACAGACCCTTCGGCAATTTCGCTGGATCCGATTTCGATACCTTTCGCCACGGCCGTAATACGGTTGACCAAGTCTGACAGGGTCTCAACGGTCTGGTTCAGCCCAGACTTCAGGTCGTTGAACGAGCCATGAAATTCCCCGCTCATGCGCTCTTGCAAGTTGCCAAACGTGATTGCCTCTAACACGCGAACGGTTTCCGACAGCCCAGCTTCCGTTTTTGCGACCAATTGGTTCAGGCTATGAGCAAGCTCAGATAGTTCTGGGTCATCAAACTTTGCGTCCACACGCTTTGAGAAATCGCCCCTGAGGGCCGCATCAACAACCTTACCGAACGCCTCTTGCAGGTTGTGCATCATCACTTGTCTTTCGCGCAGCGACTCTTCTTGTTGACGTTTTGCCTGATTTTCCAACTCTTGGACTTTCATCGAGTTGATGCGAAACTCTTCGACAGCTTCTGCGATCCGTCCAATTTCGTCATTGCGGTCTTGGTCCGTGACTTCGAAGTCGAATTCAGATCGTGCTACTTTTTGGATTGTCAGCGCCACTCTGCCCAAGGGGCCTGCCAAAGATTGTGCTGCAGCAAAAACGACCAATCCAACAACTGCCAAGGTAATGAGGGTTAAAATCGCCGTGTCGCGCAGACTTTTTGCTTGCTTATCGAGCAGTCGATTTTCGGAGTATCCCAAAACTAACGTGCCGATGGTTTGGCCTTCATGAGTAAGGTCGCTTAAAAACACCAGCGACCCATCCGACAAACTGCCTTGCTCGAGGAACGGCGCCTCTGCGACAGGGGCCGCGGCAGCACTGGTCGCAGCGCCATCAGCCGCCTGAGCTAATGGGTTTTCTGGTGTCGCAGCTTGCGCGCTTGCTTGCGTCGCGACCTCTTTGGCGCTGTTCCACAGCTCATTCCATTCGGCCGTTTGCGAATGCCGGGCAAACATCGAGTCTTCGACCCAAACTTCGGCAAAAACAAAGTCTGGGTTCTCGGCCACGCCTTCTAGAGTTTTTTCAACCGCGTCCGTGTCAAAATCCCAAACCGCCGCCGCAATCGGTGCCCCAAGAAATTTAAGCGTGCTTTGAATTTTCTCGTAGAACACGTCTGAATTGAGCGCTGATTGAGAATTGAGCCAGTAGCCATTCATGCCAAGAATGAAGATTGCTTGGACACATAAAGTGACCGCAATCAGCTTTGTTCTGACCGATTTGAACATCTGCAAACTCCGAAAATGCGGGAAACCCACAAGCAATGGCACTTTGCTACTCAGGATTATTTTCTATTTCATGAATCTGCGAAGGGTTTTCCATCAACCGAACTGTCGTCTCATCGATATATTTGCCAAATAAACCCTAAAATTTATCAGTATTTAATTGGAATTGTGCAGTGGGTTTGCAGTGAGTTTGCAGTGGGTTTCACACAGGCCGATCATGATGCTGAGATTTCACAAAATTAAACGTGGCGCCGCTAAGCAAATGTAAAGCGGCGCCACAGATGTTCACAACATCAGGGCTTTGTTCACCAAGGCCGCTTTGCCAGCGTATTTCTCAACGTCGACACCGCGCCGCGCCAAGGCGTCCCTTAGGTCATCGTGGCTCAATTGCTCGATCGCCTCTGAGGTCATATTCATCAGGTTAATCCTGCGGTTGTAAGGCCCGTTTGTTTCCCCAAAGGCGCTGCGATTTTCAAAGGCGAAATCCGCGGCGTATTTGTCCATGAAAAACGACAAAAACGTATTGATGCTGGTCCGCACACGGGCGTCATCACCCAGCAGTTGTTGCGTGGCATCCAAGGTTTTCAGCATCAAATCCGACCACCGCGCCGCACCTTGATCGTTCATCAAGGCAAAGGCATTGTGATAGTGGTGGAAGTTCAGCCGGTATTCCGCACCTTGATAATAAGGTCCGCCGCCCATCACATCGATCCACATCGAAGCTTGGGTGTTGATGTGATGATTGACACCGCCGACCTGCTCGAACACCGATTTGAACCATGCTTCATCCGCAAAGACCCGCTCGTAAAAGCTCTGCACAATGCCGACAATCGGGCCTTGCCCCAGCACCGAAAACAGCTGCCAAAACTGGATCGGCTGCGACTTTGCGCTGGGCGCTGTTAGGGAGAGGATCTCGGGAATTCGATGTGCCTCGGCGGGCATCAGATCCTGTGCAATTGCAAAAGCGATGTAATCGCGCTGGATCTTCTCGGACATGTGGCCATGCCGGGTCGGAAATTTGGGAAGATCGACGAAGGTCATGATGTGCTCTCTTGGGCTTTGCCTCTTTGTAAGTGACGGTGATGTGTTCCCCAGTCACGGGAAACGACGAGCCGATCATTTGGTCATCGCACCCCTTGGTTTCAACCAGCGCATCAACATGAGACAAGCGCTCCCCCGACCAAGGAAAAGCCCGCAATGAGTTTTGGCGGTTAAGCCAGACCGCGTTCCACCAGCCCATCCGCCACCGCACGAAAGGCCGCTGCATGGGGGCCATCGGGCTGGGTCGTCACGATCGGCGCACCACCATCCGAGGCCAAACGGACCGCGATATCGAGAGGCAATTCCGCCAAAAGCGGCACGCCCAATTTCTGCGCCTCCGCCGCAACGCCACCATGATCAAAAATATGCTCTTCGTGGCCGCATTTAGAGCAGATATGCGTCGACATATTCTCGATCATGCCCAAAATCGGAACTTTGAGTTGATTGAACATATCGATGCCTTTGCGCGCATCTAACAACGCGACGTCTTGGGGCGTCGAGACGATAATCGCGCCTGCGACTTCGGCCTTTTGCGCAAGGGTCATCTGAACATCCCCCGTTCCCGGCGGCAGATCGACCAAAAGCACGTCTAGCTCGCCCCATTGCACTTGGTTCAGCATCTGCTGCAACGCGCCCATCAACATCGGCCCGCGCCAGACCACCGCCTGACCTTCGTTGGTCATCAGCCCCAGCGACATCATGGTCACGCCGTGGTTCTTCATCGGGATAATGATCTTGCCATCTGGGCTAGAGGGGCGACCCGTCACGCCCAACATGCGCGGCTGGCTTGGCCCGTAAACATCCGCATCGAGCAGCCCAACCCGCCGCCCCGCTTGCGCCAGCGCGCAGGCCAGATTGGCCGAGACCGTGGACTTGCCCACACCGCCCTTACCAGAGGCGATGGCGATGATACTCTTGATGCCTGCAATTTTCTGCGGCCCCTTGGGCGCGGGACGTGCGGCGGGCTTTAGATCTGGCGGCGGGCCCTTGGTGTCATGAGCCGTCAGCACAATCGAGGCAGTGAACCCTGCCGCCTTTAGTTGCGCTTCTGCCTGCTCTTTGGCAGCGGTGTAACCTTCTGCTTTTTCAGGGGCGATCTCTAGCACGAAACGAACCGTGTCATTTTCCACCGCCAAGGCACGCATCGCCCCGGACGAGACCAAATCCCCGTCGGGGCAGGCAATGCCCTTAAGGATTTCGAGAACTTTTTCGCTATCAGCCATGTTTTGTTCAGCCCTTGCTGTCTTAACGTTTTTGTACAATCCCCGCGCCGCATTTAGCGCGGTTGCGGCCTAAAACTTGCGATCAATGCCGATCGTCAGGCCCCAAACCGCGTCGACGTCTGTGATGGGGCTATCGGTGACTTGATCGGGCAGTGGTGTGTAGCTGACCCCGCCAAACAAAAGCGTCGCGTCATCCACGGGCAGGCCCGAGAAAACCGATAGGGTTGGGATCAGCGCGGCATCGGGTGCATAGGCCGGGCGTCCGGCGGCGGTCTCAGCGCTGCCAACGCCGTAAAGATACCCCGCCAGCTCAGCGCTTTGCCATTGCAGATCAAGGGACACCTCAAGGGGCAGGCCCATTGGGTCAATCCGTTGGGTCGCTGATAGGCCGATTTCTTGGCCGTCATGCACGCCGGTTATGTCTTGGGCGAGGGAAAAACTCATATCCAGCCCGTCACTTAGCTCGCGCTCATAGATGAACCCCAAATCCGCCGAGAAATCGCGGTCGATCCCGGCAAGCTCTGGGGCATCGGTGAAGACCAAATCTGTATAGCGGGGTCTTAAGAAAGCGGTGGTGACCGAACCTGCGCTTTGGGACACTTCGTGTGTGATCCCGTCTAGCCCGACGGTTGTGCGCCCGAAGTCGTAAAAGACAATCGGTAGCAAAGACACGCTGGTATTGTCGCCACGGTAGAGATTGGTGCTGATGTCCGCGATCCCAAAGACCCGCCAGCCGATATGTTCATCTGTGTGACCATCGGCGATGGCACCTGCAGGGCAAATCGCGGCTAGGATGGCTAAAGCAGATGAAAAGCGCATGGGGTCTCTCGCAAATCAGACATGTACGCCGCAGCACTATCGCAGGGACGGGCGGGGGGCTATCGAAAACCGCCCCTCACCTTGGCGCATTTGGTGGCTAAGCGCTGCCGCGTTTGATGAGTTGCCCCTCAAACAAAGTCGTCGCCCGTGCCTGATCCAGATCGGCCTCGATGCGCCCCAGCAAGGTCTCAACGCTTTTTTGCGCGATGGCCGCATAATCCTGCGCCACAGTGGTCAGGGTCGGGCAGGTGTAGCGCGAAAATGGATGGTCATCATGGCCGGCCACCCGCAGCGCATACCCATCGCCATTGCCCACCCGCAGACCCAAGGTAAAGGCCGCAGACAAAAGGCCAATCGCCAGCCGGTCGTTCGAGCACAAGAGCGTGTTGGTCGGCAGGTTGCGCGCGGCAATCACCCGGCCACCTTCCTTTTGCCCAATGGCCTCGAAATCCCAGCCATCACCCTCGACTTGAATGAGATGCGGCGTGTGCCCCAGCGCGTCCATCGCCTTTAGATAGGCATTACGCCGTTTGCGCGCGTTGGGATTGGTTGGGGTCTTCATCTCGAAAAACGACGGCGGCTCTCCGGTGGCGCAAAGATGCGCGGTGATCAGATGAAAACTCTGGTCGTTGTTTGAGCCGACAAACCCCGCGCCCAGATCCTCTATGTTGCTGTCAAACAGCACCGTTGGCACCGCATCGCAAAAACTCTCGAGCGCCGCCCGGTCCGAGACCCGGCCCAAAGGGGCCATAAGCACCCCGGCGGGGCGGATCGAACGCAGGCTTTCAAGATTGTCGATCTCATCGGCGCGGCTGCCTTGCGAGCTTAGCAGGATCGGGCGAAATCCGGCGGCAACCACCAATTCTTCGAGGTTGCGGGCGATCTCGGCAAAAAACGGATCGGACAGATAAGGGACGACGATGCCGATATTCTTGGTCAAACGCCGGTTTTGATTGATGGCATAAATATTCGGGCGATAATCGTATTTCTCAAGCGCCGCTTCGACACGGGTTCGCGTTGAGGCGCGCACGCTTTGGGGATTGTTGAAGTATTTCGACAGGGTTGGGCGCGAAATCCCGCTCAAACTGGCGAATTCTTCCATATTTTTGATTTTTTCTTGCGTCATGGGATGGTCATGCGGTCTTTTGGTGCCGGGCTTGTTTTTTTGGAACCTGTCTAGACGGCCCCCTCTGCGTATATTTAAGTTTTATTAAGCCTAGCGGGAAGTTTGGCATTTTGAAACTGACATGAGGTTAAAGATATCCTAACGTGAAGGTCAGGCGAATTTCACCCACCCCCGGCATTCGGCCGATGCCGCAGCCCCGGACTGCTAACAATTATGTCTGAGCCCGAGAAAACCCAAGAAGGACACGTCCCCGTCGTAGTGATTGGGGCCTCCGCTGGCGGTTTGGAGCCTTGCGAAGAGTTTTTTGGGACGATCCGAGACGGCACGGGCTTTGCCTTTGTGGTCATCCAGCATCTCTCGCCGGATTTTGAAAGCGTCATGGACGAGCTGCTGGCGCGTCACTCGGGGATGAAGATCAACCGGATCACCGACGGCATGCCGCTGGCGCCCAACTCGATCAATCTCAATGTGCCGCGCTCATCGATCACCCTCAAAGATGGCCGTTTTGCAGTGGCCGAACTTGAAGACCCCAGCGCGCTGCACTTGCCGATTGATATCTTTTTGCACTCTCTGGCCAGCGAACGGGGCAAGGCGTCGATCGCGATTATCCTCTCGGGCACTGGCTCGGATGGGACCAAGGGCGCGCGGGCGATTATGGAGGCGGGCGGCACGGTTTTGGTGCAGGATAAGACATCGGCCAAGTTTGACGGCATGCCCGTGTCAGTGCTGAATTCTGGACAATATACCGTAAGCGCCTCACCCCAAGCGCTGGCGATTTTTGTGGATCGCATCAGCGCTGGCGAGACGATCCAAGTGGCCCAAGACGGCATCGCCACCGCCTCGGGGCAGCCCATCGACATGATTTTGTCGCAGCTTTTGGACGCCTATAAAACCGACTTTCGCGATTACAAACAGCCCACAGTGCGCCGCCGGATTTCGCGGCGGGCGTTTTTGCTGGGCATGTCCATGGTCGAATACGCGCAGCATATTTTGGATGACGAAGACGAGGCCTCGCGGCTTTACGGCGATCTCTTGATCGAGGTGACCTCGTTTTTCCGCGACAAAGATGCCTTTGACGAGTTTTATGCCGAGGTTTTGCCAACGCTCGTTGAGCAGATGACCCAAACCCGGCCGATCCGTATCTGGGTGCCCGGCTGTGCCAGCGGCGAAGAGGTGTATTCGCTGGCCATTCAGATTGCGGAATATGCGCGGCAGGCCAAACGTGAACTGAACATTAAGATTTTGGCGACGGATATTCACGGGCGTTCGCTTGATGCGGCGTCGGCGGGAATTTATCCGCAATCGGCCCTGTCCAGCCTCTCGCCGGAATTGGTCAATCGCTATTTTGATGAGTTGGATGGCCGCTATCAGATTAAGAGCTTCTTGCGCGCGCCAGTGGTGTTTTCGCTGCATGATTTACTGCGCGATGCGCCTTTTACCCGGATCGATCTGGTAAGCTGCCGCAATGTGCTGATCTACTTCAACGACACCGCGCAGCAAAAAGCGCTGTCGATGTTTCACTTTTCGCTCACCCCCAATGGGTTCTTGTTTTTGGGTCCAAGTGAGACCGTGGGCAAGCTGGCGCCCGAGTTCAAAATGACGTCGCGCCGATGGCGGATTTATCAAAAGACCCGCAATGTCCAGCGCCCGGCGAACCGTTTGGCAAAAGGGCAGGGCATCGCGCTGCCGTCTGTGGCGCAACGCCGGGTTGCCGCGCGGGTCGAGCGCAAAGAGAGCGCCGAGAAAACCGAGCTGAACCGCGAGCGTCGTCATCAGATCCATGCCCTCGAACAGATGATGCGCCGCCATGCGCCGCCGGGGTTCTTGCTGAGCCGTGAAGGCAAGATCGAGCATATTTTTGGCGACGCGGGCAGCTATCTCAATCAGGAAAACGGCTCGTTTTCAAACCGCATCCAAGACCTGCTGACCTCGCAACTGCGGCTGATCGTCAACAGCGGGCTGCAGCAACTATCGATGAATCCAAAATCCGTCTTTGAGCGGGTAATCGAGATTGACTCCGAGCAAGATGAGCAAAAGGCTTTGACGATCTCCATGGAACTGGTTGAGCCAGTTGCCGACGAGGAGCCGCTTGTTTTGATGGTGCTAGAGGCGGCCAGCGATCTGCAGCGGCCAGTTAACTTCGATGCGATTGAGCCGAGTGACGGGGCGGCGGCCGTCGAGATTTTGCAGGCGCGTATTCACGAGTTGGAAGCGGATTTGGCGACCAATGCAGAGAATTTGCAATCAACCGTCGAAGAGTTGGAGACGACCAACGAAGAGCTGCAATCCACCAATGAAGAAATGATGGCGGCCAACGAAGAGCTGCAATCCACCAACGAAGAGCTACATTCGGTGAACGAAGAGCTCTACACCGTCAGCTCCGAGCATCAGCGCCGGGTCGAGGAACTGCTGCAATCTACCGATGACATGAACCTCTTGATGACCTCGACGGATATCGGGATTATTTTCCTTGATGAGGCGCTGACCGTGCGTAAATTTACGCCCCCGGCGCAGGCGGTCTTTAATATTATGGCCCAAGACACCGAGCGCCCGATCTCGCATATCACAAATCATCTTACCGGGTTCGATCTGGTGGATGAGATCGAGACCGTGCGCCAAAGCGGGGTGCAGTTTGAACGCGAAGTCATGGTGAAAAACCGGTTATTCCAACTGCGCGTGCTGCCCTATCGCTCGGCGGTGCATGAAATTATGGGCGCGGTGATCACGACTGTCGATATTTCGCACAACAAACGGCTTGAGCAAGAGCACCCGTCCACTTCTACATAGACCGCCACTTTGCGCGTTCGTCTGGGGACGTTTGAGACGCGTTTGAGGGAAAATTCACGCGAAATTCCCTCTCGCGAGACGCTGTTTTTTATATTAAAGTTAGCCGTGATATAAAAAACAAGAATAACGGACCACAGCATGAGCGACGTCAATCTAACTTTGGAAGAGCGGCTTGAGATCATGGAGCGTACCATGGATGTGCTACGCGAAAGAATGCTTCAGGATGATGCGGCCGTGAACACCGCTTTGAAAGCCTCGCGCCGCGGCGCACTTCGTCTCAAAATTTGTGAGACCGCAGCCAAGCGCGCTGCCTAAAAGCGGCACTCATTTCTGTTTCACGCCGCAACCTCGCTGCGCATCTTTTGCCCAAAAGTAAAAATAGGGCTCCATGCGATCTGACTTTGACCAACAGGTCTTAGACGCGTATCCCGACACGAACCGCGACACGAACGACGGGTGATTAAAAATGGGGCGAAACGATGAGCGATAAAGGACGGGCGTGGCAGCGCATGCTGTCGGGGCGGCGGCTGGATTTGCTGGACCCCGCGCCTCTGGACATCGAGATCGAAGACATTGCCCATGGGCTGGCCTTTGTGGCGCGCTGGAATGGGCAAACCGCTGGCGAGTTTCCCTATTCCGTCGCCGAGCACTCGCTCTTGGTTGAGGCGCTTTACAGCGCAGCCAATCCCAAGGCTCTGGCCAAATGGCAGTTGGCGGCGCTGTTGCACGATGCGCCCGAATATGTGATCGGCGATATGATTTCCCCGGTCAAGGCGGCGGTCGGCCCCGGCTATGCCGAACTCGATGCGCGGCTGACGGCGGCGATCCATTTGCGCTTTGGCCTGCCCGCGCAATTGCCCAAAGCCGTCAAAGCCGCGATCAAACGGGCCGACCGCGCCTCCGCTTGGGCCGAGGCCGTGCAAATCGCGGGGTTTTCGCAAAGCGAGGCGGCCAAAGCCTTTGCCAAACCGCGCATCGCCCCCGACATCACGATCACCTTGCGCCCACCGATGGAAACCAAAGCGGCCTTTATTGCGCGGTTTGAAACCCTAATTGCGGCACTCTAAGCCCCTCAAATGTGCAAAATCCTTTTCTTGCAAGCCCCGCCGCCCTATATGCCCTTAAGACTTTTGCCCTCACGACGTTAGTCAGCCAAGGACACCGCGCATATGGACCTCAATCTCTTCCCCGACCAAACCGCCGCAACCGGCGGCGCTGACCCAATTATAGACGTGAGCGAAGCGACGTTTATGGCCGAGGTCGTAGACGCCTCAATGCAGGTGCCCGTGATCGTCGATTTCTGGGCGCCGTGGTGCGGGCCGTGCAAGCAGCTCATGCCTGCGCTTGAGGCGGCGGTGCGTGCGCAAAAAGGCGCGGTGAAACTGGCCAAGATCAACGTCGACGAGAACCAGCAGATCGCGGCGCAGATGCGCGTGCAGTCGATCCCTGCGGTCTTTGCCTTTGTAAACGGCCAGCCGGTTGACGGGTTCATGGGCCCGCAAACCCCTGCGCAACTCGATGAGTTCATCACCCGCATCGTGGCCCAAGGCGGCGGCGCAGGTGGCGGTCTCGAAGAGGCTGTGACAGCGGCCCATGAGATGCTGAGCGAGGGCGCGGTTGCAGATGCGGCCCAGACCTTTGGCGCGATTTTGCAAGAAGAGCCCGAAAATGTGCAGGCGCTGGCGGGCATGGCCAAATGCTATCTGGCGATGGACGATATGGATCAGGCGCGCGCCATTATGGCAACCGTGCCCGAGGGCCTCAAGGAGGCGCCCGAGATTGCGGCGGTTCTGGCCGAGCTTGATCTTGCGGCAGCGGCGGCGGATATGGGCGAGCTGGGCGAGTTGCGCGCCGCTGTGGCCGCCGATGACAACAACTATCAGGCGCGGCTTGATCTGGCGCTTGGATTGGCTGGGGCAGGGGACACGCAGGCGGCGATTGATGAGCTGTTAGAGCTGTTCCGCCGCGACCAGGAATGGAACGAAAGCGCCGCCAAAACCCAGCTGATCAAAATTTTTGAAATGCTTGGCCCCAAGGACCCAATGACCCAACGGGGCCGCCGCGCCTTATCCTCTATCGTTTTCGCCTAGGGGTGCGCCCATGAGCAAGGCCTTCACGATTGCAGACCTGCCGCAGACGCTGCCTGTGTTTCCTCTGCCCGGCTCGCTCTTACTGCCGCGTGCGCGTTTGCCGCTGAATATTTTTGAGCCGCGCTATCTGGCGATGCTCGATGACACGATCAAGTCAGAGCACCGTTTAATTGGGATGATCCAGCCCCACGAAGGCCCCCGCGATGCGGATCAAAGTCGGTTGCACCAAATTGGCTGCGCCGGGCGGTTGATCGGGTTTCAGGAAACCGACGACGGGCGCTATCTGATCACCCTTGGCGGGATTTCGCGGTTCCGGCTGCAAGGTAAGATCGACGGGTTCACCCCCTATATCCGCGCGGCGGTGTCTTGGGATGATTTCGAGAAAGACCTCTCAGAGCCTGCCCCAGATCAAGGGTTTGACCGCAGCGGTTTTCTATCGACCCTCTCGCGGTATTTTTCGGCGGTGAGCCTGTCGTCGGATTGGGATTCGCTTGAAAAGGCCGACGAGGAATTGCTGGTGAATTCGCTGGCGATCCTTTGTCCCTTTGAACCCGAAGAAAAACAGGCGCTTTTGGAGGCCCCGGATTTAAAGAATCGGCGCGAAACTTTGGTGACTTTGATGGAATTTGCCCTCGCCGAGCAGGCGCAGTCAGATGAAGGATCGTTGCAATGAACCAACATGCTTTTGATCGCAAAATGCTAGAGTTTTTGGTCTGCCCACTCACGCGCAACACCCTGCGCTATGATGCCAAGTCCCAAGAGTTGATCAGCGAAGCGGCGGGGATTGCTTTTCCAATTCGCGACGGCATCCCGGTGATGCTGGTGGACGAAGCGCGCGAAGTTGAGTGACGAGGGGCGGGCCGTATGAGCGATAAAATTGAGCACCCAACCGCGCTTGATTTACACAGTGTACACCCGCTGCCAAAAGACACCGAGGCCTATTTTACACTGTGTAAAGACAAGCTGGGGATGATCCCCAATGTGCTTAAGGCCTATGCTTTTGATATCGAAAAACTGAACGCCTTTACAGCGCTGTACAACGATCTGATGCTTGGCCAAAGCGGTCTCTCAAAGCTCGAACGCGAGATGATTGCGGTGGTGGTTTCGGCGGAAAACCGTTGTTTTTATTGCCTAACCGCCCATGGCGCAGCGGTGCGGGCGCTCTCGGGTGATCCTAAGCTCGGCGAGGCTTTGGTGATGAATTACCGCGCCGCTGATCTGGATGCGCGGCAAAGGGCGATGTGTGATTTTGCCGTTGCCATGACCCGCGCGAGTGCCGAAATCGAAGAGGCGGACCGGCAGGCTTTGCGCGATGTCGGGTTTGACGAGCGTGACATTTGGGACATCGTTTCGGTGGCTGGGTTTTACAACATGTCCAACCGCATGGCTTCGGCTTTGGACATGCGCCCCAACGATGAGTATCACGCGGCGGCGCGATAGGCGATGCGGCCAAGACCCGAGCCTCGGCCGCAGCTAGTTAGCGATTAAAGCGCAGCTCCGGCGCATTTATTTTCCATCAAATCCCGCGCCTCATCGATCAAGGCTTGG
This sequence comes from uncultured Rhodobacterales bacterium, assembly GCA_964384315.1. GTDB lineage: Bacteria > Pseudomonadota > Alphaproteobacteria > Rhodobacterales > Rhodobacteraceae > CAYLLD01. Next base: position 4,932 of record CAYLLD010000031.1, on the reverse strand, counting down.
CCGTCAATGCCCCGATCCGCAACATCCGCAACCCATTCGTCATAGATCGGGTCCACCAGCGCGCGCCATGGAGCGGTGTCGGTGACGGTGACGATATTATTGCCCATCTCGGCAGCACTCGCGCGGGCCGGGCCATCAGCAGCTTGCTGGGTCACTCCGGCAAAAACCGAGAACTCATAGCCCGAGTTTTCGTCAATCACAGTGCGTAGATCTTCGGGCAGACGGTTGAATGAGTTCTCATTCATCGCCAAAGCAAATGTCAGAACATAAAGCGCATTGCCTGTGAACTCGGTATGGTTTTGCACCAGTTCTGGAATTTTCAGGGCCGGGGTGACCTCCCAAGGGACAGTCGCGCCGTCGATCACACCTTTGGACAGCGCCTCAGGCACCGCTGGCACTGGCATCCCCACAGGGGTCGCGCCCGCAGCCTCAAGCAGCTTGTTCACCAGCCGCGAGCCGCCGCGAATTTTCATGCCGTTCAGATCCGCAGGGGTCTCAACCGGCGTCTTGGTATGAAAATGACCCGGCCCATGCACCCAAGTGCCCAGCATTTTGATGCCTTGGAATTCTTGGGCCATATGCTCTTCATACATCGATGAAAACGCACAAGAGGCCACGCCCGCGTCTTCGATAAAGAACGGCAGCTCGAAAACTTCGGTCGAGGGAAAACGCCCCGGCGTATAGCCCACAACGGTCCAAATAATGTCGACAACACCATCCATGGCTTGATCGATCAACTCGGGCGGGCGTCCGCCAAGCTGCATCGAAGGGAAGCGGTCGATTTTGATGCGCCCTTCGGAGGCAGCTTCGATTTTATCGGCCCATGGATCGAGAATATCCGCAGGGACGGTGGATTGCGGGGGCAAGAATTGATGCAGTCTCAGGGTGACCTCTTGGGCAATCGCACTGCCTGCAATCATCCCGAAGAGCGCCGCGCCGCTAAAAGCGCGCAAAATTGCGGTGGTATTTGTCATGACATCCCCTGACTTAGGCAAAAACTTAACGCATCCCCGCTTGCCGCGCGCAACAGGCGCGTGACAGAGGCAAAAATATGCGGTGGAGCCCTAGATATAGTGATTGATTGCGGGATTTTAAACGGCTGACGCGGCTTTTGGGGTAAGTTTTTGGGGGAAACTGCGCTGATGCGGATCAGCTAGCGCCCCAGCTCTTTCATCGCCCCTTCGATCCCTGCCAGGGTCATCGGATACATCTGATCCTCGAAAATCTGCCGGATCATCTGGGTGGATTGGGTATGCGCCCAAGAGGCCTCGGCCACGGGGTTAATCCAGACATTCGCGGGCCAATGCTCGCGGGCGCGGGCGAGCCAGACTTGGCCCGGCTCTTCGTTCCAATATTCATTCGCCCCGCCAGCCATAGCGATTTCATAGGGGCTCATGGCCGCATCGCCAACGAAGATGCATTTGTAATCCGGCCCATAGGTGCGCAGGACGTCCCAAGTGGGCGTCACCTCGGACCATCGGCGCACGGCATCCTCCCAAACCCCCTCGTAGAGACAGTTGTGAAAGTAGAAATGCTTGAGATGTTTGAACTCGGTGCGCGCGGCGGAAAATAGCTCTTCGACCAGTTTGACATGGGGGTCCATCGAGCCGCCGATATCGAAGAACAAGAGCACTTTGACCGCGTTGCGCCGCTCGGGTTGGGTTTTCACATCCAGATAGCCGTTCTCGGCGGTGGCGCGGATGGTGCCTTGTAGATCCAGCTCATCGGCGGCGCCATCGCGGGCCCAACTGCGCAGACGTTTGAGCGCGACTTTGATGTTCCGGGTGCCCAGCTCAACCGTGTCGTCCAGATTGCGAAATTCGCGTTTGTCCCAGACCTTCACCGCCCGTTGGTGGCGGCTTTTGTCCTGCCCAATGCGCACCCCCTCGGGGTTGTAGCCATGCGCGCCAAAAGGCGAGGTGCCGCCGGTGCCGATCCACTTTGAGCCGCCCTGATGCCGCCCCTCTTGCTCTTTGAGCCGCTCGCGCAGGGTCTCCATCAGCTTGTCAAAGCCCCCAAGCGCCTCAACCTCAAGTTTCTCGGCCTCGGTCAGATGCTTTTCCAGCTCTTTTCGCAGCCAATCCTCGGGGATATCCACCGCCTCGATCACATCAGCCAGCGAGGCATTGGCGAGGCCCTTAAAGGTTTGGGAAAACACCTGATCGAACCGGTCCAGATGCCGCTCGTCTTTGATCAATGCTGTGCGGGCCAGATAGTAAAACCCGTCGATGTCATAGATCACAAGCCCCGCCTGCATGGCCTCAAGCAGGGCCAGATATTCGCGCAAACTCACGGGAATTTTGGCCGCGCGCAGGTTTTGGAACAGGCTCAGGAACATAGGCGGCCCCTAGACGAAGAGACCCAGCAAGAGGTCAAACACGACGCTGGCCATCAAAAAGATGATCCCGAAAGTGGCGGCGTATTGTAGTTTGTCGAGGCGGTTCAACCCCCGCCGCGCCGCGCGCCACCAGCCGAAAAGAGCGCCGCAAAGGAACACGGCGGCGAATGCGTAAAGAACGATCATAGGTCAGTCATCTTTCGTTGGTGGCGGTGGCAATATCGGCCTGCGCGCGGGCGATGCGACCGCTATCGTCGCCAAAAGCGTAACGCGCCCAGCGAAGCGATTGCAACCGCGCCGCACGGGCAGGGGCCTCAGCCCCCTCTAGACCTAGCGCGGCCCCTTCGATTGCCAAGAGCCCTGAGTAAATTAGTGCGTTTTTGGCGCGAAAAGCGACGGGCTTATAGGTTTGCGCAATGCGTTTTGCGGCTTTGGTGTCCCCGGCGCGCAGGGCGAAAAGCGCGCGGTGGATGGCGGTTTCAGCAGAGCGGATATTGCGCGCCCCGAATTGGTCTACGAATTGGCGATCCGCGGCCTCAAAAAGCGACAGGGCACGGGCGGGACTATTGCGCGTCTCCAAACGGGCGAGGGTCAAAAGGGCAAAGCCTAAACGGTGGTCGCTTGGCTCCATCGCCGAGGCCAGATCGACGGCCTCGCGCGCCGCACGGGTGCGCTGCGCAAAACTGCGATTGCGATCATAGGCGCGGGTGATGGTTTTCTTCCACTGCTGGGTCTCAGCGGCAACCGGCTGGGCCGCGCGTGTCCGGCCACGGGGGTTCAACCGCGCAAGGATGCCTGGCAGCAGGTTCGCGACCTCAAAGACCGTCATGCCGTTTTGCAACTCGGGCTGGTAGAGCGTGCGCAGCATCAGCATGTCAAAGGGGGTGAGGACCGAGTGGAAGTTATCGTCGTTAAAGATTGTATGGGGCAGCCGATAAAGATCGTTCGCCGGGCCAAGCGACTGCGCAATTTCCTCGTGCAGGCAGTCGCGCGTCTCTTGGGGGGTGTTGTCCGAGGGAATGAAGATGGTGGTCGGCCCAAGGCGGGTTTGTTGCGACCAACGGGGGGAAATACCACCCGCCGGGCGTCTAAATTCTTGCCACGAGCGCACCCCCGGCTCGATGAAACAGGCCGCCCCCGGCACAACCCGGTTGATCGTCTTGCGCGGGATCGCCTCGATAAAAATATCAGCAGGCTCGCCGGGGTTCGCAAGGCCAATGTCGATGCCCGCCTCTTTGCGCAGCCGCGAGATCAGCGTGGTTAGCTCGGGCAGATAGGCGGTGAGGCCTTGATTGTTTAACGCGATGCGCACTGGCCCGTCGTATTTCAAAAGCCGGGGCAGGCGCACGCCGCTTTCCAGCGCAAATGTCAGGTCGAGAAAATCCCGCGCGAGGGTGGTATTGGCGCTTTGCACCCGCGGGGTTGTGACTTTGGCGGGAAATTGCGGCAAATCGGCGGGGCGCGTCACTTCGACTTGCGAATAGTCCGTCACACAGGCGGAAAGGCCAAGGGCCACTAGCCCCATGCGCGCCCGGCCAGCCCAGCCCAAGAGCGGTTTGAATTTGCGCAAAAGTCCGGCGCTTTGGAACAACACTCTACCGCTCAGAGCGGGCAAGAAAAGCCAGCCGCTCGAACATATGCACATCCTGCTCGTTCTTCAAAAGCGCGCCATGCAGCTTGGGCAGCGCGTCCTTGGCATGGCCCTTCAGATCGGCCGCGTCCAGATCATCCGCCAAGAGCAGTTTCAGCCAATCAAGCACCTCCGAGGTCGAGGGCTTTTTCTTAAGCCCACGGGTCTCGCGGATCGTATAGAATTGCGACAGCGCTTCGCTCACCAGCGAGGCTTTGATATTCGGGAAATGCACATCGACAATGCGCTGCATCACGTCCATGTCGGGAAAAGCAATATAGTGGAAAAAGCAGCGGCGCAAAAACGCATCCGGCAGCTCTTTTTCGTTGTTGGAGGTGATGATCACGATGGGGCGCACTTCGGCGCGCACGGTCTCGCCGGTCTCGAAGACGTGGAACTCCATCCGGTCCAGCTCTTGCAAGAGATCATTGGGAAACTCGATATCGGCCTTGTCGATTTCATCGATCAAAAGCACGGTCTTTTTTCCGGCGGCAAAGGCATCCCAAAGCTTGCCGCGCTTGATGTAATTCTTAACATCATTGACCCGCTCGTCCCCAAGCTGGCTATCGCGCAAGCGGCTGACCGCGTCGTATTCATAAAGCCCCTGCTGCGCTTTGGTTGTGGATTTTATAGTCCACTCAATCATCGGCAGGTCCAAACCCGCCGCCACCTGCCGCGCCAATTCGGTTTTCCCCGTGCCCGGTTCGCCCTTAACCAACAGCGGTCGCTCCAGCGTAATCGCCGCATTCACCGCCACCATCAGGTCGTCAGTGGCCACATAGTCTTTGGTTCCGGCAAATTGCATGGGAAGGCTGCCTTAGCTCGTCGCGATAACTCTGCGAACAATCACATAAAATTTGGGTGAGTTCGAGCTAATTTTTTGGTGACACAAGGCCCTGTATTGGGTAAACCGCGACCAGAATTGGGGACTGCACCTAAGGTGTCGTATTGGTCTTTGACACGA
>CAYLLD010000030.1:0-22110 GCA_964384315.1 uncultured Rhodobacterales bacterium | reverse complement strand
GGGCTTTAACGTGCTGCACCCGATGGGTTGGGATGCCTTTGGGATGCCCGCCGAAAACGCAGCGATGGAAAAGAACACCCATCCGGGCACCTGGACCTATCAAAACATCGCCGACATGAAGGCGCAGATGCAACCGCTGGGTCTCTCGCTCGATTGGACCCGCGAGTTTGCGACCTGCGATCCCGAATATTACGGCCACCAGCAGGCCATGTTCATCGATTTTCTTGCCGCCGGTTTGGTCTATCGCAAAGAGGCGACGGTGAATTGGGATCCTGTGGATATGACCGTGCTGGCGAATGAGCAGGTAATTGACGGCAAGGGTTGGCGTTCGGATGCGCCGGTTGAGCGCAAGGCGCTGACCCAGTGGTTCTTTAATATCTCGGATTACGCCGAGGACTTGCTGGCGGCGATTGATGATCTGGAGGGCTGGCCCGAAAAGGTGCGGCTGATGCAATCCAACTGGATCGGCAAGTCGCGCGGGCTGCAATTCGCCTTTGCCCTGAACGGCGCCCCTGCAGGCTTTGATGATCTTGAGGTCTATACGACCCGCCCCGACACGCTGATGGGCGCAAGCTTTGCCGCGATTTCGTGCGATCACCCGTTGGCGGTGGCGCTTGAGGGCAATGCGGATTTGGCGGCCTTCAATGCCGAGTGCCGCCGCATGGGCACCTCGGAAGAGGATCTTGAGACCGCCGAGAAGAAGGGTTTCGACACGGGGTTGACCGTCACGCACCCGTTTGATCCGAATTGGCAACTGCCGGTCTACATCGCGAATTTCATTTTGATGGATTACGGCACCGGCGCGATCTTTGGCTGTCCGGCCCACGACCAGCGCGATCTGGATTTCGCCCGCAAATACGACCTGCCAGTGATCGACGTGTTCAAAGAGAGCGCCGATAGCGCGGATGTGGGCGAGACGGCCTATGTGCCGAACAAAACCGACCCTGTGATTTACGTGAAGGGCTTTGCTGGTCCTGCGCAAACCACTGGCGGCGCGGCGGTTGAGGCCGCGATTGATCATTGCGCCGCCCAAGGCATTGGCCGCGGCGTCGTGAATTTCCGCCTGCGCGATTGGGGCGTGAGCCGCCAGCGCTATTGGGGCTGCCCGATCCCCGTGGTTCATTGCGATGACTGCGGCGTGGTGCCCGAGAAAAAAGAAAACCTGCCCATCGAGCTGCCCCAAGACGTCAGTTTCGACCAGCCTGGCAATCCGCTGGACCGACACCCCACGTGGCGCGACGTGCCCTGCCCCGCTTGCGGCAAACCGGCCAAGCGCGAGACCGACACCATGGACACCTTCGTGGACAGCTCGTGGTACTTCGCCCGTTTCACCTCGCCCAAAGCGGATGTACCCGTGGATCAGGACGAGGCGAATTACTGGATGACCGTCGATCAGTACATCGGCGGCATCGAGCACGCGATTTTGCACCTGCTGTACTCGCGGTTCTTCGCCCGCGCCATGGCCAAGACCGGCCACCTGCCGGACAAAGCGATTGAACCGTTCAAGGCGCTCTTCACCCAAGGCATGGTCACCCATGAAACCTATGCGACCAAGACCGACGGGCGTCCGGTCTATCATAACCCCGACGATGTGATCCGCTCGGACGGCGGCGCGACGCTCAAGGATGGCACGCCGGTCGATGTTGGCCCCGTCATCAAGATGTCCAAGTCGAAAAAGAACGTGGTCGATCCGATGGATATCATCGACCAGTTTGGCGCGGATACCGCGCGCTGGTTCGTGATGTCCGACAGCCCGCCCGAGCGCGACGTTGAGTGGACCGCCGCAGGGGCCGAGGCCGCGTGGAAACATTTGCAACGGGTCTGGCGCTTGGCGGATGAGATTTTCGCCGATGCGGGCGATGACAGCGATGCCGATGCGGCGCTTGGGGTGCGCAAGGCGGCGGCGGTTGCGGTTCAGGGCATCACCGACGACATCGAGAGCTTTCAGTTCAACAAAGCCATCGCGCGGCTTTACGAATTCACCAATGCCATCGCCAAGGTCAAAGGCGCGGCGGCGGCGCGGCGCGGGGCCATGGCGGATATGGCGCTCTTGATGGTCCCCTTCACCCCGCATCTGGCCGAAGAGGTTTGGGCGCTTTCGGGCGGCACGGGTCTGGCCAGCCAAGCGGCGTGGCCTAAGGCGGATCCCGCTTTACTGGTCGAGGATAGCGTGACAATGCCGATCCAGATTAATGGCAAACGGCGTGCGGAGATTTCCGTGCCCAAAGACGCCAGCAAAGACGAGGTCGAGGCGGCCGCCCTTGCGGATGAGGCGGTCGTGAAGTTCTTGGACGGCGCGGCACCCAAAAAGGTGATCGTCGTGCCGGGCCGGATCGTGAACCTTGTTGTCTAGACGCGCGGCGATATTGGGCGGGCTTTGCACGCTTGGCCTGAGCGCCTGCGGGTTCGCGCCCATGCGCAACCAAAACCGTCGATCAAATCGACGGCGCCATGGGCTATGCCCTGCGCAAACGCCTGACCGAGCAATTCGGCACCTCGACCACCCCGCGCTACGGTCTGGCGGTCACCATTGATGTGGCGAGCGAGGGTTTGGCGATCTCGGAGCAGGCCGATATCACCCGCTATAATCTGACCGGCACGGCCGCCTATGTTCTGCGCGATTTGGGCAGCCAGGCGGTGCCACTGCGCGGCGACGTGCGGGCCTTTGCGGCCTATTCCGCGACCAGCTCACCCTTTGCTGCGCAAGTTGCCGAAGAAGACGCCCGCGCGCGCCTCGCCACCACTTTGGCAGATCGCATCGTCACAAGGCTCTTCGCCAGCGCGGGCAGTTTAGCGCCATGAAGCTCTCGGCTCGGGACGCAGCCGCGTTTTTGCGCCAGCCCAAGGCCGAGACACCGGCGGTGTTGTTCTTTGGCGCGGATGCCATGCGCATCGCCCTCAAACGAGCGGACCTTTTGAAAAAGCTGCTCGGTGACGGTGCCGAGGAAGACATGCGCCTCACCCGCCTCAGCGGGTCCGACCTGCGCTCGGAGCCGGCGCGGTTGCAAGACGCGGTGAAGGCCATCGGCTTTTTCCCCGGCGCGCGCGGTGTGCTGGTGACCGAGGTGGGCGATGGTCTGGCGCAGATCGTGGCCGATGCGATTGCCGCTTGGGAGCCGGGCGATGCCACGCTGGTGCTTGAGGCGGGGAATTTGACCAAGGGCTCGAAACTGCGCAAGGCGGTTGAGACCTCGAAGACCGCTTATGCCATTGGCGTTTACGACGATCCCCCCAGCCGCGCCGACATTGAAGAGATGCTGATGAAGGCGGGGTTGGCGGATGCGGGGGCCGATGCCAAGACGGCGTTGATGTCCCAAGCCAGCGCCCTTGATCCGGGTGATTTTCGCCAACTCATCGAGAAAATCTCGCTCTATATGATAGGGGCGGATGCCCCCCTGAGCATTGAGGACGTGATCGCCTGCGCCCCTGCCAGCACCGAAGAGGCCCTCGACGATGCGGTGCGGGCCTTGGCGGATAGCGATATTGAGCGGATCGGGCCAAGCCTCGGGCGGCTGGCGGCGCAGGGGGCCAATGCCACCTCGCTTTGCATCGCCGCCACCCGCCATTTTCGCGCGCTTCATCAGGTCACCAGTCACCCCGGCGGCCCGGATCAAGGGCTCTCTGCCCTGCGCCCTCCGGTCTTTGGCCCAAGGCGCGATGCCATGTCGCGGCAGGCGCGGCATTGGGGCCGTAATCGCGTCGAGCGGGCGCTTAGTGATTTGCTGGATACGGATTTGCAATTGCGCTCGGGCAGCACCTACCCAGCCATGCCCCTGATCGAACGGGCCTTCATTCGCATCGCCATGCGCGGGCGCGCGCGGCGTTAGTCGGCGGAGCCTGCGCTCGCAACGATTTACCTTTGGGCACGCTTCGGGCTAAAGCGGTGGTTCACGATTTAAGAGGCCAAGACATGGGTGATATCACCAAAATAGCGGTTGCGGGCGCGTCGGGGCGGATGGGGCAGATGCTGATCCGTGCCTGCGAGGAAAATCCACGCACCAAATTGGTGGCCGCGACCGAGCGGGCGGGTCATGACTGGGTCGGGCAGGACTTGGGCAGCGCGTTGGGCACTTCGCCCAGCGGCGTGATTGTCACCGAAGATGTGAGTGCTGCGACAATGGCGGCGGACGCGTTTTTGGATTTCACCGCCCCTGCGGCCACCATCGCCCACACCCGCGCGGCAAGCGCCAGCAATTGCGCGATGATCATCGGCACCACTGGCTTTACCGCCGATCAGATCGAGACCCTTGAGGGCATGGCCGATGCCTGCACGATGGTGCGCGCGGGGAATATGAGCCTTGGGGTCAATCTGCTCACGGCGCTGACGCGCAAAGTTGCCGCCGCCCTTGATGCGGATTACGACATCGAGATCACCGAGACCCATCACCGGCATAAGGTCGATGCGCCTTCGGGCACGGCGCTGATGCTGGGCGAAGCGGCGGCGCAGGGACGCGGTGTGGATCTGGCGGATGTGCGCGATAGCGGGCGCGACGGGATCACCGGCGCGCGCAAATCCGGCGACATCGGCTTTGTCGCCCTGCGTGGCGGCGATGTGATTGGCGAGCATGATGTGATTTTTGCCGGCGAGGGCGAGCGGATCGTTCTGCGCCATTTGGCCTCGGACCGGATGCTCTTTGCCCGCGGGGCAATCAAGGCGGCGCTTTGGGCGCAGGGCAAAAAGAGCGGCGCTTATTCGATGCTGGATGTGCTGGGTCTATAACCTCTAGCCACCAAATCGGGCCCCCAAATCAGGCCCCAAAAACGCAAAAAGCCCGACGTGTGCCGGGCCTCTCAAAACCAATCAAACTGGCTTATTTGGCGATCATGTTTTTGACCAGACCAACAACGGCCAAAAGCGCGCCGCCGCCGATGCCACCGCTGGCAACCGAACCCACGAGGCTGCCTACGTCCATGCCCGAGCTCGCCGCTGCGTCAGCTGCTGCTGCGCCTGCGCCACCGAACATGCCCATAACTGTGCCGCCAAGACCGCCACCGACGATACCCGCAACCGAGTTACCCAGAAGCCCTAGGTTCATGTTCTTCAAAAGCCCGCCAGCGACGTTACCGCCAAGTGCGCCTGAAACCAAATTGATGATTGTACCGAGATCCATTTCCATCCCCTCCATGGTATAAAATCTGTGCAGAGTCTTTCTGCCAGAACACATTAAGTCCGTAATTAGATGGGGATACACAAGAGCGTGATGGGAAAATCCGGGGAAGGGTCGTCAAAATTGCCACAAGTGAACATCGGCAGGCACAAATGCATAGCCGCGCCTTCAGCCCCGTTCGCGCAACAACCGTGCCTTTTGCCGCTGCCAATCGCGCTTTTTCTCAGTGTCACGCTTATCGGCCATCTTTTTACCCTTGGCCAAACCCAAGAGCAGCTTCACGCGGCCCTTTTCGTTGAAATACATCTTTAGCGGCACGATGGTCATGCCCTCGCGCCCAATGCCTTGCCACAGCTTAGAAATCTCGCGCTTCGAGGCCAGCAGCTTGCGCTTGCGCCGCTCCGCATGGCCAAAGGTTTTCGCCTGCTCGTAAGGGGCGATATGGGCGTTGATGAGCCACAGCTCCCCGTCTTCGACATCCGCGTAGCTCTCGGCAATATTGGTCCCGCCTGCGCGCATGGACTTAACCTCGGAGCCTTCGAGCATCACGCCCACTTCGAGGGTATCCTCGACAGCAAAATTGTACCGAGCGCGGCGATTTTCCGCGATCATCTTAGAGTTGGGGTCTGCGTTTTTCTTTTGAGCCATAGCTTTCGGGATGTAGGCATCGCAGCCGCCGCTGTCTAGGCACCAGATGCATCAAATGATGCGCACGGTGCTTTTGAATGGCGCGCAACGCAATCCCGCACAGACTATCTCTTCCACCTAAGGTTGTAACCCGTCCAACGGAGACCAAACGATGGAAAAGACGATCCAGATACCTCATTTCTTGTTGATCGAAGACAATGAAGCCCATGCGGAACTGGTTCGTGAGAGCATGGATATGCACCGCTTTGCCAATCAGCTCGACCATGTTGAGACCGCCGAGGAAGGCTTGGACTTTCTCGAAAAATGGGTCTCTGCCAGCAATGAGTTTCGCAATCTCATTGTGCTTTTGGACCTAAAACTGCCGGGAATGGACGGGATTGCCTTTCTCAAAGAGACCAAGAGCCACCCGAAATTCCGCTCAATCCCGATTGTGATCCTGACCACATCAGAGAGCGAGCGCGACCGGATGGATGCCTATGAGGCCTATGCAAATTCCTACCTGACCAAGCCGCTGGAGTTCGAAAAATTTCAAGGTCTGGTCCAGCAGCTTGGCCTCTATTGGGGCATCATCAACACGCCCCCAGCCGTTTAAGCGGGGAGACTAGTTTGCGCGAACTTCTCTTGGGGCTGGTCTATTTTTCCACCGCTCTACCGACGCTCTACCTTGCCAACGTCTTGGGCAACACCGCCCCTCTTTGGCCACCGGGTATCATCGCCATTGCGGTGCTATCGCGCCGCGCGCCTCCCCAGCTCTATGCCTCGGTGGTGTGTTGCGTCATTGGCCATTTCGGCGCGAAAATCTGGCTGGGCGCGGATCCGTTTGTTGCCGCCTATCTTAGCGTGGCGAACGGGCTCTTCGTGGCCCTTGGCACCTCGCTTTGCCGCGATGTTTACCACCGCCGCTTTGCCGCCATGCCGCAGGTCGCGCTCATGGCCGCCTTCGTGCTGATCGCGACCGTTGCAAGCCTGCCCCAAGCCACAATGAACGCGCTGATGCATCACCACATCCACGGGGTCACGCTTTTGCCTGTGATCCTACAGTGGTGTCTGGCCAACGCTTTGGGCTTTGTCACATGCTTTGCGCCGTTTTTTCTTTTTTCGCTCGGTCAGCTTAAATCCTCACGCCCAGCGCTTTGGCTCGAACTATTGGCGGTCTGCTTGTTGCCGCAGAGCATGCGGATGCTGAACCTTGAGGGGCCGGATAATCTGCAACTGGCCATTTTGGCTGGGGCGCTGATGTGGGCCGCCTTTCGCTTTAGCCCGTGGTTGATGTCCCTCGTGGTCACGGTTCAAATTCTCATCAATACCGGTTTTTTGACTTTGGACTTGATGCAAAGCGCCCATGGGACGCCCGACGCCTATGCGGTACTAGAGTTGCAAATCTCGACGCTTTTGGTGGTTTTGCCCGCCATGCTGCTGGCCTTTACCATCGAGACCATGCGCCGTGGGCAAGCGGCGCTGTCCAGCTCGGTCGAGCGGCTCGGCGCGGCAAACGATGAGATGTCGCAACTACTGCAAATCGTGAGCCATGACCTCAAATCGCCTCTGACGACGATCCAAGGGTTTTCGGGGCTGCTCAAGGGCTACACCGAAGCGGGTAACAGCAAAAAAGCCATCCATGCCGCTGGGCGTATTCGCGAGGGTGCCAAGTCAATGTCGGCGCTGATTGATGATATTCTGGAACTCAGCCGCATTGGCCGCTCAACCTTCGATCCCAGCCCCTTTGCCCTCGATGAACTGGTCGAGGAAACAAAAATGCTGCTCGGCGCTAAAATCACCCAAAAAGCGGCCAATGTTGTTTTTGAAACTGGCACGACCTCGCTGGTGGCGGACCGCTCAAAGGTCTTGCGGGTGCTTTTGAACCTTGTGGAAAACGCGCTTGAGCACGGCTGTCCTGATCCGGGCATGTGCATCAGGATCGGCGCGGCCCGTGCAGATGCAACGGTTGATATTTACGTGCGTGACGAAGGGCCGGGGATCATCAGCGTCGATAAATCGCGGCTCTTTGAGCTATTTTATCGCGGCGCAACCAAAGGCGCGGGCACAGGCGCGGGGCTGGCGGTGGCGAAAAAGGCGGTGGATCGCCACGGCGGGTCGATCTGGGCCTATTCGCAACCGGGCAGCGGGGCGACGTTTTGGGTGTCTTTGCCCAAAACCATCGGCACCCAAGGGACGCGTGCCCCCATTTAACCGCTTTAGTCGATCAGATCCGCATGACGCATGGCCGCGTCCAGCAAACCTTCGGTCTCGGCCGAGATTTTGGTCAGCGGCAGGCGCATTTCGTCCGAGCATTTGCCCAGTTTGTTCAGCGCATATTTCGCCCCAGCCAACCCCGGCTCTGCGAAAATCGCGCGGTGCAGCGGCATCAACTTGTCCTGAAGCACCAGCGCCTTGGCATATTCGCCCGCAAGCGTGGCCTCTTGGAATGCCGCACAAAGCCGAGGCGCAACATTGGCCGTGACCGAGATACAGCCCACGCCCCCATGGGCATTAAAGCCCAGCGCTGAGGCGTCCTCGCCCGAAAGCTGGCAAAAATCAGCGCCACAGCTCATGCGCGTATCGGACACGCGGGTGATGTCGCCGGTGGCATCCTTGACCCCCACAATGCGCGGCAGCTTGGCCAACACACCCATGGTCTCGGGGCTCATATCGACAACCGAACGGCCCGGAATGTTATAGATAATGATCGGCAGCTCGCAGCAATCATGCAGCATCTGATAATGCGCGATCAGCCCGCCTTGGGTCGGCTTGTTGTAGTAGGGCGTCACCACAAGGGCCGCATCAGCGCCAACTTCGGCGGCAAATTGCATCAGCCCAACGCTCTCGATCGTGTTGTTCGAGCCCGCACCGGCAATCACCGGCACACGCCCCGCCACCGCCTCAACGGTCAGACGGATCACCTCGCGATGCTCTTCATGGCTCAGGGTTGGCGATTCGCCCGTGGTCCCCACCGAGACAATCCCGCTAGAGCCCTCACCGATGTGCCACTCGATCAGGGATTTAAGCGCGTCTTTGTCGATCTTTCCGTCCGAAAACGGCGTGACAAGCGCTGGCATTGATCCCTTAAACATGGCGTACTCCTTGGCGATTTCCGCGATTATTGGCGGTTCCGCGTCTTAGCGAGCTTTTGTGGGGCGGGCAAGGCGGCTGCGGGGGATGAATAGGCGCTTTAGACCATGGTCGGTTCGGCAAAACCAAGAGCGCCGGCAAACTCACGCACAGTTCACTGTATTAGAGGCGACAACCACAGTTTCGTCCTGTATATCGTCCCAAAAAAGTAGGGCTAGATGTTCGTAGGCACATTACGACCGTTCACTATGATGATCCCGAGGGCTCTGCCCGCGTTGGCTGGGCTGTGGCTTGCCACATTGCAACCAAGTGCGGCCCAGACCCCGCCCACTGATACACCCCGCGACAACGGTGCTAAGCTTGAAGCGGTAATAGACGCCATCAAGGCAGACAATTGGCAAGAGGCCACTTTGGTTGCTGCGACCATTCCGGATGATGCGGCGCAGATTTACCTAAATTGGCGCAGCTTGCGTGCAGGTTTGGGAAGCTGGGAAGCCTATGCCGCCTTTGTGCGCCGCCACGGCGATTGGCCTGGCCTGCCGCTTTTGCAGCGCGCCGGAGAGCCGAAAATCCCGACCGGGCGCCCGCCCCAAGAAATTGTCGCGTTCTTTAGCGTCACCAAGCCACAAACTGGGCGCGGCGCGTTGCGTTTGGCCGAGGCGCTCAAGGCGCTTGGCCGCACAGAGGCCGCCGAGGCCGAGATCAAACGCGCTTGGGCCAACGTGCCTATGAACCAAACGGATCAGCGCGATATCCTAAAGACCTATAGCGACGTGCTTAAAAACCAGTATTGGGCCCGCACCGACACGATGCTGTGGCGCGGCGAGCGCAATGCCGTGCGCAATATGCTGAGCCTTTTGCCCCCCGGTCAAAGGCGGCTGGCCGAGGCGCGGCTGGCCCTGCGCGCAGGACAAAACCGGGTGAATGACATGATCGACGCGGTGCCTGCCACGCTCAAGGGCGATCCGGGGCTGGCATTTGAGCGGTTCAGGTGGCGGATGCGCCGGGATCTCTATCCCACTGCGCTCGAACTGATCCAAGCCCGTTCTACCTCGCGGGATGCTTTGGGCGAGCCAGAGGTTTGGGCAGAGCGACGGAGGCGGCTGGTGCGTTACTACATGCGTGACGGCCAAAATCAGGTTGCTTACGATCTGGCCGCAAAGCATTTCCTACGCAAAGACGAAGACGGGTTTGTCGATCTTGAGTGGCTCTCGGGCTATCTCGCGCTTACCTATCTGGATCGCCCCGGCGACGCGGTTGAACATTTCCGCAAGCTGCGCGGGGTTGCGGTGACCCCAATTTCACAAGGGCGGCTTTGGTACTGGCTCGGCCGGGCCCACAAGGCAAACGGAGACGCCGAGAAAGCCCGCGAAGCTTGGGAAATCGGCGCGCAGTTTCAGACTAGCTTTTACGGCCAACTCGCCCGCGAGGCCATCAACGCCCCGCCTGAGCCAACGCTTACAGGCCAAACCGTCCACGACTGGAAAGCCTCGCCTTTTCTAGGCTCAACGGTCTTTCGCGCCGGGCTGCTGCTGCATTACGCCAACGAGCGCTACGAAGCGGGGCGGTTCTTTGCACATTTGGCCGAGACCATGACCCAAGCTGAGCAAGAGCAGCTTGGGCAATTGCTGGTCGAATTGAAACGGCCCAACATGGCCCTGCGGGTAGCCAAAAATGGCGCAGCCCAAGGACGTGCGATCATGCCCGCCTATTATCCAATCATGGGCTCTGTGGCGCGCACGAAAACCGTCGCCCCCGAATTTGCCCTCGCTATCACCCGCCAAGAGACCGAGTTCAACCCCGAGGTCAAAAGCCCCGTGGGTGCTCTCGGTCTGATGCAACTGATGCCCCGCACCGCGCGTTCGGTCGCTAAGGGACTGGGGTTGAAATACGACGCGGATAAGCTGATCGACGATACCGATTACAACGTCGCTTTGGGCACGACTTACTTGGCCCGGATGCTCGAGCGGTTCGACGGTTCGATGGTGCTTGCGGCGACGGCTTATAATGCAGGGCCCCAGCGTGCAGTTGATTGGATCGAGCGCTTTGGTGATCCACGCAATAGCAATGTTGACGCGATTAATTGGATCGAGAAAATCCCTTTTTCAGAGACACGCAATTACGTGATGCGGGTTGTCGAAAGCACCGGGGTGTATCGCGCACGGCTTAGCGGTGATCCGGCACGGGTGCAGATTAACAAAGATCTGCGCCGCACCCCGGACTAGGGCGGGTTAAGCCATTTGCGGATCAGTGCTTGTAAAGCCATCTGCTGTCGTGTTTGACGAAAACACGCTACGAGGTTCGGACCAATGAGACGTCTTGCCCTTTTTTGTTTCTTGATCGCTAGCTTGCCGGGCTTGGCCACAGCGGATGCGCCCTTGCGGCGGTTGTTGACCGCTGACGATGCGAAAGCGTGGCAGGGTGTGGGGCGGCTCAACGTGCAAGGGTCTGGGTTTTGCACCGGGGCACTAATCAGCGAGACCCTCGTGCTCACCGCGGCCCACTGCATGTTTCATCCTAAGTCCAAGCGGCGCATTACCCCAGATCGCATTCATTTTCTGGCCGGTTGGCGCAAAGGCTCGATGGCTGCCCATCGCAAGGCGCGGCGGGTGGTGATCCACCCCGATTACGATACCGAGGGCGAAGACCAGTTGCGGATCGTTGCGGCGGATATTGCGCTCGTTGAGCTGGAAAGCCCGATCCGTGCCTCCGTGGTTAAACCCTTTGCGCGTTACGAAGAGTTGCTGCCCGGCGATGCGGTTGCGGTGGTTTCATACGCCAAAGAGCGCTCTGAGGTGCCAGCGCTGCAAGAGCCTTGTTATTTGTTGCGCCGCCAATCCAATGCGCTTGTCCTGTCGTGCGACGTGAATTTCGGTGCCTCAGGCTCACCGATATTTGTCATGCGCGATGGCGAGCCAATGATTGCCTCGGTGGTCTCGGCCATGGCGCAGCAATCCGATGGCAGCGATGTGGCGCTGGGAACCTCGCTGGGGGCGCCTTTGGATGATTTGATGTCTTTGATTGAGACCAACAATCCTGTCTTTCGCGCCCGCAAACCCTTCGACGCATCCCGCGAATTGCCCCAAGTTGGGACAGGTGCGGACACAGGAAAAGCTGCCGGGACAGGCAGCGGATTTAAGTCCGTAGTCCCACCGATCAATAATTGATCGTAAGCGGTGGAACTCGGTCAAAAAAACCACCTTTGCGTACCCTATTGGCAAAAAAGTTAGTGAAAAAACTTCGTAATGTTGGTATTGTGAAATCCACGGGGACTCGCTGCGATGCGAAATCACATGATTCGTATCCTAGCATTGAATAGCAGAAACCCACGTTCACGTTCTGTGAACAGATTTTGGGATTCAGGGACAATTTGAAGACTTAAGATGGTTGTCCATGAGGGTGGAACTATGTCCAAAACGAATATTGTAATCGCTGATGATCGCGCTTTGGTAAGAGACGGAATTTCCCGCGCTCTTGGCGCAATCGATAGCGTGTCCGTCGCGGCCTCCGTTGCGGATGGCTACTCGGCAATCAAAGCCTGCCAACAGTTGCAATGCGAGGTGCTGCTGATGGATTTGTCGATCGAACATCCGTCCGGCATCGAAGTTTTGCGGCGGGTTCAAAAAGCCGCGCCCAAAACCAAAGTGGTCATCATGGCCTCTAAGGCGAGCGCGCGGGAATTGTTCTTGGCGCTCTCGATGGGTGCAATTGGTGTGGTGCCGCATCAGGCCGGTACCGAAGACGTGGTCAATGCCATCAACGCGGCGCGCGCGGGCTATTCGTTCTTGCCCTGCGACTTTGCCGATTGGCTGGTTGGTGCCCGGCGCAATGTGGCCCGCAAGGGCAATGCCTTTGGCCTGTCATCGCGCGAAATTGAAATCCTAGCGGCCTCGGTGAATGGTCATTCCGCCAAAGAGGTCGCGCAGCAGCTTTCGATCAGCGTGCGCACCGTTGAGACCCACCGCACCAACATTTATCGCAAAACCGATAGCCGTTCGGTCAACGAGCTTGCGATGATTGCTGGCGCGCTTGATCTTGAGCCTGCCAATTAGGTCACCCCAAACAGATCACGTGTCCCTAAACGATGTGGCAAAGAACGCCGCAATCGGGCGGATCATATATTCCGCCGGGGATTGCTGCTCAGTCTTGAGAAAAGCCGTCACGGGCATCCCATTGACCAAATCCACGTCATAGCCCTCGCCAAGATGGCTCAGATCAAGCTCAATCTCCGCCTCAAACACGGCCTTTTTGCTCACGGCATCCATCTTTGTATCGGCGCTGATCCGCAGAACCTTGCCTTCGACGAGCGGCGTTGAACGCACGCTGTAAGCCTGCAGGCGGATGGATGCGATTTGCCCCACATAGACCTGATCAATGTCGCTTGGCCGAATTTTCACCCGCGCGATCACCGCGTCATTCGTGGGCACGATGCTCACCACTGGCTTGCCCTTAACCACCATCGAGCCTGCGCCAAAAAGCTGGCTGTCGTGGATCACCCCATCAACCGGGGCCAAAATCGAAAGGCTGCGCAACTCCATCATCAGCTCGGCATGCTCAACCACCAGCTTGGCCTTATCCGCCTCGGTGTCCGAGACCTTCTGCAACGCCTCCACGCGGAAATCCTCGTCCAAGGTCCGCATCGCCATTTCAAGCTCGACTGCCCGCTCTTTGCGCTCAGCAATCTCCGCCCGCGTGACGCCAATCTCGCCCTTTTTGGCAGCATGATCGCGTTCGAGCCGCGCAAGATCGGCCTGCCGCCCCAGTTGGCGACCCAAAAGATCCTTTGTGCGTGCCAGCTCTTTTGAGATAATCTCGACTTGCACAATGAGGCTTTCGAGCTGCACCTCTTTGCCCGCAATTTGCGCCTCGATCTGCCCGATGATCCGCGCCTTTTGCGTCATGTTTGAGGCCAGTGACCGTCGTGCCAAATCAAGCTGGCTCTGCTGACGGGCAAGCCGCGTCTCAATCTGCGGGAACTTGGCCCGTACCTCTTTCAGCTTTGGGCCGATGACCAAGGTGTCGATTTCACCC
The DNA here is from genome assembly GCA_964384315.1 of uncultured Rhodobacterales bacterium. Classification (GTDB taxonomy): domain Bacteria; phylum Pseudomonadota; class Alphaproteobacteria; order Rhodobacterales; family Rhodobacteraceae; genus CAYLLD01. The sequence goes on along the minus strand of CAYLLD010000030.1, from coordinate 8,254 downwards.
GCCTGCGCCCGCCACCGCGCCTCGGCGGTCAGGGTCTCAAAGAGCCGCGAGCGCACGCCCTCTAGCTGGGCCTGCAACACCGACCCCTCAAGGGTGGCCAGCGTGTCCCCCGCCTTGACCGGATCGCCGTTTTGCACAAGGGCCTCGGCGACGATGCCGCCCCCTTCGTGGCTGATAACCCGCATCGGCCCCTCAATGCGCATCTCGCCCGTAGCGACAACCGCCCCGGTGATTGCCGTCGATAAACTCCAGCCGCCGATAGCAAACACGAGGGTGATAAGGGCCAAACTGCCGATAATGATCGGGCGTTTGACCGAGATATGGGTGTCAATTTCACTCATCACGCGGGCCTCACAAGGGTTGGGCCACCACTGGCCAATTTCTTTTTCTGCTTGGTTTTGACCGCGAGAGGCTCAAGCTTTTTGTCCAAAATCTCATAACGGCGTGCGGTGCTTAGAATGTTGTAGGACTGCCGCCCCAAAAGCAGGATCGAGCGCCCGTTCTGCAAATAGGACGCAATGGCGGCCTCTAGGCCAGTCCCAAAAGCATGGTTCAGGATATCCCCCGGCTCATCGAGCACCAAAATGCGCGGTTGCCCGTGAACCGCGCGCGCCAGCGCAATCAACTGGCGGTGCCCATTCGAAAGGTTGGAGGCCAAGGCGTCGATCTCGGTTTGATACCCTTTGGGCAGCGCTTGGATCAGATCATGTGCATGGGCATCGCGGCCCGCCTTAAGGATCGCGGCGGCGTCCGGCTCGGGGGCGAAAGAGGCGATATTCTGGGCAATCGTGCCCGGCACAAAGCGTGGTTGCTGGGGCAGATACCCAAACAAATCCGCAAGCCGCGCTGCCGGGGCTTGCCGGATGTCCAGATCGCCGACGCGCACGGTGCCCCCTTGAAGCTTGCGCAGACGCATGAGCGAAATTGCCAAAAGCGTCTTACCCGAACCGCTTGGCCCGGTGATCTCCACCAGCGCGTTCGGCGGGACGTCCAAATCGGCAAGCTCGAAAATCCGCTCCGCATTAAAATCGCTGGTAATCGTGGCGCTGGCGAGGCTGAGGCCGAAATCAGTCGCGGAAATCTCCACGGTTTTGCTAGGCGTGGTGCTACGCCGATCAAAGGCGGCCTCCAGGTCGCGCCACCGCCCCCGCGCCCGCCCGATCGCGGTGAACTCTTTGATCAGCCGCGTCACAGGTTGGAACGTTCTGTTCAGCAGGACCACCCCAGCCACCAGCGCCCCGGTGCTGATTTTCGATTGCAGCACCAAAGTCGCACCCACAAAGAGGATGATGATCGAGAACATGGTGCGGCAGGTGTTCATCAGCATCTCAAAACCCGCCGTTCGATCCCGCGCAACGATGGCGCTTTTGCGCGAGGTTGAGCGGGCTTCTTTCCAATTCCCGTGTAGCGCATGGGACAGCCGCTGGGTCGAGACCACATCCGCCGAGCGTTTGAGCAGCGTCACCACCGCCCCTACGCGGTCCCGCGCCACATCGGCCTCTCTTTCGCGATGCCGCGACAACAGACGGCTCAACGCAAAAATCAGCAGCAAAACGACGATGCCGGCAATCGCAGTGATGCCAAAACGCGGGTGCAAAACAAAGGCGGCACCCACAAAGAGCGGCACCCATAAAATATCGATGATCGCCGTGGCTGTTGACGAATGATAAAAGCTGCGGATCCCATCCAAAAGCCCAACCTCCTTGGTGGTCAGGCGGGGGATGCCGTCAGGGTTTAACCTTGCGGTGTCATCCTCAAGATCATTCTGCAGCCGCGCCCCAAACCGGGCCAAGAGCCGCCGCCGCGCGTAATCCATCACCCCCATCATCGCGATCATGCAAAGGGCGATCACCGCCAGCGCCACGAGGGTTTCGTAAGAGCGCGCGGGCACGACGCGGTCGTAGATGAGCAGCATGAACAGCGGCACAGTCAGTTGCAAAAGCGCCGCGAGCAAGCTGAAGGCGATGACAAATCCGAGAATCCAGGCATTGGCCCAAAAGGCACGGTGAAGCGGGTTTGAATTTTTCACTTTGGTATATCCATTGGCGATCAAATCTTGCGGGCGCATCCAGTGCCGCCGATCTTGGGTTGCAAGACCGACGGCAGCGGGGCTTGGGAAAGTCACCCCGCTAGGCTGGGCCCGCTATGCAGGAACAGTCGCGCCCTTGGCTTTTGACGCAGCGGCCACCTTGGGCTTGGCCGCCTTCGATTGGGACAGGTTAAAGCTGATAATGATGCGCTCACCCGCCTTGCCCTCATTGGTCGACAGGTTCGGCGCGACCGAGTGGTACAGCCAGCTTGGAAAGATCAGCAAACGCCCCGCGCGCGGCGAAAAGGTCAGTTTGGTCCAGCAGTGCTTTTGCCGCTTTTTATTCGGCTGATACTTGGCCTGCGACACCAGATTTTGGGTGCGGGGATCGATAAACTCGATGTCGCCCGAATTCTCAGGGGCCTGCACGTAATAGACACCGCTCCACAGACAACCTGGATGGATATGCGCGCGGTTCGAACTGCCCGGAGGGTTCACGATCGACCACATGGTGCCAATAGTCAGCGGGTGTTTGTCGTGATAGCCGTTCGCGTCCTCAAGGCCCGCGGTGGCTTCGTAGATCAAATCAACGATGGGCTTGAACGCGGCCTCTTGATGCAGGCTGTTATGGCTGTGCCACCCACCCAGCGCGCGGAAGTTCGAGCGTTGAATGCCCTTTTCGTCGCGCTCACGCTCGGCGTTGATATGCTCCAGCGTTGCTTTGTTCAGGGCCACCGGATCAGCCGCCTCTAGCGAAAAGATGCTGGTAGGGAAAAAATTCATTTGCTTGAACTGCTGGCCGTGTGATGCCTCAGCTTTAAAATCGTCTGTTTGAACGTTCATAGGATCGATCTTTCTAGTTGATAAACGGATTGTGGTTAGAGAGTTGGGTGCCTTGTGCGACGAAGCGCAAAACATAGCTGTCACACAGCAAAATGCGCTTTTGGGACCGGCTCCATGAGGCGCCGCCGCCGCAGTGATCGAAATGGATTATGATGGGCGCAGGCCAATCAAATCCTCTGGCGATGTCAGCTATTGTTTCAACGACGCCGCTTGCCTTCATCGCCTCTGCAAGCGGGCCGTCACCGTAAATTACTTCGACATTTTGCGATGCCGCGCCGTCCATCACATGCGGCGCAAGAATGCGCTGCCAACTGGCGATTTGATCGGGGGCCGTGTCCGAGCAATCATCCAGATCGCGCTGGGAAAACCCGATCCATGCAATGTCATCGGCGAACTCAGCCGGATCAGCACCATAGAGCAGACAAGCCGCTTGATAGGCGCGGCGAATGTCCAGATCGTGCTCGCCCATCATGTCGTAATCAGCCGGCGACACCTCGGCGTCCTCAAGCATCCAAGACAGAACGCGGTCGGTGACAATTGCAGGCGCCTCGTCATGGGTGCGCTGGGTGAGCAAGAGGGTGGCAAAACCATCGGCCATCACCTCTTCGTTCGCAAGAATAGGCAGAGCAAATTCGCGCATCACTGCATGGCCTAGCTCATGGGCCAGCACATGGGTCGTGACGTTCGCCGCGAAGGGCGTGATTTTGGTCGGCTCGCTATGGCTCGGCGCGGCTGTAGCTAAGGCCGCAGCGATCACCGCGGCTATGACCACGGGCGCCGAGAGATAAACCTGACCTATGCGCGATTGCATCTGAGCACTCCTGAGGGGAAATTTTCTGGGGAAATAGTCACAAAGAAACTTGGGCATTCCCGGCGCATGACGCGCCGGGAACAGTTTTGCGGAAGATAATTTAGACGGCTTCGAAGGCTTCGTCGCCCTCGTCGCCTTCGTCGAACTCATCGTTCTCATTGTTTTCGTCGCCTTCGTCGCCTTCGTCGGCTTCATTGCCTTCGTCGCCTTCGTCGCCTTCATCATCTTCGTTGTTTTCGTCGAACTCATTACCTTCGTCGGCTTCGTCGTTTTCGTTGCCTTCGTTGGCTTCGTCGTTTTCGTCGCCTTCGTCGCCTTCGTTGCCTTCGTTGCCTTCGTCGTTCTCGTTGCCTTCGTCGTTTTCATTGCCTTCGTCGTCTTCGTCGCCTTCGTTACCTTCGTCTTCGAAGTTGAAGAAACCCTCATCACCTTCGTTGTCTTCGTTGTTTTCGTTGCCTTCGTTACTCTCGTTGCCTTCGTCGCCTTCGTTATTCTCGTTACCTTCGTCGCCTTCGTTGCCTTCGTCATTCTCATTGCTTTCGTCGGCTTCGTCGCCTTCGTCGGATTCGTTGCCTTCGTTGCCTTCGTTGTCTTCGTTGCTTTCGTTGCCTTCGTTGCCCTCATTGCCTTCGTCGTTTTCGTTGCCTTCGTCGTCTTCGTCGCCTTCGTCGCCTTCGCCTAGAGCGCTAGCTTCATTGTCTTCGTTGCCCTCGTCGAACTCGTTGCCTTCATTGCCTTCGTCGAGCTCATTGCCTTCGTTGCCTTCATCGCCTTCGTCGAGCTCATCACCTTCGTTGCCTTCATCGCCTTCGTCGTTCTCATTGCCTTCGTCGCGTTCGTTGCCTTCATCGTCTTCGTCGAACTCGTTGCCTTCATTGCCTTCGGACTCGTTGCCCTCGTCGCCTTCGTTGCCTTCGTTGTCCTCGTTGCTTTCATTGCCTTCGTTGGACTCGTTGCTTTCGTCTTGCTCGTTGCCTTCGTTGTCCTCGTCGAACTCATTGCCTTCGTTGCGTTCGTTGCCTTCGTCGTCTTCATCGCCTTCGTTATCTTCGTCGAACTCATTGCCTTCGTCGAAGTTGGCAGCGGTCTCATTGCCTTCGTCGTCTTCGTCACCTTCGTTGCCTTCGTTGTTCTCGTCGCCTTCGTCGTTCTCATTGCCTTCGTCGTCTTCGTCGCCTTCGTCGCTCTCGTTGCCTTCGTTGCCTTCTTGGCCTTCGTCGCCTTCGTTATCTTCGTCGCCTTCGTCGCCTTCGTTGCCTTCGTCGCCTTCGTCGTTTTCGTCACCTTCGTCGTCTTCGTCGCCTTCTTGGCCTTCGTCGATGCCGCTCAGCTCGTCGCTTTCATTGCCTTCGTCACCTTCATCACCTTCGTCGCCTTCGTCGTTTTCATTACCTTCGTCGCCTTCATCACCTTCGTTATTCTCGTCGTTTTCATTGCCTTCGTTGTCTTCGTTGCCCTCGTTGAACTCATTGCCTTCGTCGCTCTCATTGCCTTCATCGCCTTCGTTGCCGCCAAAGCTAATCGGGGCAAAAAGATCGAGGCTCAGCGCCGCCAATGCGGTATCTGTGAGCAACTCAAGATTGATAGTTTCTGGATTGAAGTTAGACATTTGATTTCTCTTTCATGATTTGTGAAAGGCAGGCCACACGCGCATTTTCGCGTCAGGACGGTGCCGGTTCATTGGGTTTGCCCGCACATGCAGGCCGATTGTTTGGGATGACTGCCCGGACGAAAGTTCGAACCGGGGATCACGGGCTTTGGAGCGTGCCAAAGCCAGAAATTCACTGATGTAGACGCTCATGACGTTGCGCCTTTCACGGGGGTTACGGCGCTACCACGCATGCGGGCGATCCGTTTGATCGAACCGTCAGGGGCGCGGCGGATGCCGTGAATCACGTTTTTGGGAAACAGGTTATGGGTCAAATCACGCACCATCTGAGGCGTCGTCTGAGGCGTTGAAATCCAGTCGTAGACCAGCGGTTTTGGCCCAGAATTCCACTCTTGCGCTTTGATCTGACGTCCCGTCGCGATCACGTCACGGAACACGGTTTCTGACAGCATGGCCCAGGATAAAAACCCGCAAGGGCTGCCTTGATCATCGACGTAGAGCCGTGCTTGGAGTAGCTCTATCGGGCGCAAGACCTGTGGCTTGAAATAGCGGCTTGGCCGGAACCGGGCGTGGTAGCTGGATTGCGCAAAAACCGCCAAGGCCATCCCCAGCGCTGCGTGGTAATCTGCCCGCCCCTTCGCCTGCCCATTCGCCTGCCCATTCGCCCGCCCGGTGCTCCATCCATTCGCTGAAACCTCACAATGCGCCGCAGCGGTCACGTCGCGCGCGATCTTGTAACTTGTCGGCATATCCGTTTCTGCCGCAAGGCCAGAGCGCCGAAAAAGTGGCTCAAACCGCGCACCAATCGCCCGGTATTGCGACAGATCAAGCCGCGGCGCGCCGCGGTCTTCGGAGGGCAGCACCTTTATGCCATCCAAAAAGCTGATCGCAGACAAGCGACCCTCAAATGCGCGCCAAAGCAGCTCTTGGGGCAAATCCCTTGCCGCCCGCAGTGCCGCCAGCCGGGCCAATGGGTAGTTGAAATGGTAAGTGTAGGGGGTGCCCGGCCGGGCCAGTGCCTCTGAGAGGGCCTGCGCGTCCTTGCTTAGATAAATCGCGTTATCGTGGGCAAAGGCTGCCGCAACGGGACCATGTAAATCAGAGCCATTCTCGCGCAAATAATCAACCAAAGACACTTCGGCGATAAACGCGGAAAATTCGCGATCAACCGGGTTGATGAAATGGCCCTTAGTCGCGCCAAGCTGCAATCCATGACCAACTTCATGAGCCAGAGTGATCAGATCACGGGCCCGGTGTTGGTAGTCCATCCGAATGGTTGGTCGACCCGTTTCAGGGTCAAGAAAGGCAAGAGCGCGTCCCGATTGAAAGCGGAAGTTAATTTCGGCGATCCCCGTCGAGATCGCCTGTGTGTGGGCCGGAAACCGGGCCGTGATGGCCCGCGTGACAACAGACACCGCTTGCGTTTCATCGATCTCGATCAAGCGATCGCTCCGATGATCCGCAATCCCAAGCGGCGACCTGTGATATCCGCATAACCGATCTAAGGTTTTGCGAATTTGATGCTCTTCAACCGAGGTTAAAGCGTGCAGCTTTAGCCAGTCCTCAATCTTGTGCTGGACCCTGTTCTTTTGACCATTTGTCGTTTCACCCTTGCTTTTATTCCCCGCGTTTTTGTTCCCCGTGCTCTTGCTCAAGTCGTCCTGCCGGACCGCGCCAGTTTGCTGGACCAAAGCTGGCGCGGTCTCGCGGCCTTTGCGGACACAGGTTGAACACATGCCCGAACACGGTTTTGGCACTTGAAACTCGTGCGAATACATAATTTGCTCCCACAACGGGCCGAAAAATGTAGTTCGGACCCAAATTTATCGCTGAAGTTGGTCAGGAATTGACCGCTGTAATGGCTTCATAAAATCGTTTCATATTCGCAGCGCAGTCCCCGGCGCCTAGGGTCAGCGTTAAACAATGCCGCCGCTAGGTCATTGGGTAGGGCTACGTAAAAGCCTAAGTGTCGGGTTGTCTGTGGGCCGCCAAAGCCGCAAAAGGGGCAGGCTTTTGACGCAATGACGAAATCGAGGACCAACTGTGGCCAAACCTATCGCGATTATCCCAGCGCGCGGCGGCTCGAAGCGAATCAAGCGTAAGAACATCACTCGGCTATTGGATCGCCCGATGATCGCTTGGCCTTTGGGCGTTCTGCGCGCCTCCGGCCTATTTGCCCGCATTGTCGTGACAACCGACGACGAGGAAATCGCACAGGTGGCCCGCGAGGCGGGGGCCGAGGTCCCGTTTTTGCGCGCGGGCGATCTCTCGGGGGATTACACTGGCACAACCGAGGTGATCCAAGACGCGGTGGCCCGCTTGGCCCTGCCCGGCGATACGCCCGTGGCCTGCATCTACCCAACCGCTGTGTTCTTGCGCGCGGAGGATTTGCAAAGCGGACTTTCAGCGCTTGAGCGCGGTGCGACTTGGGCATTTTCGGTTGGCGAATATCGCACACCGATTGAGAGGGCCTATCGGCTTGCAGATGGCGCGCTTGTCCCTGTGAACGCCGCAGCCATGCCCAAACGCTCTCAGGATTTGGAACCGGCCTATTTCGATGCGGGCCAATTCTACTGGGCGCGCGCGGCAACTTGGGGTGATCCGGCGGCGCGGGTTTGGGATGGGGCTGCGCCAGTGGTTCTGCCGCCAGATCGGGTGTGCGACATCGACACACCAGAGGATTTAGCACTGGCAACGCAGATGCTCCGCGCCCTTAATCCCGGCCCTAGCCCGACATGAAGCTGGCGTTTCGCGTAGACGGCGCCCCGGTGATCGGCGGCGGTCATGTGATGCGCTCGCTCACCCTTGCCGAGGCGGCGCGCGCGCGCGGCTGGCAGGCGCGGTTCATCTGCCGTGACCACGAGGGCGCGTTGATTGCAAAAATCGAAAGCGCGGGCTTCGCCGTGACTGTCTTGCAGCGCGGCGCGCTTATGCCCCAGGGGGCGGAGTACGAAACATGGCT